>NZ_JAXFXH010000028.1:0-21002 GCF_034091795.1 Suipraeoptans intestinalis | reverse complement strand
CCAAGAGACCCGTTTACGGGTAGCAAGTAAACCCACGCGTGGCTGGCAGGCCAATAAGAGAACGCACTTGTGCGTGGCTAGTGGTATTAGGGCTATGCCCGAAACTGAAAAACCACCCGCTATGCGGGTGGATAATTATTTATTGGAGGGAGTATGGCAAAGAAAAAGACGGTATATTTCTGTCAGAACTGTGGATATGAATCAACAAAATGGGTGGGGCAGTGTCCTGCCTGCAAGGAATGGAACAGCATGGTGGAAGAAGTGGTTCCGGTATCCGGGCAGGGAAGAAAAAAAGAGAGGCCGTCCACCAGAGTCATGGCGTTGACGGATATCCCAGAGGGAGAAGAAAAGCGCACACAAACGGGCTTAAGCGAGCTGGACCGGGTACTGGGAGGCGGGATCGTGCAGGGGTCTCTGGTACTGGTGGGAGGGGATCCGGGGATCGGAAAATCGACGCTGCTTCTGCAGGTATGTCAGAAGCTTTCGGCGGCAGGGAAAAAGATCCTCTATATTTCGGGAGAAGAATCCCTGCATCAGATCCGTCTGCGGGCCAACCGTATGGGAACTTTTTCTTCCTCTTTATATCTGGCCTGTGAAACCAACCTGGAAGCTGTCCGGGAGCTGATCGAGGGCGGAAGGCCACACATGGTGGTCATCGACTCTATCCAGACCATGTACAGTGAAGAGGTAAACTCTGCTCCGGGCAGTGTTTCCCAGGTGAGGGAATCCACCAATATTTTGATGCAGCTGGCAAAAGGGCTGGATGTGTCCGTGTTTATCGTAGGACATGTGACGAAGGAAGGAACGGTGGCGGGACCGAGAGTGCTGGAACATATGGTGGATACGGTGCTGTATTTTGAAGGAGACAGACATGCCTCCTACCGGATCCTGCGGGGAGTGAAAAATCGTTTCGGCTCCACCAATGAGATTGGAGTGTTTGAGATGCGCCGGGAGGGCCTGATCCAGGTAGAGAATCCTTCCGAATTCATGCTGAGCGGAAGGGCGGAAATGGCTTCCGGCTCCGTGGTAGTGTGTGCAATGGAGGGAACAAGACCGGTCCTTCTGGAGATACAGGCACTGGTATGCCGGACGAATTTCGGGATGCCAAGAAGGACGGCGGCGGGACTGGATTATAACCGTGTCAATCTGCTGATGGCGGTTCTGGAAAAGAGAATGAATCTGCCGCTGTCCGGCTATGACGCCTATGTAAATATTGCAGGAGGGATCCGGCTGAATGAGCCGGCGGCCGACCTGGGGATCGTCCTGTCTGTGTTTTCCAGCTATAAGAACCTTCCGATACCGGAAAAAACGGTAGCGTTCGGAGAGGTGGGACTGGGAGGTGAGGTTCGGTCTGTGACCATGCCGGAGCAGAGAATCCAGGAAGCCAAAAAGCTGGGCTTTCAGACCTGTATCGTACCCTGGGTGGTCAAACAGTCTCTGGGAGAGACGGACGGAATCGAAGTAATCGGAGTGAAGCACATCCGGGAGGCGGTGGACGTGATCTGAGAAAACAGATCTCCTGTACAACAGGATGTGTCGGAAATTGTATGGTTTATCAATTGACAAACCAAGGAAAAATTTCTTATGATAATACATAGAAGATTACTAGAACAGCGAGGAGGATGACAGAATGAAAAAGAAATGGAGTTACAGAAAATGCATGGCTTCTGCAACCGCATTTCTGCTGGTGCTGTGTATGTGCCTGTCACCGGTGGGAGCAATAGGGACCCTTGCGGAAGAAAAGGCTCCTGTTACCGACCAGGAGGAGGCGCAGGATCCGGGACAGCTTCCCGCCGGCGACACATCGGCCCAAGGCGGCGCAGAAGGCGCTCAGGTGCTTCCGGGAGAGTATATGGGAGCGCATTCCCATATTCAGGAAGAAAACCGGGTGGGCCGGGAAGCAGCGGAGGAGACGGCAGGTACGCCTCAGGCGGCGCCGGAGATCAAAGGACAGGAAGTAGGAGAATTAAAGCTGGTATACGGCGACGCTTCCGTTCCGGATGCAGATGCGTTTGTGCTGCTGGTCTTTGGAGACGGATTTACGGCAGAAGAGCAGGACAAATTCTACACAGAAGCCAAAAAGACGGCAGACTATGTGATGGAGACCTCTCCCTTTGACGAATTCAGGGACACCATAAAGATCTATGCGCTGGGGACGGTATCAAAGGACTCCGGGGCAAAGGGGGATCAGGCAAAGACCAAGGAAGAGGCGGATGCAGATCCAAAGGAGACGTATTTCGGCGCCAGGTACTGGCTGTATGGAATGCAGCGGCTTCTGGGAATGGAAGAAGGCAGTGAGGGCGAGAAGAAGATGAATGCCCTGCAGGCAGAAAAGCTTCCGGCAGCAGATCACAATATGCTGATCGTGAATTCCACCGTATACGGAGGAAGCGGCGGAACAATCTGTGCGGCATCCCTGGCAGACAGCGCATTGGAGATCATGGTACACGAGATGGGGCATATGATTGCCAGCCTGGCAGACGAGTATTGGGCAGGCCCGTCTTATGCCACGGAAGACCGCGTTAACATGACGCAGGAGTCGGATCCTGCAAAGGTGAAATGGTCCAGATTTGTCGGGAAAAATCATGTGGGTGTTTATGAATACACAGACGGAGGAAACGGCTGGTATCATCCGGGCAAGAACTGTAAAATGCAGTTTTTAGGGAAGCAGAATCCCTTCTGTGAGGTGTGTAAGGAGGCTCTTCGGCGCAGCATTGCGGGGAAATCCAATACCACCAACCTGTTTTTCCAGACCTATGCGGACAAGTTTTACGAGTCGGATACCGGAAAGGATATGAAGGAATACTTCATTGTCCGGAAGGGAGATAAGGAAACGACAGGGGATCAGCTGGGGGATGCGCTGACGCTGGAATATACGGACGCGTTTGGAACGCCGGTACAGGGAATCCCGTCCAAGGCAGGTCTCTACACCGTAACAGCCGTTTTCAGCGGCAACGATACCTACGGCCCGGCTACACAGACGGGAAGCTATACCATTGAACTGGAAGACAGGATTACACTGGAAGCAGAATCCAAAGAGTATGACGGGAAGCCGGCAAAGGTGACCTACAGCGTAGATTACGATAAGGAATATACGATAGAAGTGCATTACACCGGGAAGATCCCGTACACCGACACGATCTCCCAGGATTATGACAGCGAGGAAGCGCCCACCAAGGCAGGCTCCTATACGGTGACGGTGAAGGCTTTTGACAAGGAAACAGGCAAGCCTGTCAGCGAGAAATCCAAAGCCTTTGAGATCCGCTTTAAGAAAACGGATCTGGTAAACAATGATGATGCCAATTACTGGGGGGCGGCAGTCTACTACAACAATAAAGCCATCGTGATCACGGGAGAAGGCTTCACGGCAGAAGAGCAGGGGAAATTTGAAGAACTGGCAAAGAAATATGTAGAACATATCCAAAGCCTGGAACCGTTTAAAGAAACGAAGCACTACTTCAACTTTACCACCGTGGAAGCAGAATCCAAAGAATCCGGCATAGGCGTTGCGCCTCCGCCGAAGGATACCTATTTTAGGCTGACCAGAGATGCGGAAGGCAAGGTGGTTCCCACGGAGGAATCCACGGCGGCAGCCACCTACATTGGAAAAAAAGTGGTAACATCCTACTACAAGAATGTGATCGTGATCGTAAACGACGAGAAGGTAAAACAAGGAACCGTTTCCGGTAACACCATTTACGTAGGACCGAATGAGGAGGGCATGGACTTTGCGGCAAGAGCCATCCTGAACCGTCTGACCGGAAAGCCCAGTGATTATCAGCCGGCGACCGAGGAGGAAAAGGCAGCGCAGAGACTGGCATTGCTGAATTCCATGTACGTAGACTGGTACGGAGGACATTATGCCACCATCGTCAGCCGGGCTTATGATGAGATCTTTCCGGCAAATGGAACCGCATATGATCTGGCGCCATATTTCCATGCGTATGTGGGCGACAAGGAAGTTCCGCAGGATCAGCTGAAATTTGTCATGACCTACTATGAAGATGAGGACGGAAAACCGGGACGCCAGTTAGAGTCTGCTCCTTCGGCATCAGGAACCTATCATGTCAGGGCAGAACTGCTTCCGGCAGAGGGATCGGAGTATACAGTGGTGACGGTGGACGGAACCACCTATAATATCCCGCCCAGCAGAGGCTGGACGACCTACATGATCGGAAAGGGAGATGACCCCTCCGATCCTTCCGTGGACAAGCCGGGGACAGGAAACAGTGCTTCAACCGCCGTGCCTGCCGGTAAGACGACAGGAAAGAAGGCCGGCATGGGAAAGAAGACCGGTGTGGTAAAGACGGGAGACACCAATCACTATGGAGTCTACCTGGCCCTGATGTTGTGTGCCGTGGTAGCAGGGGTTGTAGTCTTTTTTATCAAACGAAGGAAACGCTGATCAAAAACGAACAGAATGAAATCCAACAGAATAAAATCCAACAGGGCGGGACATAAGGCGCCGCCGTTGTTTGGGAGCGTTGAAAAGCAGGGGCAGAGAGTAACATCTCTGTCCTTTTTTTTCGTGGAAAAAGGACAGGCGGATCTGTCCGGGAGCAAACAGAAAAAAGTTTTTTTGATTTAAAGTTGATTTTAGTTTCGCCTTTTAGAATACAGACTGTAGACAAGAAAGGAAAGGGGAGAGGCAAATGGAATACCAAAAAATGTTTGAACGATATGAAATCAAGTATCTGGTAAATAAAAGGCAAAGAGAAGCCATAGAGGCAAGGATGGCGGCCGGTGGGATGAAGCCGGATCAATATGGAAGGCACACCATACGGAATATTTATTTTGATACGCCAAGCTATATCCTGATCCGGGAATCCATGGAAAAGCCGGTTTACAAGGAAAAGCTGCGAATGCGGAGCTATTGTCTGGCTTCGGAAGAGTCTCCGGTATTTCTGGAACTGAAAAAGAAATTCCAATCCATCGTATATAAAAGACGGATCTGCCTGCAGGAAAAGGAAGCCATGGATTATATGCTCCGCGGAAAGCAATTGCCGGAAGAATCCCAGGTAGGACACGAATTGGACTATTTCAAGGAGTTTTACCGGTCGTTGAGGCCAAGCATGTTCCTGGCTTATGACAGAGAGGCGCATGCGTCCTTTGAAGACTCGGATCTTCGTGTGACCTTTGATCAGAACATTTTGTGGAGAACGAGGGACATGGATCTGAAAAAAACGGTGTACGGATACGAGCTTTTGCCAAAAGGATATTCGTTAATGGAGGTAAAGACATCGGGGGCGATCCCGCTTTGGCTGGTAGAGGTACTGACAGAACAACAGGTATATAAAACGTCTTTTTCAAAGTATGGACATGCATTTCAGACGTTGATGCAGATGCAGGGAAGGAGAAACAATCATGTATGAAACAATTTTTCAGGGGGTATTTGATACAGGGACGACACAGGTCATCACGCCGATAAATTATCTGAGCTGTGTGGTAGTTTCCCTTTTCATTGGAATATTTCTGGCAGGTGTCTACACATACAGAAGCAGGTACACACAAAGCTTTGTACTGACTCTGGCGCTGATCCCGGCGGTGGTCTGCATGGTGATCATGCTGGTCAACGGAAACGTGGGAGCAGGAGTGGCGGTAGCAGGAACCTTCAGTCTGGTCCGGTTCCGTTCCGTACCGGGGACAGCCAAAGAGATCGGGGCAATCTTCCTGGCCATGAGTACGGGGCTGGCAACCGGAATGGGATATCTGGGATATGGCGTTTTGTTCGCCGGACTGATGGGAGTGGTGTGGATCCTTTATACCAGGCTGGGACTGGGAGAACTGGGGCAGGGCAGTCTGGAAAAAACGCTTCATATTACCATCCCGGAAAATCTGGATTATACGGAAGTGTTTGAAGACACATTAAAGAAATATACAAAGCGTTATAAGCTAAATGGGGTAAGGACTACCAATATGGGCAGCTTGTTCCGGATCAGCTATGACATACGGTTAAAAGACAAAAGCAGCGAAAAAGAATTGATTGATGCGCTGCGCTGCAGAAACGGAAATCTGGAGATCCGATTAAACCGCCCGGAGATGCTAAGTGAAGGGCTGTAGGAAGGAGGCAGAAAGGAAGCCTAAGAAAAATGAAAGCAAGAAACGTAAAAACAGAAGCCGGCAGGGAATGGAAGGAAGAAAGGAAAAGACAAGGAATTGCCGAAACGATCAGATAAACATGACGGGACCATGGAACAGAAAAAGGAGGAAGACCCATGAAAAGACAGGTATTAGCAGCAATGGCGATCATTGTAGCATTGAGTATAGGAACAGTGGGGTGCAGTAAGCTGTCGTCCGGCTTGGGCCAGGCGGCAGCGACCACACAGGAGCAGAGCAGCACGACAGAGACAGGAACGACAGACGATACCATGTTTACCGAGAGGGACCTGGATTCCACTTATGATGAAGCTTCTGCTACAAAAGTGCAGTTGTCGGATGCAGACTCTACGGCAGAAGGAGAAGGCGTGACGGTGGAGGGCAACATCATCCGGATCACGGAGGAAGGAACGTATCTGGTATCCGGAACCCTGTCGGATGGACAGATACAGGTGGAGGTAGAAGACACCGCAAAGGTACAGATCGTTTTGGACGGAGTATCTATTTCCAATGCTTCCAGCGCGCCCATCTATATCAAGCAGGCAGATAAGGTGTTTGTCACATTGGCAGAAGGAAGTGAAAATACCTTAAAGGTAACAGGAGAATTTGTTCAGACAGATGACAATAACGTAGATGGCGCGATCTTTTCCAAGGAGGATCTGACCTTAAACGGGCAGGGAAGCCTGACTATCCAGGATGCATATGGACACGGGATCGTATCGAAGGATGATCTGGCAATTACCTCCGGCAGTTACACCATTGACAGCGCCAAGCAGGGACTTTCCGGGAAAAACAGTGTACGGATCGCAGACGGGAAGATCCGTATACAATCGGATACGGATGGGATCCATTCAGAAAATACGGAAGATACCTCGCTAGGATTTGTGTATATAGAAGGCGGAGAGATCCAGATATCGGCGGCAGATGATGGAATAAAAGGGACCCAAAAAATCCAGATCGTAGGCGGAACCGTAGAAGTGACATCCAGCACAGAGGGAATGGAATCAGCGCTGATCGATATTTCCGGAGGAAAAGTAGATGTAACATCCACCGATGACGGACTTAACGCAACCGATGGAAGTACGTCTTCCCAGGGAGGATTTGGAGGCGACGCCGCGCAGGATGTGTCTATTCGTATTTCCGGCGGAGTCACAAGTGTGGATGCGTCGGGAGATGGCCTGGATTCCAACGGAGCCATTGAGATATCCGGCGGAGAAGTCTATGTATCGGGTCCTACAAATGATGGGAATGGAGGGCTGGATTACGCGGGAGAGGCTGTCGTGACGGGAGGAACCGTGGTTGTGACAGGATCTTCGGGAATGGCACAAAACTTTGGAAGCAGTTCCACCCAGGGAAGCATTCTCCTGAATGTAGGGAATCAGGAAGCAGGCTCCGCTATCACGGTAAAGGATCAAAACGGAAATGAGGTAGCTTCTTTCACTGCCAAGAAGGCTTACAGCAGCGTGGTGATCAGCGCAGAAGGGCTGGAACAGGGGTCCACCTACACCGTTACCGCCGGTTCCGGTTCCACAGAAGTGACTTTGGATACGTTGATCTATGGAGAAGGCAGTCAGCAGCCCGGAGGACGAGGCGGCAATATGGGGCAGCAGCCCGGCGGAAACGGAGGACCGGGAAGTATGGGTGGACAAAGGCCGCAGGACGGACAAAGTACCAACCAGTAAAAGCAGTAGAAAGGGGGGAGAAAACACGGAAGTACAGAGCGGCAGCAACGCTAGGCGCAGCAAAAACGACAGCTTTTGAAGAGTAAAAAGAAGGCCGGGCACAGGAACAGCAATCCTGTACCCGGTCTCTTTTCTAATGTGGCAGGAAAGTTGACGATAGTCTGTGAAAGGGAAAAATTTTGGAAAAATGCAAGTTCTGAATGATGTTTCAGAAAAAATAAAAAGAAAAATCAAAAAAACAAAGAAAAAACAAAAAACATATCGCGCGAGTAGGAAAAATAATAGACAAATGTAGGCGTATCTGCTATGATTCCAATGGATACGTTTGCACGGAGAAGCAGAGACAGATCGATAGTGACAGAAGAGAACGGTTGAAAGAACGGAAAGTGTGGACGCATCTGAACAAAAAGCAGGTTCATTGAATAAGGAGGAGAAAACATGAGCTCAAAACACAATCGGAAAAAACGATTTCGGACGAGTGTGGCGGCAGTGTTGGCAGCAGTGCTTTGTGTAGTCGGGATGTTCCCCGGAACAATAGCATTTGCAAAAGGAGATGCCAACATAGATCTGACGCTGACAAGCAAGACGCCCGATATCAAATCCGGAGCTACGGGGGTGTATGAACTGGATGTTAAGATCGCCGGTTCACAGGAAAGTATCCAGGAGAAGTTTCAGGGAAACACAACATTAAAGGTACAGCTTCCCACGGGAGAAGCAACAGAGTTTTACGATCTGCAGACCCCGGTGGAGGATCTGGCGATCGCCGGCGTAGTACCTGAATATAGTGAAGGCGCAAGGACGCTGACATATACCTTCCCCAAGCTTGAAACCGGGATTTCCGGAAAAGTCAGCATCGGGATTACGACAAAGAACGGGATCACACCCAACGACACCAAGCTGCCGGCAGTTGCAATGCTGACCAGTGAAGCAAACGTAGGACTGGCACAAAGCGAGGAAGCGATAGTCAATGTCAAGGCTGCTTACGCACAGAGCATTGGAAAAGAGTATCTGTACGTGGAGCATGACCATACGCTGAATGCGGCGCGTCCGGGAGATAACGTGGTATGGAAGATCAAGGCAGAGGTGACACTTCCGGCTACCGGCGGAATCTACATGAAGCCGGGTGCAGATATCGTCATCGAAGACAAGCTGGACTCCAGACTGTCCTATGTCAGCGCTACTTCCACCTCTTCAACGGGAGCGGCTGTCAATACGGAAACGAACGGCGACACTATCAAGTGGACCTTTAAGGCGCCGACTTTAGCGGAACAGCAGGGAAAAGAGTCTTTGTTTACGGCAGAAATGGAAGTGGTGACCAAAACGGATGGCACGATCGACAAGTACACAAAGATTCCAAACACGGCAAAATTGTCTTCTACGAGTCTGCATGAGAAGCTGGAAAATACAAACAGTAACGCAGCCAATGCAGTCGTAGCGCCGACAGGAGTACCGCTGACATCAGGAGACGGCGGTTATTTCCCGCCAGTGGTATACGGTCCGGCTGATGGAATGGGGAACGTCGGAAACACTCAAAATATGAATCCAAACCCGGCAGTGACGGATATTGAACGTTTGAGATTTCATGATCAGTATTTCGTGGGGCTGCGGACAGACGAGGTTCTTACGGATGCGAATGGAGCCACGCTGGACAGCAGCAAATGGGATATACAAAAAGTTCTTAGTGATGGATATAAGAAGATCGTGAAAGAATATACCTTTGACAGTGATAAACTGAACTTTGGTGCAGTCACCGTTTTTGTACCGAATTCTTACTATCATTCGTCCATGGGAATAGACAAGCTTCGCGAACTGCCAAAGGCAACAGTCACAGTGACCCTGAAAGACGGAAGCACGAAGAGCGCTGTGGTGGATTGGAACAAGACGGACAATAAAGTACAGGGGAATGTACAGATAAGCCGTCAGGATCTGGGACTGGCTGATACAGATAAGGTGGTCAGCTACACCGTTGCCTACGAAAATGAGGACAAGAGCCCTATTTTTGGAGGAGTGCATCTTCAAACACAGACTATTTTTACTATCGAAAAAGGGGCAGAAGCAGAAGTGTGGTGGAAGCCATCCTTTGTAGCGACCCTGGCAGATGGAACCGTGATTCGCAGGACCGGAGGAGATGAGAAGACCACGACCGGAAAGCGTACAGCAGTTATTGTGCAGAAAGAGGCGGAAGCACCTACCGTCAGAGGTACGGTTTCTTTCGTTGAAAAAGATGGGAATGTTGTAAAAACAGGAGATAACAAGGTACAGGTATGGCTGAATGATTACAGCACATCCCATGCGGCGCTGAGAAAAGATATCAGCACCACGGTATTGCTTCCTTTGGGCGTGACTGTGAAGGGAGACGGATCGGCAGTATATACCCTGATGTCCGGTCGGGCCGGAATAGTAAAGAAAGACCTGACAGGAAAGCTTGAAATCCTGGACGAGGATTACCAGGGAAGCGGACAGCAGCTGGTAAAGGCTGTCTGGGATGTAGACAGTATCCTTCCGGCAGAGCGTCTGGAACTGTACTTTGATGTGACGATTTCAAAGAATTCACCGGATCAATTGCCTCTGATCGCATATGGAACAAGCACGACAGATACAGAGCTGAAGACCGACGCAAGCAACGTGACGATTGAGGTAGACGCAAGTGACATTGATAACAATGGAGACAGCACCCAGAAGCGTGCCAAGGTACAGGCGGAGTATGTGAAGTATTCCAGAGACGACCTGAAGATCAAAAAGTACGTAAAAGGAAGCCTGGACAGCGATTATTCCACTTTCGGATATACGACTCCGGGAAAAGACATTAGCTACAAGCTGGAGATGACCAACACGACAGGAAAAGACATCTTTAAGATGGGCTTCATGGACGTGCTTCCGGGAACCGGCGATCTTGGGATCGTGGACGGAACCAACCGGGAAAGCGCCTTTACTCCTACCCTGAAGGGAGCAGTCAAGCTGCCGAAGGAATGGGAAGATAAGATCGACGTATATTACAGCACGGTGCAGAATCCGGAAAGGGCAGATCTGTACGGAACGGTGAGCTATCCGAAGGGGGCTTACACGCATGAGGATCCGGCAGGCGCTCAGGCTCCCGGATGGACCAAGGATACCGCAGGCTGGACGGCTGACGACTGGGCAAAGGTACGCAGCTTCAAGCTGGAGTTCAAAGACGGGATCAAATGGGTTAAGGGTCAGGATATCACGTTGACGTTCGACATGACGGCGCCGAAGGAAACAGAGGTAGACGCATCTTTGCTTCTGGAAGGCAAGCCAAAGAGGACGGACGAGATCGAAAAGAAGGCTGCATGGAACTCTTTTGCAGTGACCACCAACGGCCTGCTTCCGACAGAACCGGAAAGAGTCGGTGTGATCTTGTCAAAGGAAAAAGGAGAGCCGGTAGAGGTTGCCTACTATATCCAGGGAACATCCACCAAGCTGCAGCCAAATAAGGATCTGGTAAAGGATCAGTATGTGGGAACACCTTACAGCGTGCCGGAGTCTGCAAAGACAGATCCGACCCTGCTTCCCAAGGAGCTGACCGATGAGGACGGAAAAGTCTATGAGTTGGTATCTACAGATGTAAAACCAAACGGAGACTATCCGTCAGCCAAGGATCCCAACGGAGAAAAGACGACGGTGAATACTTCTCCGGCAGAAGGGGAAGTAACCGAAGAGCACCAGGTGATCAATTACGACTATGCTCCCAAGAAAGGCGGCGAGGTCGTAGTGAAGTATATCATCGAGGGAACAGAGGAAGTGCTGGAAAATCCGGCGGTACAGGAGAAAGATGCCGACGGCAACTATATCGTAAAGAAGCCCGGGACCCAGGTGGGAACGGCGTATGACACAACAGACGAGACCTTCCAGCCCAAGAAACTGACCAAGAACGGAAAGACCTATGTGCTGACAGAACGGAAGGTAGATCCCAAGACAGATCCGATCACCGGAAAGGTGACAGAGGAAAAGCAGCTGATCATCTACGAGTATAAGCTGGTGGAGGAAGAGACACCGGTGGATCCGCCGAAACCGGATCCGAAGCCCGGCACAGACAAGCCGACAAAGCCCGGTACAGACAAGCCTGCCAAACCGGTAAAAACAACGAAAGCGGGCAGCGTAAAAACGGGAGATACTGCAAATGTAGCTACCTATGCAGGTGCAATGGGACTGGCTGTGGCAGCACTGGCAGTTGCAGCTTCCAAGAAAAGAAAAAAAGCCAGATAAATTCCGCGGCACTTTTCCGAGACGGCAGGGAAGAGGTTGTCGTTGAAGGAAAAGAGGCAGGCGGAAACGGGGCGTGCAGACCGGATGTATGACAGGAAAGCATCCCCGGACGATGGCCATGTACAAACAGGGGCAGGTACCACTTGAACGAGTGGATACCTGCCCCTGCTGTGTCAAAGGGGAGAGTCTGTGTCAAAAAAATCTGACAGGGAAGTATGATTTTTGAAAAGACCTGTGGTATTCTGAAAGAGAAAAACGAAAAACAGGGAAAAGAAGAGAGAGGTGACAAAATGGAACGACGGGAAATCTATCTGGCAGGCGGGTGTTTTTGGGGAGTGGAGGCCTATTATCAAAGAGTCAGGGGAATCCTGGACACAGAGACGGGATATGCCAACGGAAACAAAGAACAGACTTCTTACAGACAACTGTCACAGTCCGGCCACGCAGAGACGGTGAAGCTGGTATATGATGTACACCAGATCAGTCTGGCAGAGATAGTGGACAGATATCTGAGAGTGATCGATCCGTTTTCCCTGAATCGCCAGGGGAACGATGTGGGAACCCAGTACCGCACGGGGATCTATTATGTTAGGGAAGAAGACCGGCGGGTGGCGGAAGCATTTTTGTCCTATGTGGAACGGACAGAGGGAAGAAAGACGGTAGTAGAACTGGAAGAGCTGCGGCACTTCATACCGGCAGAAAAGATCCACCAGGATTATCTGAGGAAGTATCCGGAAGGCTATTGCCATATCGGGCTTTCGGAGGCACAAAAGGCCCTTTATCCGGGAGAAGAAGTACCTTCCCGGACAGAATTAAGACAGAAGCTGTCCCGGGAGGCCTATGAAGTGACCCAGGAGGCGGCAACAGAAAAACCGGGAAGCAGTTGTTATCTCCATCACACACAAGAAGGGATTTATGTGGATATTGTAACCGGACAGCCGCTGTTTTCTACGGCGGATCAGTTTGATGCCGGATGTGGATGGCCAAGCTTTACCAAGGGGATCACCACGGATGCCATGGAGTACAGGGGGGATTTCTCCTTCGGAATGCAAAGAACAGAAGTAAAAAGCAGGGAAGGCGGCAGCCATCTGGGCCATGTGTTTGAGGACGGTCCCCAAAAAGAGGGAGGACTACGATATTGCATCAACGGGGCAGCTCTCCGGTTTATTCCCAAGGAGCGTATGAAAGAGGAAGGATATGAAAGACTGCTGCCCTATGTCTAACAAAGAGAAGGCATGCCCATATCCCGGCGCCGGTCAATTGGCAGCCGGGATATGGCAGGAGATGCCGGCAGGAGGGGATCACTTGGCCAGAGAATGGAAGGCCGGGGAATCTTCGCCTGCTTTTTTTCTTTTCTTCGGGCGAAAGGAAAGGAGAGACAGCAGCAGGCTGGCTGCGATACAGATGGTTCCGCCGATCCAGTACATCCGGTCATAACTGGTGAAACGGCCGGAGATTTCTATGATGCTTTTGATCAGACAGCCGTTTAAAAAGAGGGCAATGGCCATGTTCCAGAAATAAGTGGAAGAGGCATTCGGGCGGTAGGGGATCCGAAATCTGCTTCGGATCAGCGCGGGAACTGTTCCCAGAAGAAGCGGGATCAGAAACATCAGCCGCATATAGGGGGAGAACTGGCCATAGCTGAACTGTTCATAGATCAGTGTGAGAGCAACACAGAAAACGGACAGTGCCAGAAACAAGACGGCTGTTTTTTGGTGTCGTTGTTTGTTGGGATCTGAGGTATACAAGGTGGTCACCTTCCTTTCTAAGTGATTCTATGGTTCTAAAAAATACCTGTGTCAGGGGAGGCGGGCGGCTGCCTGCAAAGAAGCCTGCCCGCAGAAAGCGTGATCAGTATCCGATATACACGATATCACTCACTTTTCTTTCCTGAATGCTGTTGCCATTGGTGGTGGGCTTGTTTATGACTTCTCCGTTAAAGTAGAGGGTAGAGGAACCTCCTCCGTCCAGGTTATAAGCGGTCTGTACCTGGTAGCTTTCCATGACCTGAGCCAGCTGATAGAGGGAAAGACCGGCGCTTTCAGAGGTTCTGCCATCAGATACTACGATAATATAATGGGTTTCATCAATGATCCCGATAGCGGTTCGGGGATTTTCCGACATGGCTTTTCCTACTTCATCGGAGGGAGATACGGAGATCTCGCCATCCTCGATCAAAGCGGGGCCGAAGGCGAGAAGGTTTACCACGCCGTCGGAGACCAGTTTCTCTGCGCTGACTTCGGCTTCATCAATAATCTGAAAGCTTCCGTCCTCATAGATGGCCAGATCCTCGGTGGTGTCTCCGCTCCGTACCGTATTGCGAAGAAGCTCTCCGTTTCGGATCACGTATCCGGAATCATTGGCCCCGTAGTAGTCTCCGTTAATCGCTAAAATGGCATTGTTTTCAGAAGCGATGGTGGAGGTGGTCGCTGTGACATTTCGCCCGAAGGCATTTTGTGCCAGCGCCGTTTTCAGGTATTCAGGAGAACTGACCTGGATGTCAGCCACATAGACAGTGGTGTCATTTGTGGTCAGGGTTTCCAGACTGATCTGAATGTTTTCGTCGGAATACGAGGTATCCGAAACGACAGCCGAGGAGGTATCCTGCCCGGAAGATCCGGAACTGTCCGTTATGCTGCTCTGGGAAGCAGAAGATCCGGATTCTCCCACGTAGGCGGAAACCTGCGCGATCTTAAAGGTTTTCAGGAGCGCATAAGAATTCATGGACAGGATGGTAACAGCTCCGATGACCGCAAACAGGACGGGTTTTTTAAGCAGTTTCTTTAAATGCATAGGTAAATTCCTCCTTTTTCTCTCTTTTTTTTGAAAAAATGTAATGCTTTTGTACCAGCCAGCTGACCGAAAAACACAGGACTTCAACAAGAAGCTTTAAGAGGTACAGATTCTCAAAACCGAGCTGATGGAAAGCCAGCAGCAGAAAACTGTTGAAAGCCAGGATTCCGACGGCTAACAGAATGTATTTTCCCAGTGTGTTTCTCCCGGAAGTATCTCGGAATACCAGATGCCGGTTCATCTTGTAATTTGCGTAACCGCTGATGCACCGTGCGGTGATATTGGCGCCCATCAGGGCAGCGGCGGTGGAGGCAATGGGAGAAAGCACCAGCAGCAGGAAGGTGTACGCCAGGTAGTCGATCAAAAAAGAGATCAGAGAGGACGCACAGAACTTCAGGATCTCCCGATAGATCCGAAAAGCATCTTTTACGGGATGAAAGTGGGAAGAGCGGTTATCTTCTATGTAGATAGTTTCGATGGGAGCCGTTTCCAGGGGATAGGTGCCGATCACCTCCAAAAGCATATTCATTTCGTATTCGTAACGGTTGCCGGGAATGGCCTTCAAAAACGAAAGCATGGAGACCGGAAATCCTCGCAGGCCGCACTGGGTATCCGAAAGCTTTGTGCCGGTAACCAGATAAAACACATGCCTTGTGAGGGTGTTTCCTACACGGCTTTTTAGAGGAACCTTGCCCTTAAATTCCCGGACGCCGGTAACGAAGGCCTCCGGATGGCTCTGACAGATCCGGGCAACACGCAGGATGTCTTCTCTGGTATGCTGACCGTCTGCGTCTGCCGTCACGACAAAACCGGATCTCTCCAGTGTCTGGATATGAGAAAATGCGGTTTTGAGAGCGGCGCCTTTTCCGCGGTTGACGGGGTGGGTCAATATTTCAGCATAATCTGCCGCCTGGTGAAAAATGGGAAGAGCCTCCCGGGAGCTGCCGTCGTTTACCACGATGGGATACAGATCCTTCTCAGAAGCAAGAGACTGTAGCAGACGGATCAGCTTTTCATTCGGCTCATATGCGGGGATTATCAAATAGATCATAATGTTCACCTCCTTGTGATGGGATCAGTATACAAAGGCTACCTTAAATAAGCTTAAAAGAGAGAAAAAAAGATTTTTTCCCACAGGAAAAGAGAACATGATAGAATGAAAGCCACAGAAAAAACAGAGAAGAAACCGGATAGAAGATAAAAAGATAAAAAAGAAAACGGATCCAGGCAGACGAAAGGGTCTGTCTGTACAGATGGAGGAAATGGCTATGAGACTGTTGCTGGCAGAGGATGAGAAGTCGCTGTCAAAGGCGCTGACGGCGATCCTGGAAGGCGGAAACTACAGCGTGGATGCGGTATTTGACGGAGAAGAGGCGGAGGAGTATATTCAGGCCGGAGGATATGACGGAGTGATCTTGGACATTATGATGCCGAAAAAGGACGGGCTGACTGTGCTTCGAGAGATGCGAAAAAAAGGAGATATGACGCCGGTGATCCTGCTGACTGCGAAATCGGAGGTCGATGACAAGGTAACGGGGCTGGACTTGGGGGCCAACGACTATCTGACCAAGCCGTTCGCCCCCAAGGAGCTTCTTGCCAGGCTGCGGGCCATGACAAGGACACAGACAGAGACGGCCAGCTCCCTGCTGGAAGTAGGGAATATCACGCTGGACAGGGCAACATTCGTAATGCGATCAAAGATGGGAGAGTACCGTCTTACAAATAAAGAGTTCCAGATGATGGAAATGCTGATGATCCAGCCCAAAAGCATCATCCCGACGGAACGGTTTATGGAAAAGATCTGGGGATTTGACAGTGAGGCGGAGATCAACGTGGTGTGGGTGTACATTTCCTATTTAAGGAAAAAGCTGAATGCCCTGCAAGGCAACGTGGAGATCAAGGTGGCCAGGAACTTAGGATACTATTTGGAGGTGACAGGATGATTACCAGACTAAGACAACGCTTTATCTTTCTCGCTATTGCAGCGACCCTGCTGGTGCTGACAGTGCTGATCGGCTCCATCAATGTGATCAACTATGTGAACGTGATCCGTCAGGCGGATACGACCCTGGCGTATCTGGCAGAAAACAATGGAAATTTTTCTGAGGAATTTTCCGGGAAGAAAGATGGTTTTCCGGGAGGCGGATCTCCGGAGCTGCCTTTTGAATCCAGGTATTTCACCGTACAATTGGATACGGAGGGAAACGTACAGGCGGTAGATGTACGAAGGATCCACGCGGTAGATGAAGAAAGTGCAAAAGTCTATGGAAGGACGGCAGGGAAAAAGACGGAAGAAAAAGGATTTCAGGATCACTATCGTTTTTTGAAGGTGGACAAGGAAGAGGGAACCTTTCTTATTTTTCTGGACTGTTGGAGGGATTTGGAACGGACACGTTCGTTCCTGTTTGCCAGCGTGGGAGTTTCCCTTCTGGGATGGCTTGCAGTCTGGGGATTGGTGGCAGCTTTCTCCGGACGGATCGTCCGCCCGGTGGCAGAAAGTCATGAGAAGCAGAAACGGTTTATCACAGATGCAGGACATGAGATCAAGACGCCGCTTGCGATTATAGAAGCAGATGCGGCAGTTCTGGAGATGCAGCAGGGGGAAAACGAGTGGCTGTCGGATATTCAGCTACAGACCAGGAGGCTGGCGGGGCTTACAGAGGATCTGATCTACCTGGCACGGATGGAAGAGGAAGGAAGGAAACGGGAGTGGATAGAATTCCCTGTTTCAGAGGTGGCGCAGGAGGTTGGACAATCCTTTTCAGCACTGGCGAAGGTACAGGGAAAAGAATTACAGATAGAGATCGAAGAGGGGATCCTCTGGAAAGGGGAGGAAAAAAAGATCAGCCAGTTGTTTACCATATTGCTGGACAATGCGCTGAAATATTCGCCGGAGGGAGGAAAGGTTTCTTTTACCCTGAAAAAAGAACAGAGGGTGCTTTGTCTGGAGGTCTGGAATCAGAGCGACAGCATTTCCCGAGAAGATCTTCCGTACTTATTTGACCGTTTTTACCGGAGTGATCCGTCCCGCAATTCTGCTACGGGAGGACACGGGATCGGACTTTCTATCGCACTGGCGATCGTAAAGGCTCACAAAGGAAAGATCCACGCCATTTCTGCGGATGGGAAGTCTCTCAGGATGACGGCAAGGCTCCCGGAATAACTGGTAAAAAAGCACAAGAATAGAAGGGAAAACAGGGCATAACAGGTAAAAAGTAAAGAATAGTTTGAAGGACAAAACAAATCGCAGAAACCCGGTTGACGGTGGGAGAGTTTGCCGTTATGATAAAGAGCGGCAAAAACATGAGAAAGGGAACATACGTATGAAGAAGAGAGTGGTAGCAAGAATCCTTGCACTTACCGTACTTCTTGGCGCAGTGTCCTCCACCGTTTATGCGGCGGGAGAGACGGAGACAGGCAGTCAGGGGACCCAGCCTGTGCGGGCAGAGGAAGTAACGGAAAAAGAAAGCACAGTGGAAATGCCGGGAGATGGCAGCTCTGCACAGAAAGAGGAGTCGGCAACAGGAGAGCGGACCGGAGCACCTGCGGCAGAAGAAACCGCGGAAGCAAGAAGCGCTGTGGCACCGGAGGAAGCGCCGGCAAACACGGCGGACGCCGGGGCGCAGCCGCAGGCGGAAAGCCCCAGCTACATGGGAGAAGTTACTTTTGTGGGGCAGTGGACCGGGGAGTCTTCAAAGAAAGTGGATACCGTGAAGGCGTTTGCAAAAGCGTCGGATCTGCTGGGAGATCCCGTACCGAATCCGGGAACGCTAAAAAGTCTGGCAAAGGTATTTTTAGGATGGTCTGACCAGGCGCCGACAGGCAACGGAAAGCTGGCAGAAGGGGCAAGACTGTTTTCCAAAGCAGATACCATCAAAACGGCATTTCCAGGAGGGATCCCGGCAGGGGCAAAGCTTTACGGGGTCTACTTCAGTCTGAACAGTCCGGATGCCCCGTTTAGCAACTGGGATCTCCTGTCCTTGATGGGCAGTATTCAAAATCTGCCGGTCAATGACAATACGGTGACCATCGACGGCAATAAAACATCAGAAGAAATCCTGCCGGATACGACTTTGTGGAAAGACCAGACAGAAGGAAGCGTCCGGACGGCGATCGACCTGTACGAGAAGAAGGACGATGTAAAGAGCGTACATGAAGTGGTTCTGAATACAGAGTTTAAGATGGATGATACGGTGGCTATGCTGACTTACAAAAATCCGTTGGGAAGCAATGCGTTCCGTCCGATATTAAGCTATGATTACAACACCCGCTACGGAGCTGGCGGAGACTTTGGTACAGGAGACGGAAAAACAGGATATACCTACGTGGATCTGAAGGTGAACCTGGATCAGCGAATGAACATCCCGGAGAAGCTGTACCTGGAATATGAGGGGTATTCCTGGAGACCTCTTTATGTGTTCGGAGATAACAAGGAAGTACTGTCCGTATTTGACCCTGCAACAGGAGCCGATCTTGGAAATACCAAGGCCAGCTTTAAAACGTTGGTCAACAATCAGGATCCCAAGGTAAAATTCGGCGTCCAGACAGGAGGGAACCACAACCTGACCGTCAGAATGGTGCTGAGAGAAGGGGCGGATGAAAAGATCCCCGAAACGGCCATTACGCCGGCAGAGGGAGGCACCATCGCAGAAAAGATCCTGTCCAACATGAAGCTGAATGTGATCTCCAAAGCAGAATTAAAAGCAATGCTTGCCGGAAAGACGGAAGAGGAGCTGAACAAGAGCATCCTGACCATATCAGATGCCACGGCAGAACAGCTGGCGGAGACAGACGGGAAGGATACGCTGCAGGTGACGGGAGCAGTTACAGGAAATATCAAGGCAAGTGCGGGGAGTGTCAATATGTGGGGACTCTCCTATCCACTGAGCTCAGAAAGTGCGCTGAAGGAAACGAAGGCAAATACCATTGCCCTGGGCTATACCAGAAAGTACAATGTGACCTACACCTTTGTCAGCGGAACTGCCGGAAAGGAACTGCCGGAGGCAGTGACAAATCAGAGACCTAAGGATCAGATGGGACTGGACAACCAGACGGCTGTGCAGCTGCCGGGATTTGCAGACGTAAAGACAGATGGCGGAACCTGGAAATTCAGAACCTGGTACCGGGAGACGGCAGATGGCAGTGAAGCGGCAGAAAACAGCGTGACCATTGACGGAGCAGACCTTCGTCTGACCGGAGAGTGGTTCTATGTGGAAGATCCTGAAACCTACAATGTGACGTATACGCTGATCAGTGGAACCCAGGGCAAAGATCTGCCGGAAGAGATCATAGATCGGCAGCCGACGGATCTGTTTGGGGCAGCAGAGGGAGAAGAAATAAAGCTGCCGGCGTTTGAGGATGTCAAAGTAGCAGACGGTACCTGGCGCTTTAAGTCCTGGTACTCCGAAACAGAGGAAGAGACGGCGATGGTGGAAGGAGCTGTAAAAGTTGGCAGAACCGATCTGAATCTGATCGGAGAATGGCTGTTTGTAAAAGCGGAAGATCCCAAAAATCCGGTAGATCCCGACAATCAGTCAGCTCCCGGCGGACAGGATCAGGTGCAGAAAGCCGGCAAACAGGCAGAAAAGACGACGGCAGGAACCACCTCCCCGTCCAAAAAACAGGCAAAGACCGTAAAAACAGGAGACAGAAGCCCTGTATGGGGCTATGCTGCCGTACTGCTGCTGTCAGGAGTCGTTTTAAGCGGCGTCATACTGGTACGGAGAAAAAGAAGATAGAAAAAGGTGGATGACAAAACAACCGTCTGCCACGGAAGGATGAAAGAGAAACGGAGGAAGTACCGGCTTTTTCATCCTTCCTTAGTTTAAGAGAAGACTTCAATAGCAGAAGGCAATGGAAATCAGATCATTTTGGATAAAATTTTGGATCAAATCGTTCAAAAATGCCTGAAATCCTTGCATGATGCGTGAAGAACAAGTATAATCTAAGTACCACTAAGAGTCTTGCGAACATCTTTTTGATTCACTTTACTATATGAGCTCTTGTCTGATATTTAAACTCCATTGAA
Organism: Suipraeoptans intestinalis; assembly: GCF_034091795.1. Classification (NCBI taxonomy): domain Bacteria; kingdom Bacillati; phylum Bacillota; class Clostridia; order Lachnospirales; family Lachnospiraceae; genus Suipraeoptans; species Suipraeoptans intestinalis. The sequence continues at coordinate 179 of NZ_JAXFXH010000028.1, read as the reverse complement.
CCCAAATTGTATGACATGTAAATCTTGGCTAGTTTATCCATTTACAGTTGGGTTGTGGATAGTTACAGGGCTGGCAATAGTCCTATGTCATTTTTTCGGAAAACTTGCAGATCTTCCGAAAAGAGATGTGACCTATTTCTGAGTGGGAAAATAAGAAAGGGAGATGTAATATGAAAAAA
>NZ_JAXFXH010000027.1:0-84695 GCF_034091795.1 Suipraeoptans intestinalis | reverse complement strand
GTCAAAATAGTAGGTTTTCCCCTCTATTTCTTCCTGCTTCTTCAAAAGCATCAGACCCTTATAGGAGTCTTCTGCCCCTTCCAGAAAATAATACCATCTTCCGGAAATATATTCCCATCCCTTCAGGATTTTCATCCCATTGTCTTTATAGTAGTACCATCCTTCACTTTCCTGATGCCATCCCTTTTTCATGCTTCCATTTTCCTGAAAACGGTAATCGGCTTCTCCAATCTGTTTTTCCTCAGATTTTAGCATTCTTCCCGGAAACGTCAGATCCATGCCATCCAGATAGTACCAGTTCCCCATATCAAACATCCAACCAGTTGCTCTTTCTCCGCTTTTCACATGGTAAAACCAGTTTTCTCCCTGCAACTGCCAGCCTGTCTGCATGATCCCATTTGCATCAAACACATAGTATTTCCCGTCTATTTTTTTGTCTCCGGAGGCAATCATCCGGCCGGGAAAGTTCTTGTCACTACCATCCAGATAAAACCAGTTTCCCCGATCAGACAACCAGCCGGTGTACCTCTGTCCCTGCACCGCATAATAGTACCAGCCTGACTCCTTTTGGATCCATCCTTTGTAGGTCTTTTCTTCTTCTGATGGATCAGTCCTTTCAGATTCCGATTGTTTTTTTTCAGTAACTTCTCCAGCCGGTTCCTTCTTTTCTTCCTGTCCGGGAACCACTGCTTCCTCTGTTTTCCCGTCCGCCTGCTCTTCTCCTGATACCTGGCTGTCTGCCTCAGAAGATCCTATCACATCTTCAGCTACCGGCTGGCTTTGGTTTTCTTCTGCCTGCACATTCCATGAGAGCAGAGCCAGAAATGCTGCCATGCACCACATTCCGATTATTTTATTCCACCATTTTGTTTTTTTCACTTTCACAGCCCTCTTCTTATTCTTCTCCAAAATGAAAGGTCCTGTCGATCCCTTCCCACAGCTGATCCTTTTCGCTTAAAAGCAGAGGCGTCCCGTCCTTCATGCAATATCCTTCCGACGAGGCGCTTCCTGCATATGTTCCCGACAGTTCGGGCCACTCCACGCCGATTTCAGGATCGTTCCATGCCAGTCCGCCTTCATCTCCCGGATGGTAAAAGTCTGTGCATTTGTAGCAAAATTCTGCCACATCACTCAATACCAGAAAGCCGTGGGCAAATCCTTCCGGAATATAAAACTGCTTTTTATTTTCTTCCGTCAACTCTACACCGAACCACTTTCCAAAGGTACTGCTTCCCTTCCTCAGATCCACTGCCACATCAAACACACTTCCCTTAATGGCACGCACCAGCTTTCCCTGTGGAAATTCTTTCTGAAAATGCAGACCACGCAACACTCCTTTTCGGGAGCAGGATTGATTGTCCTGGACAAACTTCATGGACAATCCCGCCTCTTCCATGTCCTTTTGATTATAGGTCTCCATAAAATAGCCTCTGGAATCTCCATGCACGGCCGGTTCAATGATACACAGCCCCTGAATTCCGCCTGCATTTCTTTCTACTTTGATCTGTCCCATACACTTGCTCCTTAATAATCTATTTCTTTCAAATATCTGGCGAGAGCGTCCTGCCATGTGGGCAGAGGCGCAAATCCCGACGCCGTCAGCTTGCTGCGGTCCAGCCGGCTATTAAAGGGCCGCGCCGCCTTGGAAACTCCGTATTCTGCCGTAGTCACCGGCGTCACGGTAAGTCTGGACGCATCATAGGCTTCATGCCCCAATTCCCTGGCCTGTCGAAAAATCGCCTTGGTAAACTCATACCAGCTGATGTATTCTCCCTCGTTGGTGGCATGATAGTATCCATACTTTTCTGTCAGGATCATATCTACCAGGAGCCTTGCCAGATCCAGCGTATAGGTAGGCGTCCCGATCTGATCGCACACCACCTTTAAGGCATTCCTGGTCTTTCCCAGATCCAGCATGGTCTTGATAAAATTCTTTCCATTTTTTCCAAAGACCCATGCGATCCGCACGATAAAATATTGATCCAGGCACTCGGAGACTGCCAGTTCTCCCTTTAACTTTGTCTCCCCGTATACGTTGAGCGGAGCATACTCCTTGCAGTCCGGATCCCACGGCTTTTCTCCCTGCCCGTCAAACACATAGTCCGTGCTGATATACACCATTTTGCATCCCAGTGCTTTGCAGGCGCTTGCAATATGCTTCGTACCAAGCACATTCACTTTGTAAACGATCTCTCTGTTTGCTTCTTCTTCCGCCGCATCCACCGCCGTCCAGGCAGCACAGTGCACCACCACATCCGGCGCCGTCTCTGACAGAACTTTTTGCACGGACATCTCTTCCGTGATATCCATCTGTACATAAGGCATACGGGTCACGGCAGTCCCATCTTCCACACCGCTGTAAGTTTCCCGGATATCAGAGCCGATTCCTTCTATTCCACGGGCTGCCAGTTCGTTCATAACGTCATGCCCCAACTGCCCGGCAACGCCTGTTACCAATACCTTCATGCCTACATGCCCTCCCTGTTTCCGTACATCTTCTCGTAATAGTTCTGGTATTCTCCTGACAGGATAGTCTCCCACCACTCTTTATGTTCCAGATACCACCGAATGGTTTTCTGGATCCCGTCTGCAAATTTGGTTTCAGGAAGCCATCCCAGCTCTCTGTGGATCTTAGCCGGATCAATGGCGTAGCGCATATCATGTCCCTTCCTGTCCGCCACATATGTGATCAGGCTTTCCGGCTTGTCCAGCGCCTTACAGATCATCTTTACGATGTCGATATTTGCCATTTCATTATGGCCGCCAATGTTATAGACTTCTCCCACTTTTCCCTTGTGGATGATCAGATCGATGGCTTTGCAGTGGTCTTCCACATACAGCCAGTCTCTGACATTTTCCCCTTTTCCGTAGACCGGAAGAGGTTTATCGTTCAGTGCATTTGCGATCATCAGAGGGATCAGCTTTTCCGGGAAGTGGTAGGGTCCGTAGTTATTGGAACATCTGCTGATGGTCACCGGAAGTCCATAGGTTCTGTGATATGCCAGCACCAACAGGTCTGCCGCAGCCTTGGAAGAGCTATAGGGGCTGCTGGTATGGATCGGCGTTTCCTCTGTAAAGAACAGATCCGGTCTGTCCAGCGGAAGGTCTCCGTATACCTCATCTGTAGATACCTGATGGTATCTCTTGATCCCATAAGTCCTGCAGGCATCCATCAGCACCGCCGTCCCCTTGATGTTGGTATCCAGAAATACTTCCGGATCTTCAATGGAACGGTCTACATGGCTTTCTGCCGCAAAATTAACCACCATATCCGGCTTCTCTTCTTCAAACAGACGGAATACCGCTTCTCTGTCTGTAATGCTGGCCTTGACGAACCGGAAATTGGGGTTGTCCATAACGGATGCCAGTGTGGACAGGTTCCCTGCGTAGGTCAGGCTGTCCAGACACACGATCCGGTATTCCGGGTATTTGTCTAACATATGAAATACAAAGTTGCTTCCTATAAATCCGGCTCCTCCGGTTACGATTATCGTCATTCTTTTTCTCCTTTTCTCTGCTATATTCCTAATACAGTCCGTCCTGGTACTTTCCATCAATTACGTCTTTCAAGTATTGTCCATACTGGTTTTTCTTTAACACTTCATACACTTCCAGTACATCTTCCTGGGAGATCCATCCATTGAGAAACGCGATCTCCTCCAGGCATGCGATCTTCCGGTGCTGATGGGATTCCACCGTCTTTACAAAGTTTGTCGCTTCCACCAGGCTCTCATGGGTTCCTGTGTCCAGCCAGGTAAATCCCTGTCCCAAAAGCTCCACGTTCAATCGGTTTTCTTCCAGATAGACCCGGTTCAGGTCGGTGATCTCCAGTTCCCCTCTGGCGCTTGGCTTCAGCGCTTTGGCATACTCCACCACCTTATTGTCGTAAAAGTACAGTCCGGTCACGCAATAGTTGCTCTTTGGCTTCTGGGGTTTCTCTTCAATGGAAATTGCCCTTCCCTGTCTGTCAAACTCCACGATTCCGAACCTTTCCGGATCATCCACATAATATCCAAACACCGTCGCCCCTTTTCCTGAGCTGGCATTTTCCACAGCGGCCTGCAGTCTTTTTTTCAGACCATGACCGGCAAAAATATTGTCTCCCAGCACCATGGCAACGGTATCTTTTCCGATAAATTCCTCCCCAATGATGAATGCCTGTGCCAGTCCGTCCGGGCTTGGCTGCACTGCATAGGACAGCTGCACCCCAAACTGTTGCCCGTCTCCCAAAAGTTCCTGGAACCTGGGTGTATCCTGCGGCGTGGAAATGATCAGGATTTCCCGGATCCCCGCATTCATCAGAACAGACATCGGGTAATAGATCATCGGCTTATCGTAGATCGGCAGAAGCTGCTTCGATGTGACTCTCGTCAGTGGGTAGAGCCTCGTACCAGAGCCTCCTGCCAGAATAATTCCTTTCATGTAAGTTACCTCCTTTAACATCCTTTTATTTGTATAGCTTGTCCGTATTTTTGCAGAACATATCCTCTCCCTTCGGAAACATCCCTGTTCTCCTCTTCTTTTAACAGACAAAAGCTAAAACATCGACAAATATCCCGGGTATTCTGCATGACCTGTTCCCAGCATCTCCCCATCTACTGTGATCTGTATGCCGGTGCAGCCATAGGCTGTCATAAATGTATTGGCCACTCCTCCGATCGTAAGGTATTCCCCTGTGGTTCCCATCGTTTCCACGTAGCTCTGAAAAGCCATATTCAGATCCAGATGCAGCAGGGACTGTCCGTTGATCTGAACCACCTGACAGGTATTTGCCTGAATCCCTGATGGAATCACTTTTTTTTCCGTCAGACATCTCAGCACTTCCTCTGCTGTCAGGCTGCTTACTTCTGCCTCCTCCTGTACAAATCCATCCGCATTTTCATTGGAAACATAGACTGTTATCTTCTGCACCACCTGCGGTTCCTGAGATGGTTGCTGTGCCGGCTTCGTCATGTCTGCCTCGTCCTTTATCTCGGAAGTTTCTTTCTCCTTTTTCTGTGTTTTTTCTTCTGCACTTTTTTCCGTCGTCTGCTTTACTACTTTTTTTTCCTGCTGTTTCTGACATCCAAATGCTAATACAGCACTCATCCCCAACAGGATCACCCATTTTAATTTCTTCATACCTTCTCCTCCTGCATTGTCTCCCTACTTCGCTGTATCCTTTCGATCTTTGAGATCTTCCAGGTATCTGAGATACTTGTCTACTCCCTCCTCAAATTCCAGAACATCTCCCGGAAACAGCTTTTTTATCTTGGTATTATCAAGAACCACCTTTCTGACATCTACGCTTCTTGCCTGGCGATATGTTACTTTTACCGCCCGATCCATATTCGCCAGCGTTCCCACCACCTGGTTCTGACTGATTCCTCTTCCGGAGCTCACATGAAAGATCTCTTCTTCTCCTTCATAGTCGATCAGCGCTTCCATCATCCGACAAACATCATCTATGTGTATATAATCTCTGATATTCTCACCGTCTCCCCATATTTCCAGCTCCTGCCGCGTCAATGCCTTTTTTACAGCCGCATCCACAAACCCTACCCCTTTTTGATAATTCTGACCAGGTCCGTATGGATTGGAAACTCTTGCAATCCTCATCTTTTTGTGGAACTGTCTGTTAAAAGTACGGATCACATTCTCACAGCACAGTTTCATACATCCATAGTGATTCATAGGCATAGGACTGTCCGATTCTTTGATGGGCTGGCAGTCCAGATCTCCATACACAGCTCCTCCCGAAGAAATAAACAGCATGGAAATGTTCCGTCTCACCAGCATCTCACACAACTTCACAGTCTGCAAAAAATCTTTCCCATAACCCTGCATGTATTTTTCATTGGAATTCCCCGGATGGATGGTACTGATAGCATGAACCACCAGATGAATTCCCTCCAGAGCCTGATCCAGAACTTCATCATTAAAAAAGTTTCCCATAATTGGGGTAACATCCGGCACTCTTTCTTCCGGTGCCGTTATATCAAATGTATAGATTTTCAGATCTGCTCTTCTGCTCAAATGCCTGGCCAGATTTCTTCCAATGAATCCATTCCCCCCCAGGATCAATATATGTTTACTGTTCGTCATCCCTTATTCCTTCTGTCATCATAGTCTGTACCTTGTCTATCGCTTCCTCCCAGGATGTTTCCTGCGCAGAAAGAAATCCCGCCTCCCGAATCACAGCCAGTTCCTCCCGATGAGTCAAATAGTACTCCAGACGTGCCGCGATCTCTTCTACATCGAACTTTACCAGAATCGAATTTCTGTCGTTGAGAAGCCATGTGCTGTTATCTCCCTCGGAACATACAGCCACAGAACCAGAGGCCATGATCTCTAAGGGAAGCAGCGACAGGTTGGTGTGGGATAGAACGAGGCATAAGTCACAGTTGGCATAAACCTCTGACAGGTCACTTACATTTACGATCCCAAGATTGCGATAAGGAAATGGGATATCCATTTCTCCCACATCCCAACCTGCCAATACTACCTCTGTATCCGGCAGCTTTTTCAGCAGTTTTGCAATTGCTATAATCCCCAGTTCAAAGTCTCTTCTTGGCGTAACCGGTCTGGCGTAAAAGAAGATTCTTCTCTTCTCATGTGTTTTACATTTTCTGTGGTAAAGCTCTCTGTCGTAAGAAAACCGATAGCAGTCTCCCTGCATCCCAAATTCATCCCGCAGCTTGTCTTTCAGCCAGTCTCCTGCAAAAATCCCCCGAAATCCAAAGCGGTAGGTCCTTTTTGCCATCTCATACTCACTTCCTCTGGCATAAAAGTAAGGTTCGTAGTCCTGTACAAAATAGAACTTGGAAACGGTATTATGAAACCTTCTGAGGCAGTAAGCCGTCTCCCAGGAGGTGGCCACTGTCCCATGAGCAAATGTCATACTTTTAACATCCTGATAAATCTCTACCCGATCATCCAGAGAGGGGAATTTTTCTCTCAAAAATCTGCGGATCTCTCTGTCGTCTCTGAACTTTTCCGAACGATACAGATAGATTCTGCTGTGAAACCCACGATCTTCTAATCCCGATACAAACCGAAAGATGTTGATGTGGCCGCCGGATCCTTCCCCCATATCGGGAATGATCCAATTCAGTAGCTTCACAGGACTGTCTTTTACTTCATTATACATCTTTCTATCGAATTTTTCTTCTGTTTTTTCTATGGTAAATCCATAATGCCTGACAAAATCAATTTTGTTCTGTTTTCTGCTCAAATCCGCCGTCCTTCTTTTTCCGTCTGTGATCGATCCGTTCCCGATCTTCCTGTATTCCCTCCAAGAAGATCCGTCCCATTTTTTTCGCTTCTTCTTCCCATGAGGTCTGTCTTGCAAATTTCATTCCATTTTCTCTGATTCGGCACAGTTCTCTCTCATGAGTAAGATAATACTCCATTTTATCCGCAATGTCCACCGGGTCATGTTCTACCAGAATAGAATTCTCCTTGTTGAGAAGCCAAGAGGTATTGTCTCCGGAAGAAGACACCACCACCGACCCGGCTCCCATGATCTCTAAAGGCAGTAAGGACAGATTTGTATCCGAAAGAGCCATACACAGGTCGCTGCTGCTAAAGGCCTTCGCCAATCTGCCGACATCTGTGATCTTAAGATCCCTGTAGCAAAAAGGAATCTCTATGCCCGACAGATCCCATCCTGCAAATATGACTTCCACCTGTGGCATCCGCCTCGTCAGCAGATACAACGCCAGAAATCCTATTTCAAAGCACCGTCTGGGAGTAGTCGGTCTGGCATAGAAAAAGACTCTCTTTTTCCCTTTTTTCCTCTTTCTGGCCACATAAACATCTTTATCGTATGAAAATCCGACACTTTCACAAAACATTCCGTGTTTATTTTCCAGCATCTTCTTTATCCAGCTTCCTGCTGCGATCCCTCGCAGGCCAAAGCTATATGTATTTTCCGCCAGTTGATACTGCGATCCCAGCGGATAAAAATAGGGCTCATAATCCTGCACAAAATAAAATTTGGAGATTGTATTCTGAAAGCGCCTTACGTAATAAGCCGTTTCCCAGGAGGTTGCAATGGTAGCATGTGCAAAATCTGCATACCTCGTGTCCCAAAAAGCCTCTACTTTGCTGTCCAGCAAAGGAAATTTATTCCTCAGGTAATTTCGCACCATCGTGTTATCAAAATAAAAGGACGATTGAAACAGATACAATCTGCTATGAAACCCTCTGTTCTCCAACAAGGAAATAAAGCGAAAGATATTCATATGCCCTCCTCCGCCCTCTCCCATATCGGGAATGATCCAGTTTAGCAGCTTTATCCTGTGATCCTTCTTTTTTTCATAGACCTTTTCCTGAAACGGGATCTCCTCTTCTTCCAACAAAAACCTGTAGGGCCTGATCACCTGCTTTTTCTGTTTTTTTAAGTGAAGCTTTTCAAAGATCCCTTCTATCCCTCTTCGTCGGATAAATCGAATTCCCCTGCGTATGATATGTACATCCATGTTTGATTTATGCCTTTCTCTGCCTGTACTGCTGAGACAGTTTTTTATCCAGGCGCTTCTGCTTATCAGGAGAATAGGTATGATATTTGCTCCCTTTATATCCTCCATAATACCTGGCGTAATTTCTCCGGATAGAATAAATGGTCCACCGGAGTTTCTCTTTTCCTCCCATGGACAGAGTCCTTAAATAGTTTATATCCATCCGCACATGTCTCATCCACCGCACAAACAGTTCGGACCAGGACCCTGCAACTTCATATCCATGCAGCTGATACAGTCCCTTGTGTTCGTCATAGTATCGCTGATAAAATGTTCTGACATCATAGTCATGGGAGTGGTAGACTGCCGCCAAAGGACAATATACCTTTTTATATCCCGCCTCTATCATTTTTCGCATCCAGATCTGATCCTCTGCAAATTCTACATCCGCATAAGGATATACCTCCCAGATACTTCTTCTCAAGCATGCATTGTTATCAGAAAAGAAAGCAAGCATATGACGATACCCTTCTTCTCTGGCATAGCGCTCTCGATCTCCCAGAAAATAAATCGTATCTTTTTTTCCAAAATTTTCAAAATGCAGGGTAAGATCTCTCACATCAAAAACATTGCATCCGGGATATGGCAGATGCTTCCCAAAACCTCCCGCAATGTCCTGATCTTTTTCCATCGCACGAATAAGATTCTGAAGCCAGAAAACGCCCGCAGGAAGTGCATCCTGAGTCAAGAATACAATATAGGTTCCCGTCCCTTTGGACGCTCCAAAATTCCGTGTTTTTCCATGTCCGAATTCCTCCGGCAAAATTTGATAAAGAGCGCAGGGGTACTCCCGAATGATTCGCAGTGTTTCATCTCTGGATCCGGAATCTACACAGATCACTTCGTAAGAATAGTCCGTTTCCTGCCGAAACACCATGTCCAGCACCTGGCGAAAAAGCTTTCCCCCGTTTTTGGTAGGGATTACAATTGAAACATCCATTTTGTCTCTCCTTGGTTTTCCGCAATGTACACACGATACAGTCCACATTCTCTGCCTGCAGCTGGAATAGCGACGCCCGGCAAAATATCTTTCAGCTACAAGCCGACGGCGGCAAGAACTACCGCTGGCACAACTCCCCCGATTATAGCATTCTTCTCACAAAATGACAAGAATCTACTCCATACCCATCTTCTCTAAAACTGCTTTTTCCACATCTCAATCTCTTTATCAGGTATGCGGATTTCTGTTCTTTTTTTGTCCATGATCCAATGTTCCAGACCATCCTCCAATGCATTTTTTCTTAAAAACGGAAGATTCGACTCTACTGCAAACGCCTCTGCCTTGTCACTTTCTCCTATAATCAAGGATCTTCTTCCAAAACCAAGACTTCGAATCCCTGCATACATCTGGGTTCCGATGTAATCGACTCCCTCTCTGCTCAGAACTTTATCCAGATTTTCCAACGATGGCAGGATAATCTTGCATTTTTCCATATCTGCACTACGTCGGAGATAATGGTAATCCGATTTTCTCCGGATCCATATGTACACTTCTTTATAAAAGGTTCCCAACATCTGCAGCAGAAGCAGATCTCTCTTTTCGTCGCCTCCTCCGTCCTCCAAGGCAACAACCACACTCTTCCCCTTGTCCGTCGGGATCGTTCTGCAATGTTCCTTGGTCAGCTTCCACAGAGACGGGCATCCCGTATTCACTACATTTTTTATTCCAATCTGCTCCAGGATCCGTCTGGTTCTTTCATCTTGAACCGCGTGCAGGTATTTGGAATGGAGGATATAGCGCAGCAGTTTTTTACTATATTCACTAATGTTCTGGTCAATTCCCAGCTGACAGGCATCTGCGCCCATCAGGCAGATATTTCTATACTTCTTTATCCCGCCTGCAAATTCCCGATATCCTCTCTTTTCTGCCATCAAAAAATCCGACCCGCACAGTATTTTCACTTCATCTTCCTGGAGCTTTAGTGCCGGATCGTATGCATATGCAGGACTCTTTCTCAATTGCTTCCCTGAGAAAATTTCCGTACACACTGCCACGCAGCTATCTACAATGATTCTGTCTCCACAGCTTTCGGATCCTGCTGCTGTATCCAGGATCACCAACTCTTTTCCTATTTCCTTGTTTCTTCGTTTAAAGCGGCTTCCTGCGATCGCTCTTTCCAATTCCTTTTCTTTCTCTTCCTGGTTCTTTGCCACGATTCCGCCAACAGGGAATTCTTCTGTCCATTCCTGCAGATTCAAGCTAAACGCCACTACCTTCTCTCTCTCAGAAAGTTCTTTCAGAAAGTCCACATATTCTTCAAAATCCAGTTTTTCTACATATTGTTTCGCTTTTTCCGTCATCTGTTTCCTTAATTGGATGTCGGAAAGGATCTTTTCTGTCCATTCTGTCAGCTGTCCCAGATCAAACGCCTCTGCCAGTCCGCCTCTTTCTTCTTCCAGCATGATCTGGATTCCTCCCGTACCTTTAAACCCGACCACCGGGATCTTCTCATCCATCGCCTCCAATACGGTAGAGGGAAACGGATCCTCTCTGGAGATCGCCCAAAAAATCTCTGCGCGGTTCAATATGGATTTGTAGGTAGACGCATCTCGGATAAAGGGGATCAGATGGATCCTGTCCTTCCACCCGCTCCGCTCCACCTGATCCAGTAGCCAGCTTCTTAATTCTTCACTGCTGAAGTTTCCCACCCATATGAAGCATATATCTGTATCCGGATTCCGATTCAAGAAAAGAATCGCCCCACTAACAAAAAGATCCACACCTTTTCTCAACTCTGCACTTCCGAGACTTACGATAAACCTGCCGTCTTCTCCCACTCCCAACTGCTGTAAAAGTTCTGTATCTCCATTCTTCTCCTGCTTCAGATAAATCCCCTGCGGTCTTATCAGGCACCTTCCCTTTACGCCTGGAAACAGCGCTTTAAAATCCTCTTCTACAAAACGATTGGGGAATACAATGTAATCCGCATTTCTTTCAATTTGTCTTCCGCCTTCCATAAAATTGTATAATGTGATACTTGTTTTCATCTCATGGATCAATGAAACCACCTTTAGCCCATAGTCTTTCATCAGTTCCGTATATTCGCCGGAAACGATTGTATTGCTAATGGCAGTCCCATACCCTTTTTCTGCCAGCAGTCGGATCACCATCTCTTCAAACGGTTCCTTCTGTACCTTCTTCTCAAAAAGAGGTAAAGGCTTTCCGCTCACACAAAAATAGCCCTCCTGGTTTGGTCTCAATACGATCACTGGAATATCCAAGGTTTCATATTTTTCTTCCAAAAACCCATTTCCCGAATATCCTGACAGAACGACCACATCATAGCCTCTCTTTTTAAATCCAGCCGCTATGTTGTGTACCAGAAGCGGAGCCCCTGTCTGCGAAAGATCATGTGTCACGAAAATTACCTTTTTATTTCCCTGCTCTCCCGGTATTTTTTCCCGCAGACTCTGCTCCGTTGTTTTTTCTTCTAGGGGGTGTATTTGGAACTGCCGAATCTCACAGCTCCCTTTTTCTTCTGCCGGATCGATACGAATCTCTCTGACAGGGAAATCCATGCAGATTTTCCTGTCTGTCCTGTCATATTCTACGATCTCCAGCTTGTGTGTGTTCACCTCTGAAAAGCTTTCCCCCGGCCTTCTGTAATAAATGGTAACCATTTGTTTCTGCGGCTTCATTTCGCCTGTTTCACAGCAAAACAAAAAACTGCGGATCGGCTCGTAAAACTCTATATGAATCTGCGGGTCGGCATTCTTGTATCTCCACAGTTTCCCTGCTTTCCTGATGCCACAGAGTTTTACCACACGCCCTCCGGTTATCCTGCAGCTACTCATAATCTCTTCCATCGGTCTCCCCCTCGCTCGTCTTCCACATTCCAGTGATTCTTTCTCATTCCTGTTTTCTATTATAAAAAAAAGATGGAAAACATTCCACCTTTTTCATGTCTGTTTCTATAATTATTTCCGCAACGGCTTCTCTATTTTTCCAGTTGTCTCCCCCGCCGCTCCTTCATAAAAGACCGGCATCCTGCCCCTACTTGAACAGTCTGTACAGCCATCGCATAAATACTACAATATACACAAGGAAGCCAAGGGTGATCACAAATGTTTCCAGATCAAACCGGTGTGTTACCGTCCTGAACACTCCTATTCCGTCAATCTTAGTATTGTCATATGAAAACTCTGCCTTCTCTGAACTCCCGAGGGTATAAAATACCCTCACATTTCCGTCCTCTCCCCGTTGCTTGAGAAACATACGAAATTCATATTCTTTTCCTTTACAGTTCTCCACCTTGGGAAAGCGGATCTTAAAGAACTTCCCAACCTTCAGACCCGTCAGGTTGACCTCTCCTTTCGCTACCGGATCTCCGGATAAGTGGTCTGTCAGCTGGTAAGAAAGAATGATTTTTCCCCGATCCATATTGTCGTCCGCCGCCACCTTAAAGGCAATGGCATCCAGTTCTTTTTCTTTGGACACAAACCTCTGAGCCACTTCTTTATTTTCTTCCAGAAACACCCATTGAAACTGCCCTGTGTCACAAGACGTATCGTAAATAGATACATTCTTATCTATAACGGAATACATTCCCGCCAGACCTATCATTATTATTCCTATGACAATCACCTTTATCTTTGCTTTCATCTTACTCCCTCTGCTTATGAAGCACTATAGATTTCTGCAATACCTTTTGCTTCCCCGAACATTTTCAAATTACCTTTTTCCAACCATACGATCTTATTACACAAGGCCTCCACCTGTTCAATGCTGTGCGAAACAAACAGCAATGTTGTCCCCCGATTAAGCATTTCTTTAATACGGTTCTGACATTTTATCTGGAAATGAAAATCTCCCACAGACAACACTTCGTCCACGATCAAAATATCCGGCGTCCCAATCGTCGCAATAGAAAACCCCAGACGGGAAACCATACCGGACGAAAAATTTTTAACCGGCGTATTCATGAAATCATGGAGTTCGGAAAAGTTTACGATATCATCATAACATTTCTCCATTTCCTGGCGAGAATATCCCAACAGAGCTCCATTCAGAAATACGTTTTCCGCCGCAGTCAGATCCATATCGAATCCTGCCCCCAGTTCGATCAAAGGCGCCACAACTCCGTTTACTTTGACACTGCCCTTCGTGGGTTTCAGCACTCCTGCGATCACTTTCAGCATTGTACTCTTTCCACTTCCATTTAATCCCACCAGGCCGACTGCATCTCCTTTGTTCACGCTGAAACTGACGTCTTTCAGCGCCCAAAACTCATCATAAGACAACTGTCTTTTGATGGTTTTGATCACATATTCCTTAAAACTGTCCACCCGTTCCGATGCCAGACTGAATTTCATAGACACATGATCCACGCAAACAATTTCCTGATTCTCCATCTTTTCTCTCCTATACATTTAATATAAATTCATCCTGGTTTTTATAAAACACGTACAGACCCAACGCCAACATAATCCCGCATTCTGCTGCGGCGATCAGCATGGAACTTATGCTCGGTATCGTATTGTACAACATGACACCGCGCAACATCTGCAAAATATTTGTAATGGGATTTAACATCACAATGGGATACAGCCACCTGGGCAGAATAGACAGTGGATAAATAACCGGTGTCAGATACATCAGCGCTGTAACAAAAACGGAATACAAATGCATAATGTCCCTGAATTTCACTGTGACGGCAGATAAGATCAATCCCACTCCCAATGAAAAGACCACAATAAAAAACAGTGGAATAGGAGCCAGAAGCACCGTATAATGCAGATCCACCCTGGTTGCCAGCATTACGCAAATCAATGCCGTAAACGATGAAAGCAGATTAATGGTGCTGGAAAATATCCTGGAAATCACAAACAAATATTTGGGCACATAAATCTTTCGGATCAATGGACCGTTACTCAGAATGGCCGACATGGAATTGGTAGTAGACTCTGAATAAAAGTTAAAAATCAATTGCCCACTCAGCAGGTAGACAGGAAAATATTCCACATCGAACTTGAACAGATTCGAAAACACAACGGACAGCACGATCATCATAAACAACGGATTCAGCAGCGTCCAAAGTACTCCCAGTACCGATCTGCGATATTTGATCTTAATATCTCTTGCGATTAATTCCCATAACAATGGGCGAAATTTTTTGAAATTTTGTATATAAGCCGACACAGCCGTCCCTCCAACCTTCTTAATGTGTCCTGAAATAAATCCAGTACAGTATACCACCTGTTTCCTGATTAGACAAGTCAGACCTCTCTTACGCTGGTGTCTTCTTTGTCAGCCGTTTCCATCGCTTCTGTCCTGTCAATGGTATTTCTCGCCTTTTTCTCTTCCTCTATGTCGTATAAAAGCAGAATTTTCTCTTCTATGATATGCCAGTTTCGCTTCTGCGCTGTTATACGCCCATTTTCATACAAATTATCTTGCAGTTCCTTTCTGGTTCTGATCTTCTCAATCGCCCCTCTGGCACCCTCAAGGTCTCCCGGAGAATAGAAAAGACAATTCTTTCCATCTTCCAGATACTCCCTGTTTCCGTCATTTGGTATCGCTACCACATACCCTCCGGAAGCCATCATTTCCAGAGGAGGATAAGAAAAGCTTTCCAACAGGCTGGTCTTCAAAAGAATATCGCACTCTCCATAGATTTCCGGAACCTGATCATAAGGGATTCGATGGCAGAACCGATCCACCTGGTACCATTGCTTTGGCTGTGCATTATAGGACATATACCAGACTTCATAAATCGCTTTGTCCAGACTATTTGTAACTTCAAAGGCTTCGTCTACATTTTTGTAGTCTACGGCACAATCCCCTTCAATCAGGATTCGAATCTTTCCCTCCATCTTTCTTTTCCGGCAAACAAAATTTCCCACTTCCAGGCCATTCGGTGCATAAAGTGCATCCTGGCCGTATTTTTCCTTCAACCAGGACTGACACCACTTTGATATTGTCAAAAATCGGATATCTCCTTCCGGTGTGTAAGACCTGTCCGCTTTTCCTCTCAGCGGATCCCCTTCCTTATAAAAATCTGTTTCCAGATTTTGGACAAGATAGTATTTTTTTTCTGCATAAGGATAGTCTTCCACCGTTTTTACCGTAGTCCACATCGTTGCGATCATGTGTCCGATTTTTCCCGCAATACAGGCATTTTCCAAATTGATCACAGGAATTTTTATGCCGTCGAACCGGCACCAGCCATGACTTCCGCTTAATACAAAAATCACCACTTCTTTTCCTGCTTTCCGAAGGATAGACGCATGCTTGAGTACCACCTTTACTCCTCCGCTGATCTGAAGTCCCGGTAATACAAAGACATAATTTCCTTTAATTTCTCTTTTCAGGCTCTCTGTCAGATGTCCTGCCGGGATAACCCTCACATCTTTTTTGCGGAAATCTTTCTCTTCCATCCCTTCATCGCCGACATAGAACACTGTCTTGTTCAGCTCTTTCACCGTTTTGACAAATTCCTGCATCTGATCTGTATCCGGACATCCAAAAACAACAAATGCCCGATACCATCCCGCCTGCTCCACCTTCAGCTCACGATAGTCTGTTTCATCGACAAAATACCAACAGGTCTCCAGCTTCCTTTTTTGACGGGCAATTTCACATTGCCACAGATCCGAAACGGCTTTTTGATAGTTCCCTATAAAAAGAATGTCTTTATAAACCGCTCTATCTTTTCTGTTTTTCAGCCACTTTCTCTTAAAATAGCGCCCTGACTTCCGTACAAACGCTCCTAACCCTTCCGTTTTCAGAGCATTATAGGCTTTTTTTATCATACTCTTCCTCAGTCTTCTCCTAACCTCTTCCCTACAGTCGTTTCAATCTCTTCAGAAAGGGATGATAATACTCATCTTCTTCCGTCAATCTTTCTTTCCATAGTATCTCAAACTCGCCCGGATCCTTCCACTGTGCGTAGACCGATCCTTCTCCCTGATAGGTGATACCAGCGAAGCAGGTCCATATATTCCAATCTCCCTGTTTTCTGCCCCGCAGACACATATCCACATCTCCATAGTCCCCTGTCTCCGATCGAAACCCCGACATTTTCAACAGTTTTTCCCTGGATATCATCATGCACACAGAAGAACAGCTTGTTATGTTTTTTACATGTTTTAAATTTGCTCCGTATCCTTCTTCTCCTTTTAAAAGCCCCCGATTCAAAGCATGGACCCATCCTTCTTTCTCTCCATCCAGAACCGCACCTGCAAAATAGATCCGTTTCTTTTTATCTGCGATCCGCGGGCTGACCATGCACACGTCCTTTCTCTGCGCAAACATGAGAAGTTCTTCTACCCAGTCGGATGTTTCTGGAATACAGGAGAGGTGCATATATACAAGATACTCTCCCCTGGAACAGGAAGCTGCCCGGTTAAACCAGGTGTATCTGTCCTCCTGTTCTTCCTTTTTTACATAAACAAAACCGGTCTGTTCTTCTATGCCCCGAGCCTTTTCAAATTCAAACGCCGCCACCACCTCCAATGGTCTGTAATCCGTTCGTTCCAAAATACGTTCCAACGACTGTTTCGTCTGTCTATTGCGGCATTCTCCCCATAAAACGAGGCTGACCAGAGGCTGATCCTTTCTCTCATACCGGATTCTGTAAATTGTCTGATATGGCAGATTCGACGTGATCATTCCCGGCTCCCTCATTCTGGAAAGCTGATCGGAAATAGCCCTCTTTGCAGCATCCACTGCGTATTCCTTCACTGACAGATCCATGGATACTGACCCCTGGTGTACTCTCCAGTAATAGAGAATCCTGGGGATATGTACGATCCGGGAGGCCTTCTCCGTCAGCCGCAATACCATATCGTAGTCCTGACTTCCTTCACACTCCCTTCTATACAGCTGTTCCATTCCCTCCAAAAGTTTTTTTCGGAATACAACAAAATGACAGATATAGTTGTGAGAACGCAGTTCATCCTTTCCAAAGCCCGCCTTACATACAATATCTGTCGAATCCTCAGGGATCGTCTTAAATTTCATTTCATCAGTGTAAACAAAATCTGCTCCCTGTTGAAGCTCTTCTGCCACCTCAAAAAGTGCTGCCGGATGCAGCAAATCATCATGATCCAATAAACCGATATAATCCCCTCTGCAAAGTTCCAGACACCGGTTCGTATTTTCCACAATCCCTCCGTTGCCTGGCAGCCTTTTGTAGCGGATCCTGCTATCTTTCCTTGCATAGGCCTCACAGCATTCTTCCACGTACTTATGCGCATCATCACTGCCATCTGCCAGACATAATTCCCAGTTGCTGTAAGTCTGCCTCTGTACGGATATCAGCAATTCCTCCAGAAACTCCCGTGGCGTGTTATATAGAGGGGTTACAATGCTGATATACGGAGGATTCCGGAACACTGTTTCCCTCTGTCGCTTCAGGGTTTCCGCCGGGTATATATGATATGTTCTTACTTCTTCCAGAAAAGCCTTTTGCCCGATTTTTTTTCTTATGTAATGCGCTGCCGTACTTAGCAGTCCTTTCTGATCTACCAACATTTTGGCTCTACTCAGTTTGTTTCGCAACATTTTATCTTCCTCACACCTGCCATCCTTTTCCCTGCAAGGGGAGATTTTTTCTCCCCTCCTTTTCTTGGAAAATAAATCTTTCTGCCTTTTGTACTGTTTTATCGCTCTGCTCTTTTCAGTTCTCCTCTTTTTCCTCCCTGCAAAGGTTTCTGCAGTCATAAAATTCCAGAATCCTTTCTCCCAAAGCATTCCAGTCACGGGATGCTGCTGTTTTGATCCCGTTTTCATAAAATTTTTCTCTTAATTCCTTATCCTGACAGATCTTGTAGATGGCTTCCACCCCTTTTTGAATGTTTCCACGGGGATAAACCAGGCAGTTTTCTCCATCCTTCAGATACTCTTTGTTTCCGTCATTCAGAACGGCAACAACACAGCCACCTGTTGCCATCATTTCCAGTGGCGGATAAGAAAAGCTTTCTAAAAAGCTGGTTTTCAAAAGGATATGGCACGCCTGATAAACTTTGGACACCTCTGCAAAAGGTACTTTATGAAGAAATTTATCCACTCTGTACCATTTTTTTGGTTCTGCGTTATAAGACATATACCAGATTTCAAATTGCTCCTCATCCAACTGATTTGTGATTTTAAAGCTCTCATCCACATTCTTATAATGAACCCCGCAGTCTCCTTCTACCAGGATCCTGATCTTCCCATCATATCTGCGCCTTGTGGGCTTGTAGTTTTCTGCATGAAGCCCGTTTGGCAGATAGCGGGGGATTCTGTCATATTTTTCTTTCAGCCATTTTTCACACCATTTAGAAATGGTCAGAAACTGAATGGGCATAATAGGAGAATACTGTCGGTTAGCCGAGATCCTGAGCGGGTGGTTCGGTTCGTAAAATTCAGGTTCAAATCCCTGAACCAGATAGTATCTTTCCCCTATATTTGTGTAATGATCCAAAAATTCAACGGTAGACCACATGGTGGCGACCGCTTTATCGAAACGTCCGGTAAAAACATACTCCCGGCTCGGCAGTACCGGAAATCTGATATCCTGAAATTTGCACCACTTACTGCTGTCGATATCATCGTTGATAAGGACCACATCATATCCAGCTTCATACAGGACTTTACAATGCTCCAGAGCCACCATGATCCCCCCGCTGATATTCAGCGCCGGCAAAACAAAAGCAACGTTTGGATGAAACTTTCTGCGGATGTAATTTGCAAATCGGAATCCTGTGTAGAGCGTCAAACAGTGTTCCTTGCAGTAGTCGTATGCATTTCGCGCGATCCTTCTACGCATTTTGGCGTCTGTAACCAAAAGTTCCAGCGCTGCGTCCCACTCTTCTCGTGTGTCGCAGAGCATCCCCGTCTTTTCATTCTGGATCACTTCTGCAAATGCGCCTACATTACTGGCAACCGTAGGGACTCTCACAAGAGCGGCTTCCACCCATTTATTTTCAGACTTAGCCTCATTAAAGATTCCTGCCTCCAACGGAGCCAGATTAATATCTATGGATGCGATCAGTTCAGGCAGCTTTTCCCAGTTCACAAACGGATGTGCAATTACCCGTTCTTTAAATTCCTCCATTTCCTTCGGAATATCCAGGATTCCTACAATGTGCAGTTCTACCTGCTTATATTTCTTCATCAGTTTTACAACAGACGGTTGAATCAAAACGAAGTCATCGTTATGTGTAATACTGCCGCTGAAGTACCCCAGCCGGACAGAATCCCTCTTTTGCGCAGCTTTCCTTTTTCTCTCCTTATAAGCCGTTTCCGACAATTCAAACATCTTCTCGGAAGCCGTATTCCTGTTAATGTAAACATCCGGCACATAGTGCCCCAACTCATTTGCAAGGCGTTTCGTCGTCGTGATCGCTGCATCGCACATCCGAAGGACTTTTTGCATATTATTCACACCCTGGTCATATCCCTCCCTATCTTCCTTGCTTAGTGTATCCAGATATTTTACAGTATCTGTATATTTTGTGTCGATAACCAGATCATCAATATCGTAGATCACCGTCTTATGCAGACTTTTTGCCAGACGGATAAATTCGCCCAAATGCTCGGTATATGGGCATCTGAAAATAATAAACGCCCTGTAATTTCTTACCAGATCCAGATCCAGGCTCATGTGAAAAACCTCGTCACAATCCAGATTATTTGCCCTCAGCTGTTCTATCTGATGCTTGACTCTGTACCTCGGCGGATGTGGAAGCGCATTGTAGTCACATCCATTGATAAACAGCACATCTTTGTAGATCTTCCCCTCATAAGCAGGCGCCATCCTCCCTTTTGTTGTGATGGCTGTCTGGATGTAGCTTACCGTTTTCCTGGCAACCCCTGACACCCCTTCCTCTGAAAAGGCTTTTCTGGTTTTATTCCACAATGAACCTAGTTTTTCCATATCTTCCTCCTTATACGATGTGCAGTGTTTCCCATAATGGATGGCAATAATTCTCCTTTTGAATCGCCTCTTTCCATCTTCCCTTAAATTTCTCTGCCTGCAACAGAGTCCTCTGCGTGATCCGATCTCCTTCCAGCGTCAATTCTGCGTATGCTGTCCATATGTTCCTCTTTCCGGCTTGCAAAGCGCGGAGACTGAAATCGATAGCCTCATAGCCGCTCATAGCCGTATCAAACCCGTTCAACTCCTGCCAGATCTGTTTTTTGACCATCATACACAACTTTGTTGAGGCCGATGTGTTCCGCACATGGCAAAGCATCGCCTCATAACCAATATCTCCCCGCACATCATGGGAACAAAGGTACCGGATCCCTTCTTCTTTGCTTTCATCCAAAACAATTCCTGCATAACAGATCCTGCCGTCCGAGAAGTATATTTTAGGACTGACCGCCGCCACCTGTTTTCGCTGGGCATGCATCAACAATTCTTTTATCCAGTTTCCATCGGACGGTCTGCAAGCAGCCTCCAGCAGAACCAGGTATTCTCCCTGGGCCTTTTCCGCCATATGATTGAAACGCTCTGCTTCTTTCTCGTGTTTTTCTTTGATCCGGACTCCCCGGACCTCTTCCCCCAGCTCAATCTCTTTCTCAGATACATATACGATTTCCAAAGGGCGATAACATGTCTCCCCTGCCAGCCGTCTGACTGCCAATTCCAACCCGGCATCCGACATAGCTCCATGCACCAAAATAGACACTAACGGATTTTCCTGCTGTGCATATTCCACCCTGTAAAGTGTCTGAAACGGTGCACTGCTGGCCACACTACCTTCTTCTTTTTGGCGGATCAACTGATCCTTTACGGCATCTATCCCGGCCTTTACAGCGTAGGGTTTGGTCCCCAGATCCATAGACACCGACTGTTCATGCACTCTCCAGTAATAAAGCACTCTGGGAATATGCGTGATTTTCTGTGCCTTTTCTGTCATTCTCAGCACCATATCATGATCCTGGCTTCCATCAAATTCTTTCCGGTAAAGCTCTTTTTCTCCATCCAAAAGTCTTCGATGAAAAACGGTAAAGTGGCAAATGTAATTATGGGATCTTAAATCATCCACTCCAAACCCTGGCTTCAGGTTGAATGCCAGGGGATTGTCTATGTCTTCTACTTTTCCGGAAAATTTCACTTCATCTGTATAGAGAAAATCCGCACCGTCCTCACTGATGGCCTTCATAACATGATACAACGCCGACGGATGTAGCAGATCATCGTGATCCAGGAGGCCATAGTATTCTCCGGTTGCCATCCTAATACACTCGTTGGTATTTTCCGAAATCCCCCGGTTTTGATCCAACACCTGATATCTGATTCTGGCATCCTCCGCCGCATACCGTCTGCACATCTCTCCCACATAAGTATGTTGATGATCGCTCCCATCAGCCAGACACAATTCCCAGTTTCCATAGGTCTGCTCCTTCAAAGAAACGATCAACTCCTCCAGAAACTCTTTTGGTGTATTGTAAAGTGGTGTGATAATGCTGAACTTCACTCCGTCTTCAAACCTGTACCGACGCTGACTTTCCAACTCCTGTTGTGAGGTCAGATGACTTTCCTTGATAACGCCCGGGTCCATTCTCCTGTGAAACCTTTTGTTTTCCATCCACTTTGTAAGAGAATAGACACCGTGACGCCGCAGGATAATCCCTCCTTTTTTAAGCTTTGCCAGTTTTGTTTTTAATCCCATTATATTTGACCCTTTCCTAATATCATACCCAAAACCGCAACAGCACGATTACTTCTGAAATCGTCAGCATGACGGCAGATACCATATACCCGTAATCAGAAACTGCCTGACCTATTTTCCTCTTTCCCAGCATCCTGGAAATATGTCTGTTGTAAAATACAAGATACAGCATCGGGATAAACGGTATAAAATATCTTCCCTGTACGCCGTCAATCCAGGGAACCCCCACACCTCCTCCCGGAGCCACTGAAGTCCAAAAGAGGTACATCGCCAGATAGATTCCGAACACTCCCGCCATCACCGCGAAAAGTACAACTACCTGATGATACCATTTAACAGGCAGCCCTTCTTTTTCGTTTACTTCCACTGCCCCAAAAAGAATGGCAAAAAACAGATAGGCATAAATAAAAATATCCGGCATCCTGGTGTCTACCAGTCCAAACAGTCCTATGGTAGACGCCACATAGTAGCCTCTTAGCTGCTTCACAGTGGTATAGAAAATATGCAGGTATGCCTTTGGATGTTTCAGAACATACTGTATCTGCTCGCTCATTCGTGGGTTTGTACCCGCACTGACACTTTCTATAAAAAAAGTCGGCAGCTTCATCAAAAAGTAGATTCCTACAAACAAAGCGATGAAAATCCCTACTTTTTTCAGGAATTCCCATTTTTTATACTGCTTTTTTGGTAAAAACAGAAGCAAGGCAAACAAAGGAATGTATACGATTTTTAAAATCACATAAATAAATGCTATGATACTGTACAGCAAAAGATGCTTTCCCTTCAGTTTTGCATCCGGATCCAAAAGCAAATGAAATGTCAATGCTGAAAACACAAAAGTAGCGCCCAGAAGCAACGTATCATAGGACGGACTGCAAGCGATGTAAAGCGCCATAGGCATCAGTCCGATCATGCAAAATGTACGTTTTAAGATAGGTGTCAGCCGAATACTGAGTGAGACACAAGCCACATAAAACAACAGATTTGCCGCCCTTGCAAAATACAGCAAAAACAGTACGGACGGCTCCCTCCCGGCCAGCACAGATACCAATTTTCCTACGCATATCCCAAATGCCGGAATAATGTGTCCGATCCAGACAGTGTTCATCGTAGCAAACTGTACAAACTCTTTGTCATTGTATACTGCCGGCTGCTGTTCCTTTGAAATGATCTCCGAAAATGTATACTTAGAATCCAGTTTCCCTATATTGCTCTGGTTTTTATCAATATACTCACAAATTTCTCTAGAAAAATAGTATCCAGCTCTTCCATCCTCTACTTCCGGGAAAAATTTTCCCTCAGAAATCACATAGGCTCTTTTGAAATGGCTGTCTTCGTCCGGCGTTTGAAACGGCGGAACCAGCAGAATAAACAAGCAGCCAAACATACATGCCAAAAAAATATATACTTTTGATACCGATATTCTCTCCATTCTTTTCTCCCAGTCCTTTAACTCTGTTTTAAACCTGTCTGTTATCTCTCACAGCAATGCAGTCCCTGAAGATCTGTTCATTTTTTACGACTGCCGCTCTTTTTTCTCCTCTGCTTTCTTTTGGAATAATGCCAGTTCCTGGGTCAGTTCTTTCACTCGGATAGACATCCGCGACACAGCTACGGTCAATGCAAAAATGATCATCAGAGAAAAGCAAAATCCAAAGAAAAACAGCATATTGATGGGGCTTGCTATTCCCAGCTTCGCAGAAATCCATGTGATCAGCTGGGGAAAGCAGTCCAGCAGCAGAATGGCTGTCCCTACTCCCAGCCAGGAAAGCGCATACCTCAACTCCAGTTTCTTCTGCCGGATCATATTGATGATCACACCTAAAGCCAGAACCACAACAATTCCTACGATCAGTTGAATTCTAATATTCATTTGCCTCTCTCCTATTGCTTTCTGATTTTTTCAATAAGTATCGCCAGTGTTACCTTGATCATGTAGTAAATAGATTTCTTGGGAGAAATGGAAGATACTCCCCCCTCCCTTTCATGCATGATGACCGGGATTTCTTTTACAATCAGCCGTTTTCCCAGTACTGCCACCACGCTTTCCGGCTCCGGATAATCCTTCGGATAGTCTTTTGCAAAAATCTCGATCACATTTCTCCCTACCATTCTAAGGCCTGAGGTCGGATCCGTAATGGTGCTGCCAGTCAATAACCTGATCAATACGGAGAAGAACTTGATTCCCATCCTTCTGGGCAAGGAAGACTGGAATCCTCTCTTTTCAATAAAACGGGATCCTATTACCATATCTACCTTGTTGTTTGCAATATAATCGGCCATTTCATTCAGAAATTCCGGATCATGCTGTCCGTCCCCGTCTACCTGCACCGCCATGTCATAGTCATATCTTCTTGCATATTTGTAACCGGTCTGTACTGCGCCGCCTATTCCCAGGTTAATGGGCAGATTCACGATATTATACCCCTTCTCTTCACAGATCTTTCTTGTTCTGTCCGTAGAACAATCATTGATCACTACATAATCAAATTCTTTTGCATCTCTTTGAATAGAGGTAACTGTCTTTTCTATGTTCTCTTCTTCATTGTATGCCGGTATGATAATCAGCTTTTTCACTTCCGTTTCCTTCCCTTCTATACATCCAGATCATTGGATTTTTCACTGCTCGCATATAACTGTGTCAGTTTCCTGGCAATCAGATCCGGCCAGAATTTACGGAACATGATGTAATCCTCCTGACTTCTTGCGTGATCCTTCAAAATATTCGTAGTCTCCGACTCTTTGTGAATCCGATGTCCCATCAGCATTCTGGGAATGTAAATATATTCTCCCTTCAGCCATGAAAGCCTTTCCCAGGCCTCCCAATCCTCATCCGATCGAAAGCCTGCCTGAAACGGTTCTTTTGTTATTTTTCTTTTGGAAAAGGTAACGGATGGACAACAGATAGGACATCCAAAGGCCAGCACCAGCCTGCGTACTCCTATCCTTCTTTGAAGCAGGGAAAGCCTCAAAGGTAAAAGCAGCATTCGTTTGATCCGGAGATTTCTGTTGGAGCAGATCTTTTTCCCATTTCTTACCTCATAATAATCTGTGAAACAGATAATGGGATCTTTTGATTTTTTCATGCGGGCAATCACACTTTCCGCATAGTGGGAAGAATAAATGTCATCCTGGTGAGCGATCGTTACATAGTCAGACTCTGCCATCTGATAAGCAAAATTCCAATCCTGTGTGATTCCTCCATTCTGGTTGACATACAAAGGAATCTCATATTTTTCTGCCATTTCTCTGATCAGATCATTGGGGGTAGAGGTGACTATGATGATTTTTGACCTTACCGTCTGCTTTTTTAGCGAAAGGATACACTCCTCCAGAAAGCTGCTTTCCTTATACGCACAGATCGCAAATGTATGTACTTTTCTATGATTCATATCCATTCTCCCGCTCATGATTTTCGTCCTCAAATTCCAGTTTGTACGGACAGTGGTTATATCTTTTTTCCTCCGGCGGCATCTGCATATAGTCTCCGTAATACGCCGTCATCATTTCATGCATATTCCCCGGAAAGTTCAGCTGCAGATCCTCAAAGGGAAGCTGCTTCATGGGAAAGAGATCTTTTCTCTGAATCATACTTCCATAGGGCTTTGCCTCTGTCAGATAAGCCAGACGTTTCGTTTCCGTTTCATTATATTTTATACAACATGCCTTTCCTTTTTCGTACACCTTGTCTGTAGAGATCCGAAGCAATTTTATTACGTGATAAGCTGCCTTACAGGCCATCAGTGCCAACTTCTTTTTGACTCCGCTTAGCTGCACCAGATTAGGCTGCTCTACGCTGCACAAAATCAAAAGCTTACTGTAAAACCACGCCTGCCATGCCTGTTTTTTCATAGCCGCGCTCCCGTCCGGTACATGGTCGTAGGCATACAGATCCAAAAAAATCCCGAAAGGGCAATCCACGTTTTTCATGGCATGCTCCTGAAATACGGTGCCTTTCCTACACATTCTGGCTGTAAACAAAGGATATGCCTTGTTTGTTTCGTAACGCAGAATATAATATTTGTCCCCGTGTTCTTTCTCTATAATGTCGCAGAATCGTTCATAATCCTTTCGCAAAAAGGCCAGGTCAATATCGTCATCCCAGGGAATAAACCCCTGGTGACGCAGCGCGCCTATCGCAGTCCCGCCAATTCCGAAATAAGCCAATTGGTTCTCTTCACAGATCTTCACAAAATCGTGAAGCATTTCCAGCTCTACTGTCTGAAGTTTTTTCAACACCTTTTCGTCATATTTTTTCATTGAACCCTCTTTATCTTCTATCACTGATCATCTGTCAAATTTACATTTGATATCTCTCCCCACCAACACTGCCATCAAAACGAGCAATACACAGGTATACAGGATCAACGTATCATTTACTCCCTGCATTCCATATTTGGAAATAAGTGGAAACATAATCAGAATACACATGATTACACCGATCACATTAATCACTAATAATGCCTTCAGCTCCCTGAATATGATCAGAATACTCCACAAAAACCAGCTCATGGCATTTAAGCAGGTAAATATAATTACCGGTAAAAACAGGTCCGCATGGGCTCCTATCCTCTTTCCATACAAAAAGGTAAGTCCCCATTGTCCCAGTACCGCCCCTCCCACCAGAGAAGCCCCAGATACCGCCAGAAGAAAAAAGCTGATCTTAAAAAGCAATTTCAAAAATCTGCGTTTTTCTCCTCTTTGATACAGGCTTGCGAACTCTGTCAAAACCGGATTAAACACATAGGTAGCCGCTACCTGAACAAATACAGCCGGCGTCGCAACGGTACTGTATATTCCCAAAACCTTACTTCCTTGTTCCGCCTCCAGGAACTGCCTGGGCAGACTCGGCCCCAAAGAACTCAGGACACCTCCGATCGTCAACGGCAAAAATTCTATCAGCATTTTCTTTATCGTCTCTTTGGTAAAAACAGGAGCGATTTTCTCAAATTTTCTTGCCTGAGGCATATCATATAAAAAAATAAAGCTCCAGGTACAGACTGTCATAAATATGATTCCTGTATTTACACTGCCGCTGAAGCGAACCCCTGCCATAAAGCTGAGTACGGAAAGAATTCCCCTTATAAACAGGGAAATTCCCCCAATATCCATTCGCATCTTTCTCTGCTCAAATCCGTGAAGCAGATCCACCCAGGCCTCTCCCAGTTTGAAAACCATGTACAACATCACGCAGATGATCTGATCCATCGTGTACCCAAACATACAGGTATAAATCAGACATAAAATCAGCGACGCCAGGCAGGTAAAAAGCCTGAATGCACTGTACTGCTCCGATCTGTAGCACTGTTTCAGGTCAGAAACCAAATAGGGACGAATGTTAAAACACGCCAGGTTGAAAAATATATTGGTAATGGAAATTGCCAAAGCCAGGTTCCCTGCATTTCCAAGATCCTTAGAATGTACAACAATGATCCAGGTTAAAAGCCACTGACAAATCAGATAGGTGAAGGACCCTGCTGAATTCCAAATTAAATTTTCGATAATGGACAATTGCTTCTTTTTCATTTTTTCCTACTTATCAGTTTTGTTACCGGTTCCTCCACAAACAGATACAAAAGATATCCTCCGAGAATGGACAAGGGGACCGCAAGAAACGTATTGTACGCCGGGTGCATCCTTCCTCCAAAAAGCACCACCAATAGCTGCTGAATTGGAAACGCACACAAATATACTCCATAGGAGATATTGCCGCTTTTCCCTATTTTTTCAGGAATCTGTGAAACAGCAAAACAAAGATACATCAACAGGTACGGAAAACAGAGCACCATCCCTACATTTGTGAGCTTAAACAGATTGAAAAGGATCAGTCCGGCAGCGCATAAAAGCGCCCCTCTTTTGGTGAGCAAAATGTGTTCTCTGTATATGTAAAACAGGATGCCCACGTAGAACAGGATCATTGGACGAACCAAAGAGGTCAGCTCCAGGGATAATTCCAGGTGTTTTACGAGTGCTACAACTCCTGCCAGTCCTACCGCGACGATAGGCACGCTGTACTTTGCTCTTTTTTTTGCGAAAAACCCTATCTTCCACATTACGTAGCAGCCGACGTAGCAAAGAAATTCCACCGGTAATGTCCACAAGGACCCGTTTACCGTAGCCAAATACGGATTATGTTGAAAGACTCCCGGAAGCTCATGTTGTAGGATCAAAACTCCATTCAGGAGATACCGGTATACTCCGATATCTGAAAAGTATTCCTGCACTCTGTATTCCGTCATACATGGTCCC
Source organism: Suipraeoptans intestinalis (assembly GCF_034091795.1). Lineage (NCBI taxonomy): Bacteria > Bacillati > Bacillota > Clostridia > Lachnospirales > Lachnospiraceae > Suipraeoptans > Suipraeoptans intestinalis. The sequence continues at coordinate 56,340 of NZ_JAXFXH010000027.1, read as the reverse complement.
AGTACAAAGGCCGATAGCAGGATGACGATCGCCAACGCCGGAAAAATACGAAGAGCTCGTATTTTAAAATACTCTCTCCCATCTTTTATACGATCCATACTTCTGGCGATCAAGTATCCTCCCGCACAGAAAAAAACTGCAACTGCCAAGCCTCCCATGGACAACTGTTGGTTTGTGATCCAGGAAAGCCATTCTCCGCTGGCATCTCCTGTAGAAATCACAAAAGAATGGGAAACTATAACCAGTATGGACGCAACAAAACGAAAAAGCTGCAGGTTGTTACTTCTTGTAGGACACTCCGATAATTTCATTCCTTCTTTCCTCTCCCTCTATTTGATCAAAGTTCTTCGCATCCTGCGAAATACTTATTGAAATTTTTAGGCACACTCCTTTGTTCATTTTAAAACAAATGGATTCATCTGTCAAATTTGCTCTCTTCCTTCTCCGCTCTCTTTTTCCGCCTTTTTACAGAATTTTTTTATCTTCTTCCACTTTCGTTTTACCATTTCAAGTTCAAATATACAAAGAAGAAGCTGCCGAGTCTGATGTTTTTCTTTTCTCGCAGCTCCTTCCCTTTTCCGCATTTCTCTGCAGAATGTTCTATTAATTTCTCTATGGTCTCCCACGTCTTTCTTTTTCTTGCTAAAATCTTCTTTTTTCTTCCCGGGGATCTTACAGACCATATATTGGCTCTATATAGCTAGAATAGAGGCTGAATCCATATCCTTTGGCCATTGCCCATCCCAGCCTGCCAGCCGGATTATCCTGAATTCCGAGAGCTTCCACACACGGTGCACTTCCTCTGGGAGACACATACTGAAACCTTCCGTCTACGACGGCATTCTTTAACGGCTCTACCGAAGCATATGCTTTTAGGTGCTGCACCTGTGCCCGGATCCCCGTTCTAACATCTGCAAACTGCTCTCCCGGCACTCCATTTCCGGTTGCTCCAAGTCCAGCAAAATTAAATTGCTGAATCTTCACATCGCCTCCAAATTGAAGATATCCCGTCTCTTTCATCGCCTGAGCAAATACAACTTCCGCTTTTACTCCTTCTGCCTTTGCCTCTTCGTAGACAATCCGGCAAAACTCCTGGATCGTCCCAGCATTTCCGAGAGCCAGTGCTTCCGAAGGATAACTCTTCCCGCTTTTTTGATACATTCTGACCATCTGATCTACCGTCACGCCTGTCTGTCCCATGATAGTATGTCCCGAAAATGTCAGGAGTCCTTCCGGCTCTTTTCCTTTATTAAAATAGTGCCACAGTTCTCCTATTTTTACCCAACCGGTGCGCATAGAGCCTGCTTGTCCGTTCAGATCTGTCTGTGGGTTCATGTAGTACTTATTTCCTGCTATCTGCACCCACCCGGTACGCATGGAGCCTATCGGACCATATCCATCTGATTGCTGATTCATAAAATACCAGTCATTTCCTTCCAGAACCCAGCCGGTACGCATCAATCCTTTTTTTCCATATGTATTGCCTTCCGGGTTCATGTAGTACCATGCATTTCCTTCATAAAGCCAGCCTGTCTGCAAGACGCCCTGCATGTTGTAATAATACCAGTCGTCTCCCTGCTTCTTCCAGCCGGTCTTTGTCTGACCGTCTTCCTGCTTTTCTTCTTTGATCCACTGACCCAGATCATTGAAAACATGCACTTTTCCGTCAATATTTCTAGTGCCGGTTACCATTTGTCCCGTCGGAAGCAGATAGTACTTTTTTCCGCCCGCTTCTAGCCAGCCGGTCTTCATCGTACCGTCACTGTTCAGATAATACCAGATCTGATCTTGTAACAGCCAACCGGTCACAGCAGCGCCTGCCGGTTTTTCTGCTGTGATTCCTGTGTTGAAGAAGTACCATTTCCCTTCCTCCTGGACCCAGCCGGTTATCATAGCTCCCTGCGATCCACGCTGATCTGCTTTAGGATTCAGGTAATACTTGTTGCCTCTTTCTGTAATGATTCCGGTGCACATAGCTCCTTTGGGTCCGGCCTGATCCGTCTGCGGATTCAGATAATACCATTCTTTCCCCAGGTTCAGCCAACCGGTACACATTGCTCCTCTGCTTCCAGTCGGCATCAGATAATACCATCTGCCTCCTTCGTAAAGCCAGCCGGTCTGCAGGACACCTTGATCGCTATAGTAATACCACTTGTCTCCGGAAAACACCCAACCCGATCTGACCGCTTCCTTTTCTCCGGTCCATCGTCCCAGCGCATCAAATCCATGGGTCTTTCCATCGATCGTTCTGGTGCCGGTCACCATCTGCCCCGTTGAAAGCAAATAATACCAACTCCCACTTACTTCCAGCCAGCCAGTCTTCATCGTGCCATCGCTATTCAGATAATACCAAATCTGATCCTGCAGCAGCCAACCGGTCGCAGCGGCTCCTACCGACTTCTCTGCCACGATCCCTGTATTGAAAAAGTACCATTTTCCGCCCTCCAAGACCCATCCGGTCCTCATAATCCCCTCGGATCCATACTGGTTCTTTGTCGGATTCAGATAATATTTGTTTCCTCTTTCCGTAATCAGACCGGTACACATCTGTCCCTTGTTCCCAGAACTGTCTTTCGCTGTCCGAAAATAATACCAGAATCCCAGTACCTCTGTCCAGCCGGTCGCCATTTCTCCTTCTTCCGAGAAATAATACCAGGCTTTTCCCAGATTCAGCCAGCCGGTCTGCATTGCCCCGCTGCTTTGCAGATAAAATGTCTTATTTCCGTAAGTCAACCAACCGGTATGACAATATCCCCTTCCATTAAAGTAATACCAGATACCATTTATTTGAAGCCACTGATTTACCGGATATGATCCGTCCCGATATTTGTACCACCATCCATTGGAATCCTGTATCCACTCGCCGCCGTTCTTTCCTCCTACCAGATTCAAACAGCTTGCAATTCCTTTTGCGTCCGCCTCTCCCAGCTTTTTCAGCTTGTCATCAGAGTTTAAAAACTTTTCATAATCTCCTTCATTATCCAGAAACGCATGCTCGATCAATATACTTGGGATTCCCGCCTGCGCTCCTTCTCTTATCACATAATAGATGTCACCAGCTTTGATGCCACGGTTATACAGTCCCAACGCCACCAATTCTTTCTGAATACTTTGTGCCAATTCTTTTCCGACTGTCCCTGCATCAGAATTATAGTAAGCTGCCGGATAGTAGATCTCTGCTCCTTTTCCTGCACCAGTTCCTGTGGCATTCAAATGAAGGCTGACAAAAATATCAGCATTTACACTTTTTGCAAAAGCGATCCTTGGCTCCAGATCATCTCTGGCTCTTGTTACGCCTTCGCCTACCCATCTGTCACTGTCTCTGGTCAGGTAAACTTTGACTCCCTGATTCCGTTCCAACGCCGCCTTGCAATAACGTGCGATCTTTAATGCCAGATCTTTTTCCGTTTCGCCAAAATAAGCTGCTCCCGGGTCTCCGCCTCCATGTCCCGGATCCAGCACGATCACCGTCGTCTTTCCTAAATTTTCCGGTGGAGCCGGAGCAGGAAGTGAAGTCGCTATCTTAGCAGAAACTTCCTCCACACTTTTTCCTGCCACACTATCACTGATCATTTCTCCGTTGGCATCCTGCATGGTAAGCGATAATTCTGTCATTCCGGTTTCCAGCGGTTGTTCGGAAGATTTTTCCGCCTTCTCTGCCGTCTGAATTTCTCCATCCTGCTCTATGTAAGCGTCCGGCTTCGTTTCTACCTGTCGATTGACGCCATATTTTCCTTGTACGTCCTCCTCCTTGAGAGAAAACTCCGTCTCTTTTCCCTGACTTATAATCTTTGCTCCTGTCAGAGAATAAACTCCACTTTCCTTCTCGTCCGCATACTCTTTCTCAAAAAGCGCCGCCTCCCCTTCGATGCGGGATGCAGCTATCTCTCCTGTCTCTCCCGTTTCCTGATTCTTATAAAAAAGAACTGCGCTCTCTGCCGTCATTCCGTCTTTCAAAGAAAGCACGATCCGCTGTGTGTCGGGCGTAGTCAGATAGGGTTTTTCCACTAAAAGATACTCAAATGCCCTTTCTTCCATCATTCCGCCCGATATACTTTCTTCCGGTCGCTCCTCCGCCAGTACACGGTGCTGCCCGAATGCGGAAAATACAATCGCCAGCATTAACAGAATCCCTGTCAACGCCTTCATCCTTCTTCTGTCTCGTTTCATACTTTTCACGGATGTTCTCTCCCAACGAACATCCTACACCCCTTTCCCGTAAAAATCCCTGATGGTTTATAGCTCTCCCTCTTGCTTTCAGTCCCTTTACCAAAAGCAGCTTCTCCCTTTTCCTTTTGATAACACTTTCTATATTTGCTGAGTATAGCACAGTTGCGCACTTGTTTTCAAGGCTGCCCTCTGATACCCGCCTGTTTTTCCTCTGTTTTTTTTCTATTTTCCAGGTTTCTTTCGTAAACTTTTACGGTTCTTCTTTTCCTTCTATTTCTGTCCTTCCTGCAGATATTTCCTTGCATCCTTGAAAAAGGAAGCCACGATCAATATCACAATGATCCCCACAGGAAACGCCGCTATGATCGCTACTGACTGGAGGTTGTTCATGGAACTCTCCGAAAAGATCAGGGCAATGGGGAAGAGAATAAACAGGATCGCCCAAAAGGTCCGAACTCTCTTATCCGGCTCCTCCTCCGGCTTCAGATACCGGTAGGAATAGGAAGAAACCACCATCGTCAGTGCGTCAAAGGTCGTAGCGTAAAAAGCTATCATGGTAATGACCAGTACCACCAGCACCAGCTTAGCTGCCGGAAGCGTCTTTAAAATATTCAATATCACTTTGGATATCTCTTCTCCTTTTCCCAGCATGGTCACGGCGTCTATCTTTCCCCTCACCTGCTGGGACATCCCATAATTTCCCAGGATGATAAAAGACAGGAAGGTTCCTCCCAGCCCCCAGCCATAGGCACCCAGCACTGTGTTTTTTATAGTTCTTCCCTTACTGATCATTCCGATGAAAAACGGAGTTGCCACGCACCATGCCATCCAATAAGCCCAGTAAAAGACACTCCAGTTTTGTACAAAGGCTGTTTCCCGCGCCGGATCCATCCAGGTAGCCAGTCCCACAAAATTCTGGATCAGATTTCCTGTGGAAGAAAATCCTGTTTCCAGGATGTACCTGCATTCCCCTCCGGCAAGCAACACATACGCCAGTAAAAAAAAGAACAGGTACGCACAAACTGTAGCCAGCCGGAACACTCCTTCCATCCCAAACCATACCGTCAAAGTATAAACGATTGCAATGGTCACCAAAATAGAGATGGTAAGCCCAAATCCCATTGGCAGACCAAACACATATCCCAAAGCAGCTGCAAGAAGAGGAGTGGCAAGGGAAAAAGTTGTCGCTGTTCCCGCCAGCAGCGCCAAAACTGCCAGCAGATCGATCATCTTTCCCAGGATTCCGTCCACCCTGTCTCCCAGAATGGGACGGCAGGCCTCTGAAAACTTCTGTTTTTTCCTTCCACGGACATGGATCATGAATCCAAACGCTACTGCCAGCACAATATAAAAGCTCCAGGCAATCGGTCCCCAGTGAAACAAAGAGAAGGTGGGCGCCCATTTCTGCATTCCGCCCAATTCCTTTACGTAGGCTTCCCTGGCATAGATCGCCCACTCACACAGGGAATAGAATAAAATATCTGCTGCCATGGTAGAGGTAAAAATCATCGTTCCCCACTGAAACGTAGTATATTTGGGCTTCTCCTCTCCTCCTAAACGGATTTTTCCATATTTGGAAAATGCCATATACATGGAACAGATCACGGCTGCCACTCCCAGAAACACATAATAAAGCCCCAGGTCATCCCCCAGAAAATTTCGGACAGACTGCAGTGTCACCTTAGATGCTTCCGGAAATTTCATAAATGTGATACAAAGCCCGATGATCAGCAGCAACGGAATGATCATAATCTCCTTGTCCATCTGTTTTTCAATTCTCTTTAACTGATTGTTTTCTTTCATGCTTGGCTTTCCTTCCTTTAGTATGCGACCTTAGCCGCTTCTCTTTTGCCGACATTTTCTCCTGCTCCCGCCTTTTCAGAATGCGCCTTCTCAGATCCGGCAGCGCTCCAGCTTGCCTGATTCATAAAAATATCGGTAGGCCTGTTCCCGCAGCGAAAATGTTACGCCTTTTGCCACCCCGTTTTCCTTCAGCGGGACAAATCCTGTCAGCTCCCCTTCTTCACAGTTCAGAGTCGCCAGGAGCTTCTGAAAGATCCGGCTGTCTTTCGCTGCCCGGTACCAGGGAAATGTTTCTCTTAATTCATCCAGACTGTCAAACTCCAGCACCTCTCCCTTTTTCTTTTGCTTCCCGTAAAGATCCATGGTTCCCAGGGAGGACACATACAAATCTTCCCAGTATGTCTGCTTTTCTTCCTCCCGCTCCATGGCCGACTCTAAGAGAGGGATCAGCTGCCGGGAAAATGTTCTGTCAAACAGGACTTCTCCCTGCATGACCCAGGCATCCTTCCCTCCGATCACCACTTTTTGGATTTTCCCGGACTCATCTGTTTCCACACACCACTCGGGGGTTTCTCCCTCCTGATAGGTCAGCCCATAGTAGGGAACCTCTTCTTTTCTTTGGAATGGATTTTGTGCAAAATAGTAATCTCCGCAGGAAATATAGGTATTTTTCAGTTCTTTTCTTGCCACAAACAGGCTGGAATGATTGTTTCGTTCCATGTAGTAGGGATTTTCGATCAGTTTGACTTCAAATTTCTCTTTCAGATACGCAAATTGTTCTTTTTTGTATCCCACGACTATGGTAATATCCCTGATCCCGCTTTCTCTCAGCTGAAGGATCTGCCGCTCGATCAGCACCTCTCCCTCTATTTTCAGAAGAGCTTTCGGTATTTCATAAGACAGGGGCGCCATCCTTGTGGACATTCCTGCCGCCATCAAAATCGCATTTTCTACTTCTATCATGTTACTCTGCCTCCATTTCCGCCTTCGCATACCGGTAATACTCCTTTGCATATCGGTATTGCCTCAGGGAATATTCCCCAAACTCGATTCCACAGGTCTTCTTATATTCGCACCAGTTGCTCCACAGCAAACCGCAAACGGCAATGTAGCAGTAGATCTTTACCCGAACCGCCGCAGAAGGCTCTCCCTGGAAATAGCACGCGATCAGCCAGTCCACCTCCTCCTTGGAATACATGGCATAGATGGCAAACATGGCGATATCTACATGAACATCCTGCATGCCCGCATATTCCCAGTCGATCAGATACATTTTTTCCGGCGCAAGGAGAAAATTGTCACAGACTGCATCAATGTGACTCAGCGCGATTGTTTTCGGCTGCCTGTCAATGTACGCTTTCAATTCGAATACTTTTTTCTTTGTTTCCTCATAGTCTTCATAGTCCGAAGGGTAATCTCCCCTTAATCTCTCATAGTATTCGATCTGTTCAAACAGCTGGAATGTGTGTCCCACCTGAAGCTTACGATCATGGAAGGCTTTCAGGTACCTCATACAGTCCTCTACCTCTTTTTTGTTTTCTTTTCTGCAGGGTCGTGCATTCTCTATAAACTTTGTGATCTTATACCCGCTCTCCGGAGATATGTAGACCACCGGATCACAGATGTCTGTCCCTTTCAAGGCTTCATATACTTCAAATTCCTGTCGCCTGTTGATCAGCCTGTCTGTCCCCTCTCCCGGGATCCTGGCAATATAGCGTTCTCCTCTGCAGGAAAATTCAAAAGAGCGGTTCGTCATTCCCTTCTTCAGCGCCTGGATCTCCTGGATCTCCTCCAGTTTGCATGACAGTACCTCTGCGATCTTCTCCAGGATATCTGTCTGCAGATGTCCCGAATGGCTGTCGATCTCCCTCAACTGCTCGTAGGTATTGATCTCGTAGACATCCTCTTCTTTTGCGATCCTGGATGCGATCCACATTTTCGATTCCGCAAACAGCACTTCTTCCCAGAACTTTTGATCGTAGGTTCTCTGCGATGCGTATAGACCAAGCAACTGTTTCAGCCGATCTGCCTCCTGATCCTGTATATAAGCGATTCCCACCATGCGGTGCCCCGACTTTTCTACCTTGACCCGGACCAGCTCTCTTTTTCGATTGACCCTTACTCCACTGTCCTTTGACTCTTCTTCCGTCATCATATACCAGGAATACCACTCGTAACCGGAAAAGGGATTTTCCCTGCACCAGATATCACAGGGGAGAATATAGCTGTTTCCGATTCTGTCTGCCACTTTGTTTAAAGAGGAGAGATTGTTCTTTCTTCCGTATTCTTCATTAAAGATCAGACGGACATTCCACTTGTCTATCAGATATTCATATCGCTCTTTCATAAATCCCACTACCACATCGATCTGATGTACACCCGCCTCCCGGAGCTGGCGGATCAGTCGCTCGATCAGCCTCTCTCCGCCAATCTCAAGCAGTCCCTTTGGCACCTCTACATTAATGGGTACCATCCGCATCCCATAGCCTGCTGCCAGGATGACCGCATGCCTCGGACGTTGCTTCTCTGCTTTTTTTTGCGCCTGTTCACTGATCTCCAGCTGCTCGTTCAAATACCCGTCTTCTATCAGTTCTCTCAGACAGCTGTTCACCTTCCCTAAGGAAAGTCCTGTCAGGGCAGCCAGCTTCCTTTGATTCTTCTCCGACTTTTTTAAGATCATGTTCAGCAGATCATATTTCGATATGTTCATGTAATTATTCTCCTTTATTTTTGTGAACAATCTCATTCTATTCCTTCCTTTCCGATTTGTCAATCATGGAATTTCGGAAATTCTCCATAAAAATCCCCCACAAACAATTTCGGTTTTCTGCTTTCCTTTCACCGAACTGTCTGTAGGGGTTCTTTTTTGTATGTATTCTTTTTTAAAGAGAGGAGGGATACTTTCCTTCCTGCAAAAGTTTTTGGATCGCTTTTACCACCGTATCCTTATCTTCTTTGTAAGTCACTCCAAACCATTCATCCTCCGAACGCAGAACCGTCACCTCTATCTGTCCGGAGCGCAAAAAGGCATCTACAATGTCGGGCAGAAGATACTCTTTTTTGTCCCAGGGATCCACTGTTTCCAAAAACCTTTCAAATCCCTGCTGTAGCCTTTCAAAAATTTCCGGTGAAAACCCCCACATATTCATGGAGACTTCCATATCGCCATCCAGGCTGTAAAAAGCGTCCGTCTGAATCCCGATTCCCTGAGGTGTCTTTACAATATGGCCTGTTTCATCCAGTCCGATCAACTGATGCTTCTGGTTCATCCTGCAAAGCCCTCTCGTCACTGCTCCGTTCTCACTGACGGTATGCTTCAGCTGAAACGCTACCATGCATGCCGAAAGCACATCTTTCTGCCGCTTCATCCCTGTCAGATGCTCATATGCTTTCCGGTAGGCAGATCTCCCATAATAATCATCTGCATTGATCACAAGAAACGGTTCCTGCACCAGATCCTTGCATACCAGGATGGCCTGTCCCGTTCCCCATGGCTTCTTTCTGCCTGCATACTTCTGACGAAATGGCTGCGGAATATCCTCCACTTCCTGAAACGCGTATTCTACTGCAATAGTTTTTGCGATCCGGTCTCCGATCCTCGCTTTAAATTCTTCTTCCAGATCTTTTCGGATCACAAAGACCACCTTGTCAAACCCCGCTTCTTTCGCATCATAAATGGAATAGTCAATGATCAGCTCTCCACTGGGTCCTACCGGCTCCAGCTGCTTGATTCCTCCGCCAAAACGGCTTCCGATCCCTGCCGCCATGACCACCAAAGTTGCCTTCCCCATAGTTTTTTCATCCTCCTCTATTCTCCCAGGCCTTCTTCGATCAAAGACACCATCGTATGCAAAGCTTCCGTTTCATCTTCTCCGTCACATACCAGTTCAATAGTATCTCCCTTCTTGATGCATGCGCCCAGTACACTCAGCACACTTTTTGCATTGGCTGTCGTTTCCTTATATCGAAACTCTACCTTGCACCTGAAACTACTGGCTGCATTGCAGAAAACGCCGGCCGGTCTCAGATGCAGTCCTGTAGGATTTATGATCGTAACTTTCTGTGCTACCATACGAATGCCTCCCTTCGTTACTACTTTTTCTCCAGGGTAATGTCAGCCTTTACCTCATTCACCAATGCGCACCCGGCCGGAAGTTCCACGAAAACCGGTACCACATAACTGCCCGGCTCCGTATATCCTTTCAGATCAATACTTGCCTTTTTCGCCAGCTTCAGGCTTTGCAGCACCTCCTCCGGTCCCTGAATCTGAAGCTCCAGATCCACCACATGCCCATAACTTACCTCCAGTCCGTCTGCCAGATTATTGACTGTCAGAGAACTGGTTGACACTTCATAAATCTTTACACCGGGCTGCTCCACCAGAATAGAAACTACGATGTTTTTCGCATTTTCATCCAGAAGTGAAATCCCCTCCGGCAGATAGGCAGAAATATCCACCTGTTTTTCTGTCCGTTCTGTCAGATCCGTAAAACTCAGCTCCTCTGCCGGAACCATGATCTCATCCAGACTTTCCAGATTCTTTTCCGTTCCGGATACCAGGATCTCTTTCGGCTCCGGAGTCACCTTGGCAATGTTATATCCTTCTTTCGCCTGGATCCCGGAAGTATCCAGCGCAATGGGAACCCTTTTTACTTTATTTAGTTTTACTTTTACACTGACACCGTCTTTTCCCAGATTATTGGCCAGGATCGTCTGATCGATCACATTGTCATTACTGTCGTAAAGCACCAGCCGTGCTTCCAAATCTGTGCTTTCCGATAATCCCGACACGTCTATTTCTGCCGCTACCCGATTGATGCTGTCGATCACCGTCTTAGGACCTCTTATGGTTACTTTTTCCGGATCTGCCTTCAGACTGCCAATGGTATAGCCATCCCGTACCGTTCCTGTGACGGTGGGTGTAATGGGGAAATTATTTTTGGTTTCATCGTCGATCTTAACCTGGAGATTCCCGGGAGAAGAGACAGCGCTTTCGTATCTGCCCTCATATCCCTTGACCGTCACCTGAATAGGAATCTGTGTTCCCAAAAGGAGCTCCTTCATATCCGCCGTTGCCTGGATATCTTCTGCTTTTATTTTGTTCAGCAGCGACCTTTTTGCAGTGACCGTTACGTTGACCTCTCCGGTGCCGTCCACGATCTGATACGTACGGTTACTGTCTTGCACCACTTCTTCATTGAGCACTTTTACCGCAATACCTACATACGTTTTGTCGGAGACCGGATCGTCAATGTTCACCACCATAAACCACATAAACCCTGCGATCAGGAAAGCCAGAATCTTAAGACTCAGATTATTTGTCAGTCTTTTTTTCATCTTTTCGCCTTCCTTTCCACCATTCAGCCACCTTCCAACCGGAAACCGCGGATCTGCTTTCTTTTTTCTCCTGTGCCAAAACCAGTCGGCTACGCAACTCTTCTTCCGTAATGCCCCAGAAAATACTGCCTCCCTGTGCCACAGAAACGGCTCCGGTCTCTTCCGAAACCACGATCACCAGAGCGTCGCTGACTTCGCTCATCCCGATAGCCGCCCGATGTCTCGTACCCAATTCCTTACTGATCCCCATATTATTGGATAAGGGAAGATAACAGGTGGCGGATACGATCCTGTTGCCGCGCACTATAATAGCTCCGTCATGAAGAGGAGTATTATGTTCAAAAATATTCAACAGAACCTGGCTGGAAAGAAGGCAATCCATATGGATCCCTGTCGCTGCGTACTCTGTCAGCTGGATTTCCCGTTCCACCACGATGAGAGCACCTGTCTTCGCCTTTCCCATAGCAAAAGCAGCTTCCACGATATTCTCTCTGGTACTGCCGCTGAACCTGACCTTTTCTTTGCCCGGCTCAAAAGGAAGGACCGAAGCCAAAAGCTTCCTCTCTCCCAGTTTTTCCAGCGCTCTCCGAAGCTCCGGCTGAAACACGATGATCGCCGCCGTTGCCATCACCGTAACAGAGTTCTTAGCCAGGTACAAGATGGTGTTCATCCGGAAGATCGCCGCCACCAGAATAAATGCAGCCAATACCAGAATTCCCTTTAAGAGCATCCAGGCCTTCGTATTTTTGATCCAGAGGATGACCCGGTAGATCAGGAACGTCAGTATCAGGACTTCTACAACATCCATCACCTGGATCCTTGGGATATAAAACGCCCCTGCGATATATTTTGTAATAAATCCCAAAATCCTTTGTTCCATCCTGTCACCTCCTCCTTTGGATCAATTTTTACGTTTTCTCCGCTATGTCCTGCCGTGGTCAAAGTTCTTTGTTCTATTCCTTCATTCCCAGTTCTTTTTTCAGACTCTCTTCTATCAGAGCCCTATCTATCTCTTCTTCCGCAGCGCTGTTTCTTGTTTCTTCCCTGGTGATTTCTGCCGTCTCCTGTCTTTCATGGATCTTCTTTACCTCTTTTTCTGAGGAGGAAAGAGAAATCTTCGGAACCGCCTTCACATAGTAATGATACTCGTCATCTTCAAACTCCAGCGTCTCGCTCCTGGTATAATCCACCGCAAAGAAGAACAGTTCCAGTCCCAGCCCCAGGAGAACTGCCAGCAGACCTGAAAAGATCATCATTCCATAAGAAACATGGATTCCCAGAGCAATATCTCCTGCCGCCGTTGCCACGATCCCTGCAACAACTCCTCCAGCCGCTCCTATCTTCCAGGCATGGTCCATCGCCTGCTTCCGCAGGGTATACACTACCAGAAAACTAATGGCCAATGCTACGATCATGACCCACATTTCCTTGCTTTGAAACACCTGCTTCAGATAGTCGGCCGACTGTCCTATCATATTTTCAAGACCGGCTCCCTGCGCCACTGCTGCAGCCTTTTTGAGATAGCTCAACATATAAAAAGCGATCGTCCCGCAGATGATCGCCACCAGGCAGACAGGCGTCGCCATCAGTCCAAATACCACCGGGATCACATAAGGAATCTTAAGAGCAAATGCAATAGGTGTCAGAAGCACTACCACCGCCATCTTTGGTGTCAGCCGAAAGTAAAAAATGTACATGACCAAAAACACGGCAGCCGTCAGCACAAACAGCATCGGAGACAATGCAAATACATGGATCAGGACCAATGCCGTCCCCGCAATCACCGTCATTGTCAGAGGCAGAAATGCGCAAATGACCGCCAATCCCAGGGACACTACGGGAGACGCCAGTATCTTCATAAATCCGAAGGTTTGATTGATCACCAAAAAAACGATAAAAGCGAGTAAAAACTGTATCGCCTTTTCATAGATCTTTGAGTTCTTTGCGTATATCCTCTGCACATTTTCTCTTATCATAAAAATTGTATCCATCTACTCTTTCTCCCTTTCGTACAGCTTGATCAGTCTGGTCAGGTGGTAATGGTATCGTTTCACGCGCTTTCTGGCATCCCGGTGCCTGCGGTTGTATATCCCTGCGGAAAGCAGCAGATACACGGTCAAAACCGCCACGTATCCTGCAATCGCAGCAAGCCCCAGCACCGCCGCCAAAGATACCGACAGATGCTTCAGCAGCACATCCAAAAAGACAATGCCAAGTAGTCCCATCAGGATTCCGTATCCTGCCGTCACCCATAGAAATGCGCAGATATTGTGCAGACCTACATAATCTTTTCTGTAAAACCCGCTGACCTTGAAGTCTTCTTTTCCTTTGGTCTCCTCATAATGAGACAAGTACGTCATGATTTTCACTTTTCTTTCATCCAGCATATCCCACCTCAATCTCCCACTGATCCGAACAATAGTAGTTTCAGTATAGCAAATATCAATTATATTGTCCAATACTTAGCGTCAAAAAAAAGACCTTTCCTACACCGGATTTCCGCAGGATCCTTGAAGCTTCTTCCATTGTACTTCCCGTCGTATAGATGTCGTCCACCAGAAGCAGATTCCTGCCCCTTATGTCTCCTGCCGTTATTCGAAATGCCTCCTTTAGGTTTTTTCGTCTCCCGGCAGCCGTCAGTCTTTTCTGAGGTATCGTATTCTTCCACCGTTCCAGCACAGACAGCACAGGAATCCCCACATATTTTTCCAGCTCTTTTGCCAACAGTTCACTCTGGTTATATCCCCGCGCTTTTTTTCGCCTGTGATGAATAGGAATGGGAACCAGATAATCGATCTTCCATTGGCGGAGCAGTTCCCTGTAGTTTTTTGCCAGCTCCCGTCCGTAGATCTCTGCATAGGCTCTTTGATTTTTGTACTTAAATCGGTAGATAGACGTACTAACAGGCGGCACATGTTTCCACACGGCCGCCCCCTGTTCAAAGGAATATATATGTCCTTCACATTCCCTGCAATATTCTTTTTCTTCCGACAGGATCGATCTCCCACACTTCATGCAGACAGGCTGCCTGATCCTCAGCCTCTCTTCCGTTTCTTTGCATCTCTCACAGATTCCATTGCTGTTTGGTGCTCCACAAAACACACAGACGGTAGGCCATAGCAGGCACAAGAGCTTTTTTCCGATCCCTCTCCTGTCTTTCTTTTGTTTTACACGCCCGTTTTCCACTCTTCCAATTCCCGGATCCGTTCGGTTAAACTGGTATTTCGTCTCTGTTCATTTCCATTTTGAACCATCTGATCAAACACCACTTCACTCCCCACCAAGGTCACGCATCGTCTTGCCCTTGTAACTGCCGTATACAACAGATTCCTGTGATACAACTGCCTTGGCCCGTTCAAAAGCGGGATCACAACGGCAGGATATTCGCTTCCCTGCGACTTATGGATGGTAATAGCATAGGCCAATTCCAGCTCGTCCAGCAGTTCATAGGAATACCGCACAAGTTTCCCGTCTTCAAACTCGATCACAATCTCATCCCCGTAGACAGGGATCTCTTTTATGATCCCCATATCTCCGTTGAAAATCCCCTCTCCTTTATCTACCGCCATCCCTTTGGAAGTCCTGATCTCCCAGGGCATCTGATAGTTATTTTTGATCTGCATCACCTTATCGCCTTCCCGAAAGATTCGATCTCCCTGTAGCTTTTCCTTCTTCTTTTCGGAAGGCGGATTCAGGTATTTCTGTAGCATCTCGTTCAGTTTTTCTACTCCCAACACTCCCTTTCGCGTAGGCGTCAGCACCTGGATATCAAACGGTTTCGCCTGTACATAGGCAGGCAGCTTTTCCTGTACCAATGCAAGGATCACCCGCATCACCAGTTCCGGCTCCATCCTTTTCAAAAAAAAGAAATCCTTGCTTTTGTTATCCAGATGAACAGGAAGCCCCTGGTTAATCTTATGGGCATTTACAATGATGTCACTTTCCATCATCTGTCTGAATATCTGTGTCAACTTGACCACGGCATAGCAGCCTGAATCCACAATATCCTTCAATACACTTCCCGGGCCGACACTTGGAAGCTGATCACAATCTCCTACCAGGATCAGCCGCGTCCCCGTCACCATCGCTTTTAAGAGAGCACTCATCAGAGGAAGATCTACCATAGACATTTCATCTACAATGACTACATCGGTCTCCAGAGGCTGCTCCTCATTCCTTTGGAATCCCCGTGCTCCCTTTTCCGGATCCCCGTTGATCTCCAACAGTCTGTGAATGGTCTGCGCTTCGTAGCCTGTGGCCTCCGTCATCCGCTTGGCTGCTCTTCCGGTAGGCGCTGCTAGACAGATATCCAGCCCTTCTCTTCTGAAAAAATGGATCATGGCATTAATGGTGGTGGTCTTTCCTGTTCCCGGCCCTCCGGTCAGAACCAGAACGCCCTTCCTGACCGCCTGTCTCACCGCTTCCCACTGCATCTGATCCAGCTTCATATCTTCGCAGACTTCCACTTCCTCCAGCCTCTGCCTCAGAACCTCTTCCGTTATTTCAAATCGGATATCCAGCGCCTTCAGCATTCCCGCCACATTCCATTCCATCTGGTAATATGCGGATGCATATACTCTTGTCTCATCCCCCACATTTTTTACCACAATCTTTTTTTCCACAGACAATTCTTGCAGATGAAGCCCGGGCTGCTCAATCACCACACCCAGAATCTGCTCCGTCCGATAGAGCAAAACCTCTTCTCTCAGGTAGATATGTCCCTCTCCCACTCCCTGAAGCAGGACATAAACCATTCCGCATCGGATCCGATAATCCGAATCTACATGAATCCCTGCCCGCATGGCGATCTCATCTACCGTTTTGAATCCTACTCCCTCTACCTTGTCTGCCATCTGATAGGGATTTTCCTCCAGGATCCGATACACTCTGTTGCCATAATACTGAAAGATCTTCGCCGCCAATTTGGGAGAAATGCCGTACTTCTGCATGTACAGCATGGACTGCCGCATCTCTCTTTTCTCCTCCAGCTGCTCTGCGATCTCCCTGGCCTTCCTCTCGCTGATTCCCTTGATCTCCGCCAACCGTTCCGGTTCTTCCTCTATGATGCGGAAGGTCTCTTCTCCGAATGCCTCCACGATCTTGCGCGCCATAGCTTCTCTTAATCCTCTGATTGCCCCCGATCCCAGATATTTTTCTATGGAAAGGGTGTCTGTCGGGGAGCACACTCTGGATGTCTCTACCTGAAACTGACTTCCATACATCTTGTGAACGGTAAAATGCCCATCCAGCTCTACCAGCTCGCCTTCTTCCAGGTAAGAAAGTTCTCCTACACAGGTGAGCTGCTCTTCTTTCTGTTCCAATTGGAACACTGTATATCCATTTGCCTCATTTCGATATACGATGTGATCCACATATCCTTTTATCGTTTCCATGCTGTTACCTCGGCTGTCTTCTTCCTCCGATCACTTCCTCATATCTCCCTGTTCCGATGGCTACCACCTTCATAGGATCATCTGCCACAATGGTATTGACTCCCGTCCTCTCCTGGATCAGTTCTTCCAGTCCGCGCAGCAGTGCTCCTCCTCCCGTCAGAAGGATCCCTCTTTCCAGAATATCCGCGCACAGCTCTGGAGGAGTCTTTTCCAGAACCCCTACTACCGACTGGATCAGCTCTTCCGTTACTTCATGCAAAGCTCCTTCGATTTCTCTGGAAGAGACGGATACCTGCTTGGGAAGTCCCGTATCCAGACTCCTTCCTCTGATCTCTATCACCTCTTCCTCGATCAAAGGGTATACTGCTCCTGCATGAATCTTGATATGTTCTGCCGTCTTGTCTCCGATCAGCATATGATGTTCCTTTTTGATGTAACGGATGATCGCCTCGTCAAAATCATCCCCCGCTACCCTGAGGGACTTGCTTGCCACCGTCCCTCCCAGAGAAATGACGGCAATATCCGTTGTTCCTCCTCCGATATCTACCACCATGCTCCCTGCCGGCTTTGAGATATCGATCCCGGCTCCTATGGCTGCCGCCACCGGTTCTTCCACCAGGCTGATGGATCTTGCTCCTGCCGCATAAGCCGCTTCTTCTACCGCCTTTTTTTCCACTTCAGTCACCTGGCTGGGAATGCAAATGCTCATAAAAGGCTTTTTCAGCATCCTTTTTCCCATAGCCTTCTGTACAAAATATTTCAGCACCTTTTCCGTCACGGAATAATCGGATATGGTTCCATGGAGAAGGGGCCGCATCGGCACTACGTTTCCCGCCGTTCTTGCCAGAAGCTGCCTCGCCTCCTCTCCAATAGCCTTTACCGTATTGCTATCCTTGTCAAACGCTACCAAAGAAGGTTCTTTTATGATCACACCTTTGCCTCTTACATACACCAGAATGCTGGAGGTTCCCAAATCTATCCCTATATCTGCTATCATCTGCTTCTCTCTTTCTTAAAATCCTCTGAATTTCCGGCACTCCGGAATTGGTTCTGTCATCCCAACTGCTATTATAGAAAAAAATCCACGAAATAAAAAGAGGTTTTTTCTTTTCATCCGCTCTGGCACAGCATCCGGATCCCCCTTTTGGTTTCCGTTCTCCTTCTAGCCTTTTCGTTTTCTAATGCTTCAGAAGAGGCGCAATATAATGACCGGTATAGGATCTTTCGCACAGGATGATCTCTTCCGGTGTTCCGGAGGCAATCACTGTTCCTCCCCTGTCGCCGCCCTCCGGGCCGATATCAATGATGTAATCCGCCGTTTTGATCATATCCAGATTATGTTCGATCACGATCACGGTGTTTCCATCTGCAGACAGCCTCTGCAGGATCTCTGTCAGTTTATGCACATCTGCGAAATGAAGCCCTGTAGTAGGTTCATCCAAAATATATATGGTTTTCCCCGTGCTTCTCTTACTCAGCTCTGTCGCCAGCTTGATCCTCTGGGCTTCCCCGCCCGATAGTGTCGTAGACGGCTGTCCCAGACGGATATAGGACAGCCCCACGTCGTGAAGTGTTTCCATCTTTCTGCGGATAGACGGAACATTTTCAAAAAATGCCAGCGCCTCCTCCACCGTCATATTTAACACATCATAAATATTTTTCCCCTTGTATTTTACCTCCAGAGTCTCTCTGTTGTACCTTTTTCCCTTGCATACCTCACAGGGAACATAGACGTCCGGCATAAAATGCATTTCGATTTTCAGGATCCCATCTCCGCTGCAGGCCTCGCACCTGCCGCCCTTTACATTAAAGCTGAACCTCCCCTTCTTGTATCCTCTGGCCTTTGCATCTGCCGTTGCCGCGAACAGATCTCTGATCAGATCAAACACTCCCGTATAGGTAGCAGGATTCGACCTGGGCGTTCTCCCTATCGGTGACTGATCGATATTGATCACTTTATCCAGCTGCTCTAGCCCTGTTACTTCCCGGTGTTTTCCCGGAATCACCCTTGCACGGTTCAGTTCCCTCGCCAGTTTCTTGTAGAGGATCTCATTTACCAGGGAGCTTTTTCCGGAGCCGGAAACTCCTGTTACGCAGGTCATCACTCCCAGCGGAAAAGATACGTCTATGTCCTTCAGATTATTTTCACAGGCTCCTTTCACCTCAATCCAGCCCTGCGGACTTTTCCGTACTTCGGGTACCGGTATCCGCTTTCTTCCGCTTAGATAATCTCCGGTAATGGATCTGCGGTTCTTCATGATCTCTTTGGCCGTTCCTACAGCCACCACTTCTCCTCCGTGTTCTCCTGCTCCCGGACCGATATCCACGATATAGTCAGCCTCTTTCATCGTATCTTCATCATGCTCCACCACGATCACGGTATTGCCCAGATCCCGGAGATGTTTTAATGTGCCCAGCAGCTTGTCATTATCCCGCTGATGCAGGCCAATACTAGGTTCGTCTAGAATATAGGCAACCCCCACCAGACCGGAGCCGATCTGGGTCGCCAGACGGATTCTCTGCGCTTCTCCCCCTGACAGGCTTCCTGTCGCTCTTGCCAGGGTCAGATAGTCCAGCCCCACATCCATCAGAAACCGGATGCGGGAGCGGATTTCCTTTAGAATCTGTTCCCCGATCAGCTTTTGCTGCTGTGACAGCTTCAGTTCCTCCAGGAAGGTGTTCAGCTTTTCTATAGACAGCGCCGTTACCTCTGAAATATTTTTATCTCCGATCGTCACCGCCAAAGCTCCCGGCTTTAACCTCTGACCCTTACAGGTATGACAGGGGGTGATCCTCATAAACTCCTCGTATTCTGCCTTCATCGTTTCCGATGCCGTCTCCCTGTATCTTCTCTCCACATTTCGGATCAGTCCTTCAAAAGCTACATCATAAACCCCTTCCCCCCGTTGCCCCTTGTAATGCACTTTCAGTTCTTTTCCGTTTGTCCCATGGATCAGCACGTCATAGATCTCCTGGGGATAGTCTCTAAACGGCGTGTCCAGAGAAAACCGGTATTCCTTACTTAAGGCGCTTAACACGGCATAGGTAAAGCTTTTTTTATCCGTGCAGGACTGCCATCCCATTACGGCGATCGCACCTTCCTGTATGCTCAGGCTCTGATCCGGGATCATCAGATCCACGTCAAACTCCATCTTATATCCCAAGCCATAACAGTCCGGGCAGGCCCCGAATGGATTGTTGAACGAAAAACTTCTCGGTTCTATCTCATCAATGCTGATCTCGCAATCCGGACAGGAAAAGCTTTGACTGAAATGGATCTCTGTTCCTCCTATCACTTCCACCGTCAAAGAACCTTCTGCCAGATGAAGTACCGTTTCCACCGAATCTGTCAGTCGTTTTTCCATTCCCTCCCGGATGACCAGACGGTCTACCACCACATCTATGCTGTGCTTGATATTTTTATCCAGCTGGATCTCCTCTGAGAGTTCATAAAGATTTCCGTCGATCCTCACCCGGATATATCCGCTTTTTTTCACTCTTTCCAGGATTTTGGCATGGGTTCCCTTTCTTCCCCTGACCACCGGAGCCAGAAGCTGGATCCTGGTTTTTTCCGGAAGTTCCATGATCTGATCTACCATCTGGTCTACCGTCTGTTTCCGGATCTCTTTCCCGCATTTTGGACAATGAGGAACACCTGCTCTAGCGTAGAGCAGACGAAAATAGTCATACACCTCTGTCACGGTCCCCACCGTTGATCTGGGGTTTTTGTTCGTGGATTTCTGGTCGATAGAGATCGCCGGAGACAGCCCTTCGATACTTTCTACTTCCGGTTTTTCCATCTGTCCCAGAAACTGCCTGGCATAGGAGGACAGGGATTCCATATACCGCCTCTGCCCTTCCGCATAGATCGTGTCAAATGCCAGAGACGATTTTCCTGATCCGCTCAGCCCGGTCAGCACCACCAGCTCTTCCCTGGGAATGTCCAGGTCGATCTGTTTTAAATTATGTTCATTGGCTCCTCTTATCCGGATCCATTGCTTTTGTTCCTGTTTTTTTGCCATGTTTTGTCCTGTGCTGCACGAATTGTGCTGCAATTCCTTTCCCTTATTGGTTTTCTTCTAAAAATTTCTTGGCTTCGACCAACTGGTCCCTTAGGATGGCTGCTCGCTCAAAATCCAGTTCCGCTGCGGCCTTTTTCATATGCTTCTGCAGGTCTTTTATCCGTTTTTCCAGCTCCTTCTGGCTCATGGATTCCAGATCCTTATCCGGAAGATTCTCTTCTGCCGTCAGCTTTTTCGACACTGCGATCAGATCCCTCACTCCTTTTTTGATGGTGGCCGGCGTGATCCCATGTTTCTGGTTGTAATCCATCTGTATCTTTCTTCTTCGCATGGTTTCTCGGATAGCCAGATCCATGGAATCAGTGATCTTGTCTGCATACATCAGGACTCTTCCTTCAGCATTTCTGGCTGCTCGCCCAATTGTCTGCACCAGAGACGTTTCTGAACGCAAAAATCCCTCCTTATCCGCATCCAGAATTGCCACCAGCGTGATCTCCGGAATATCCAACCCCTCCCGCAGGAGATTGATCCCTACCAGCACATCAAATACATCCATCCGCATGTCCCGGACGATCTCCGTCCTTTCCAGCGTATCAATATCTGAGTGGAGGTACCGGACCCGAATCCCTACCTCCCGCATATAATCTGTCAGATCCTCTGCCATCCGTTTGGTCAGCGTCGTGACCAGCACCTTATGTCCACCGGCCACCTCTTTTCTTACTTCTCCCAGCAGGTGATCGATCTGTCCTTCCACCGGCACCACTTCTACCTCCGGATCCAAAAGACCGGTAGGTCGGATCACCTGCTGTACCCGCAAAAGCTCCTGCTCCTGTTCATAGACGCCGGGAGTCGCTGACACAAACAGCATCTGATTCACTTTCCCTTCAAATTCCACGAAGCTGAGAGGTCTGTTGTCTTTTGCAGACGGAAGGCGAAATCCGTACTCCACCAAAGTGGATTTCCTGGACTGGTCTCCGTGGTACATTCCACTGATCTGCGGAATGGTTTTGTGGGATTCATCGACCATGATCATGAAGTCATCCGGAAAATAATCTATCAGCGTATGGGGCGGACAGCCCGCCTGAAGCCCCGTCAGATGCCGGGAATAATTTTCGATTCCGGAACAAAAACCGGTCTCCCGCATCATCTCTATATCAAAATTTGTCCGCTCTTCAATCCTCTGGGCTTCCAGCAGCTTCCCTTCCCGCTTGAAATATCCGATCCGCTCCTGCAGCTCCTCTTCAATGCAGCGGATTGCCCGTTCCATACTTTCTCTGGAAACCACATAGTGGGAAGCCGGGAAAACCGCCACATGACTCAGTTCGCTTTTTACCGCCCCTGTCAAAACGTCTATCTGAGTGATCCTGTCTATCTCATCTCCAAAAAACTCTATCCGGACCGCCTCTTCTCCCGAACCTGCCGGAAAAACCTCCAGCACATCTCCCCGTACCCGGAAGGTGCCCCGTTTGAAGTCCATCTCGTTTCTGTCATACTGGATATCTATCAGCTTTCGTATCACATCATCCCGGTCTCTTTCCATCCCCGGCCTGAGAGACAGCACCATCTCCTGATAGTCGATGGGAGAACCCAGTCCGTAAATACAGGATACGCTGGCTACGATGATCACATCTCTTCGTTCAGACAGAGCCGCCGTAGCCGAATGGCGCAGCTTATCGATCTCATCATTGATGGACGAATCTTTTGCAATATAAGTGTCAGAAGAAGGTACATAGGCCTCCGGCTGGTAGTAATCATAATAGGACACGAAATATTCCACTGCGTTATTCGGGAAAAATTCTTTGAATTCTCCGTAAAGCTGTGCCGCTAAGGTCTTATTGTGTGCAATGACCAGCGTCGGTCTGTTAAGCTGCTGAATAACATTTGCCATGGTAAAGGTCTTTCCGGAGCCGGTTACTCCCAGTAGTGTCTGGCACTGGTTACCTTCCTGAAAGCCCTTCACCAGTTGTTCAATCGCCTGCGGCTGGTCGCCGGTGGGGGCGTATTCTGATACTAATTCAAAATGCTCCATGAAATCCTCCTATGAATCTGCTATCTGCATTTTCTGTTGCCATTATATCAGAATCCAAAGAAAATGTATAGAATGAATCGAATGTTTGTTCTGTTTGTTCCCAAAACTCCGCTCCGCAGATACTTTGTTTCTTCCTCCGTTCCAACTGATCTCGTCGGATATTCCGAAACCGGATAGAACTACTCGGCTTCGGATTCTTTATTCCATTATGCACCTGCCAGACAGAATGTTGCAACCTTCCTTGACAGGATTCCGGGCCGATGACAAAACAGGCTTCCGGATCACTTGAACGTACTCCGGAAACCTGCTCCCACGCAAATAGTATTCTTTTACACCGCAACCGGCTTTTTGAATCCTGCAACTTCCCTTGCTGTATGGAGGATATCCTGTTCCTTTTTCTGCTTAGGATCCTCCTTCCGTGCCTCCGGTTCAACTAAGGCGTAAACTCACTTTCCACCAGTTGTGTATTATTTTTCCTGTATGGTTTCATCATTTTTCCATCCGGCAGCAGATAGTACCATGTTCCTTTATATGGAATCCACTTTGAAAAAACTATGCTTCCATCTGTCTCTGCATAATACCAGTCTTCTCCCACCTTGATCCAGCCGCTTTGGCGGTAACCTTCTTCACTAAAATAATAAACCTTTCCTTCGATAGTAACAAACTTATTGCTGGGCCAGGATCCGTCTGCATAGCAGTACCACCAACCCACTGTATCTTTTACCCATTTATCCCCCTGGATCTCCATGTAGCGTCCTTCTTCGTCCACTTTGTATCCATCGGGAGTCATCTCACTGACTGCCATCCTTCCATCTGCCTTCAAGTAATACCAAACTCCCCGGTAGAACAGCCACTGACTTTTCCGAAAAGCTCCGCTTGACTCTGCATAGTACCAGCTTTCCCCTCTTTTGATCCATCCGGTCTGCATATAGCCTCTTGCATCAAAGCTGTATCTTTCGCCACCGATCAAAGCTATACAATCCTGCGGCCAGGAACCGTTCGGATACCGATACCACCAACCGATCCCATCTTTGATCCAGGTTCCTTCCTGAACCCACACCCCGGTCTCATCTACATAATATCCACCATCCACCGTTGTACTTACTGCCATTTCATAATTAGCATCCAGGTAGTACCATTTCCCTCCAGATTCCACCCACTTTGATTTTGCCAGACTTCCGTCCAAATGTGCACAATACCATTTATCTTCATGTAAAATCCAGCCTGTCACCAGATATCCATCGGTATCAAAATAGCAACGAACTCCGTTTATATCTGCAAACCCTTGATTCAAAAATTTCCCCTGAACCATATAGCGCCATCTATTGTCCATGCGAATCCAACTCCCTTCCCGGATCGCCTCTTTTAACCTTCCCCCCTTCAATGCTACTCTTGAAGATTCTTCCATTCGCATTTCCACATCTGAAAAAGAGCTTTCCAAGTCTTCTGGAATATTATTAGTCAGTTGTTCATCCAGGCACACTACAACGGCAAAATCTGATGCCATATCCCCTGCTGCCACGATCTGCGTCCCATTTCTCAACAATTCCAAAATCCCGCCATAGGCACTGTGCTCCGGATCGTGTACATCCGGTTCCAACGAAGCTACAACAGGCGTGGTTCTGGGGGCCAGAATGATTCTGGGATTTAGGGCCATCATGTACTGATATGAATTAGAACCAGTTCCTCCGTGATGGTTCAGTGTACACACATCCACCTTTCCCACCTCGTCCTTCAATCTGGACTCTACTCCCCAATAATCGTTGATATCTCCGCCAATAAAAGCCGACCTTCCATTCGATCCGGTAACTTTCACTCCCAAAGAAATCTCATTCGCATCATATAGTGACTTGGGCTTTATATCCCGTGCCCCGTTAAAAATTTGGATCCTGGCACTTCCCAAATGAATTTCATACGGATCTACCGGTGTATTTAGAAGAAGGTTCGCTCCGACTTCCTGAGCAGCCTCTACCATTCTTTCTTGTACATAAAGATTATCATACAAAACTCTTTCATTATCCATAAACTCATCTTCATATTTTGGGGCTATTACTGTCCTGGGTTCAAATTCCCTGATCACCTCATCTGCCGACCCTATGTGATCCGAATGTGCATGTGTCCCTATATAATAATCAAAATTCTCTTCATTGATGCCTAACCGATACATATAAGCAATCACTTTCTCTTCAATTCCCTGGCCTATCGTCACTCCCTGCCTGGGATTCTTTGGATAATCACTATCTTCTCCCGAATCTACCACAGCAAAATGTCCATCGCATTCTATGATAAAAGCATTTGTACTCTGAAAAGAAGTAACCATATGAATCTTTACAATTCCCGGCATGCTCTCAGTACTGACAGTATCTGTCGCTTGTGGGATCGTTTCTGTTTCGCCGGTCGCCTCCCGCAGATCCATTCCCGGTTCGGAAGTCACTCCTCCTGTCTCTGCTCCCACATCCTCTGTCACGCCTCCCACTCCGCTGTCTTCCGCATATGCCGGCAGTGCCTGCACTCCTCCGGCAGCCACTGCAGCTGCCAGTATGATTGCCATCCCTCTCTTTTTCCAGTTTCCTTTTTTCACGTTTCCTCCCTGATCCGTCGGTTCACTCCCATTTCTGGCTTTTCCCCACAATTTCCTTGCTTTGCTGTGTATCGGCTCTTTTGTTATGATTTTATACCGTTTCCGCTTCCTTCCTGCAGAAACCTTCTTTGCCTGTCACTTCTGCTTTGCCTGTCGCCCTTATTTCATCTGCAGCACCACCGGACAATGATCCGATCCCATCACATCTGTCAGTATCTGTGCATCCTCCAGCCTGTCTTTCAGTTCCTCTGATACACAGAAATAATCGATCCGCCACCCTGCATTTTTTTCTCTGGCACGAAATCTGTAAGACCACCAGGAATAGATCTCTGTCTGATCCGGATAAAAATAACGGAAAGTATCAATAAAACCTGCCTCTGTCAGTTCTGTGAATTTTTGCCTTTCCTCATCGGTAAAGCCTGCATTCTTACGGTTGGTCTTGGGATTTTTCAGATCGATCTCCCGGTGCGCCACATTCAGGTCGCCACAGAAGATCACCGGCTTCATCTCCTCCAGTCGTTTCAGATAGGCAAGAAAGTCTTTTTCCCACTCCATCCGGTAAGAAAGCCTTGCCAGTTCACTCTGCGAATTGGGCGTATAAACGGTGATAAAATAGTATTCCTCGAATTCCAGGGTAATCACCCGCCCCTCCTGATCATGCGCTTCTATCCCGATTCCATACTGTACCGACAGCGGCTCTTCCTTTGTGAAGATCGCGGTGCCCGAATACCCTTTCTTCTTCGCGTAATTCCAGTACTGATAGTATCCCGGAGTCGCAAGCTCCAGCTGTCCCTCCTGCATTTTAGACTCCTGGATACAGAAAATATCCGCATCCGCCTCCTGAAAAAATTCCAAAAATCCCTTCTGTACGCACGCTCTGATCCCATTCACATTCCACGAAACAAACTTCATCTATGTCCTCACTTTCTGTTTTCCTATATATAGATTCTAATAATATACCTTACGCAGGAACAATCCTCTTGCCGGCGCCAAAAATCCTGCCAGCCGACGATCTTCTGCCGCAATCACTACAGGAAGCATCGCCGGGTCCCGTTTTCCCGTTCCCACTTCCAGAAGAGTCCCTGTCAGGATCCGTACCATGTGATACAAAAATCCTGATCCGTAGTAAGTGATCCGCACCTTTTCTCCCGAACTCAGGATCTTGATGTTAGTAATCTGCCGGACCGGATCGCTACAATCCTTATCATCTGTAAAACTGGTGAAATTTCTTGCCCCGATCAGATAGGAGGCCGCTTTTCGCATGGCCTGGATATCCAGCTTTTCCGGATAATGATAACAATATCTTCGGGAAAATACATCCGGCTTTTCCCTGCAGTCAATATAATATTCGTACTTTTTTCCTTTTGCGCTTTTTCTGGCATGAAATCCGTTTTTCATCAGCTCTACCTTGATGACCCGGATGTCTTCCGGAAGGTAACGATTCAGGGATTCTCTGAATTCCTGCGTGTCATACAGCCTGCCCAGCTGAACACTTGCCACCTGTCCTCTTGCGTGTACGCCCGCATCCGTTCGTCCCGAGCCGTCCACATGCACCCGATATCCCACCAGCTTTCCGATGCTCCGCTCCAGGATAAACTGGATGGTATTGTCCGTGGTAGACTGTCTCTGCCATCCTTGAAACCTGCTTCCGTCATAGGAAATCGTCAGTTTATATGTTCTCATCTATATTCACCTTGCCTCTTTTCCATTTACAGTAAAAAGAAAGAAGCATACCTTATCGTACACTTCTTTCATCATTCTACCACCTTTTTCCGGGATTCGCAAATACTTGTTAAGCCCGCTCCGGAGCTTGATCCAGGGCTGTTCCGAACCTGCCCCAAGCCTTGCAGCAAGGAGGTTCTCACCGACTCTTTTCTGTCTTAACCCAAGATCTTCTTCAGCTCGTCCATAAAGGTATTCACATCTTTAAACTCTCTGTACACAGAGGCAAACCGCACATACGCCACCTCATCCAGCCTCTTAAGCTCCTCCATGACCATCTCACCGATACGGTTGCTGGGAATTTCCTTTTCTTCCAGGCTGAACACCTGCGTCTCGATCCGGTCTACTGCCGCCTTGATGGCTTCTGCTGAAATCGGCCTTTTATAACAGGCGCGCAACACTCCGTTTTCTATTTTGCCACGATCATACTGTTCCCTGTTATTATCCTTTTTGATAATGATGAGTGGGATCGTCTCCACTTTTTCATAAGTGGTGAACCTCTTTTTGCAGATTTCACAGGCTCTCCGTCTTCGGATGGAATTCCCGTCCTCCGTCGGTCTGGAATCCACTACTTTTGTATCCGGGTGATTGCAATAAGGACATTTCATGTTGTCTAACCTCTTCTCATTTTGTTGGTTTCAGTATAGCCTGTCCGGTTCGTGAAGTCAATCCATTGTCCCTTACAGTTCCGGTTCCTTCCGTTTTTCTTCCTTCAAATATCCTCCTATTTAGACATGACCTTCTCACTCTCAAATGCCTTCACGATCACCCCTGTCAAAATCACTCCCAATGCCAGTGTTTCCGCCACCGTGATCCCGTACTGGAACAAGGTGATCTCCTGACTCATGATTCCCTGGATTGCCATGGCATTGTTATAAAACGGGACAAACCAGAGGTTTTCCTGGGGTTTTCCTGTTGAAAACATGGAGATCAGACCGATGATCAAAACTAGCATATAGGCCGGCATAATATAAGTTCCTGCTTCTTTCACCGTCTTTGCAAACACAGAGATCAGTGCAATGATGGTAGAATACAGGAAGGACATAAACAATAGCAGTACTCCCAGCATAGCGATCTGCCCCGCCTGAATATCCAGGTGGAAGTTTGCTCCCGACAGCTTGTCTTTAAAAATCGTATTCGCCGCCACTGCCAGGGCCGTCACATATACAATTGCGGAAATTCCGGAGATCGTCATAAGCGAAAACACCTTCCCCAGTACAATAGAGCTTCTCTGGATCGGCGTCACCAGAAGGCTGTACATGGTTCCTCTTTCCTTCTCTCCTGCTATCATATCCGTTCCGATTCCCATCGCCCCTGCAAACAAAAAGACGGTTACAAAGTAGGGCAGCATGGTTCCCGCCATCTTGCCTGTCGCCTTCGCCTTATCCTGAATGTACATCTGAGAGTTGTCTGTGTTTACTTCAAAAACCGTCAATTGCCTCAGATCTCCCACTCGCTCTGCCAAAAGCGTCTGACGATAAGATTCCAGCATCGTTTTCACAAAGGAGGACGTCTTGGCCGAATATTCTTCTGACGGATTTTCGTAGGTATTGACCCAGGGAAGAGGCTCCCCTTCTTTGTAAGCCTTTGTCTGCTCTTCAAATCCATCGGAAAATCTTACGATCAGATCGATCTCTCCCTCTTTGATCTTTTTCTTTGCCGCCTCAAATTCTTTTTCAGATTCCATCTGTGTATATTCGGCCAAAAATCCTGACGCTTCCATCTGTTGCTGAAAGTCTGTCGGCGCGTGAAGTGTATAAATCCTGGATTTGTGTGCCTCGATGTCTTTCTGCTTCCGTTCCGCCATCATTCCCACAACCGAAAAAATAACCAGCATGATCACCACCGGCAATACAAAGACAGAAAATACCATTTTTTTGTCCCTGAATATCCGCGCCATTTCTTTCCCGAATATTTCTCTGATTCCTTTCATGCCGCTACTCCCCCTTCTTTTCCCTGTAAAATTCAAAAAATGCGTCTTCCAGATCCTGTGCTCCGGTCTGTTGCAGAAGTTCTGCCACCGTACCTTCTGCCACCATTTCTCCATCCACAATGATTCCGATCCTGTCACACAGTTTTTGTGCTTCCGACATAATATGGGTGGAAACCACGATCAGCTTTCCTTCATTCCGCAGCTTTTTCAGATAGTCTGTTACCCCTCTTGCCGTGATGATATCCAATCCGTTGGTAGGTTCGTCAAAAATAACGATCCTGGGATCATGTACCAGACTCACTGCAATGGCTGCTTTCTGCTTCATTCCTGTGGAAAGCTCCTTGATCTGCTTATGGGCAAAGCCTTCGATCCCAAAATAGGAAAACAATTCCTCTTTTCTCTGTTGAAGAGTATCTTTTTCCACTTCATGCAGCCGTCCGAAAAAATCAAACATATAATCTACTGTAAACTGCTCATCCAGTTTAATGTCACTGGTCAGAAATCCAATCTGCGTCCTGACTTTCTTGGGCTCCTTCTGCACCTCGTATCCATTCACATAAATCTCTCCTTCGGTAGGAGGAATCAAGGTGGCGATACAGCGGAGCGTGGTCGTCTTTCCCGCACCGTTTGGTCCCAGAAGGCCATAGATCTCTCCCTCTTTCGCCTGAAAGCTCAGATTTCCTACCGCCGTCTTTTTAGGATCCTTCGTCTTTAACTCCATCATCTGCTTCTTGTTCAGACGATACACCTTCGTCAGATTTTTGATTTCTATCATCTGTACACCCCTCTTCCTGCTCGTTTCTTGCATTGTCTTATTGTATTGCTTTGTTGATACAATCATACTTCCTCTCTTTTTTCTTGTCAACCTCTTTTTCTTCCCCGGAGATGCTCCGGACACCCCGCTTCCTTCCCTCTGGCTTCCTCTGCACTTTTCCGGGTGTTTGCAGGGATTTTCTTTGATTTTCATACTCACATACAATTTCCTGTAAAACAGAACCATCAGCCCTATGAGGTGAACTCCTTTCGTCAGGTTCCGTCTGACAAAAGAGGCCTTCACTGCTGATGGTTTCTGATTGATCCTATTATTTCCAATGTTTCTGGCATGTTTGATATTTGATGGCTTTTTACAGGATCCTTGTCCCTGTTTTTCCCTGGATCGCAGCTTTTACATGATCGAAGGAGGTGATGATCGCCCTTCTTCCCTCCCGTTTCTCCAAAAAGGAAATGGACGCCCGAAACTTCGGAAGCATATTATATACTCCAAAGTGTCCTTCCTCCATATAGCCTTTCGCCTCCTCCACGCTGATCTCCCCCAACTGCTCCTCTCTGTCTGTCCCCATGTGGATCTTTACCTTTTCCACGCTGGTCAGGATAATCAGTTCGTCTGCATCCGTCTCTTCCGCCAGCTTCCCGGCCGCCAGATCTTTCTCCACTACCGCGCTGGCTCCCTTCAGATGATGCTCCTGCTCCAGCACAGGGATCCCTCCGCCTCCAGCTGCGATCACCACCTGATCTGCATCCAGGAGCGCTTTTATCGCATCAATCTCCACAATGGCAACCGGATTGGGGGCCGCCACGATTCTGCGGAAACCTTTTCCCGGCTCTTCCACCACATAATTTCCCTTCTTCCTCTCCTTTGCAGCCTCTTCTGCGTTCAGATAACGTCCCAACACTTTTGTAGGCGTGTAAAAAGCCTCGTCATAGGGATCTACGATCACCTGGGTCAATACGGTACTGACCGTCCGATAAAGACCTCTATTTAACAATGCTTCTCGAATGGCCTTCTGCAGGTCGTATCCGATGTATCCCTGACTCATAGCCGAACACACCGACATGGGAGCCGCTGTATAATCCTGATGCGCTTTGCCAAATTCATTCATGGCTGTATGGATCATCCCCACCTGAGGTGCGTTGCTGTGGGTAATCGCCACCTGATAGCCTTCTTCTATCAGATCTGCGATCGCTTCCGCCGTCTTTGTTACTGCCTTTTGTTGATCCGGCAGGGTGATTCCCAACGCCCTGTGTCCCAGTGCCAGTACCGCTCTTTTCTTCATTTGCGTTCCTCCTCACAGCTTTCTGTCATGCCGTTTCTATTGAAAATGATTATAACATACCTCTTAATGAAAAATAATACTTGCATTCTTTTTCCAAATTCGCTAGAATAGGTCTATCGGGGTATGGCTCAGCTTGGTCAGAGCGCACGGCTGGGGGCCGTGAGGTCGCAGGTTCGAATCCTGTTACCCCGACTGTAAAGAGAGCATCACACACTTTTGTCTGATGCTCTTTTTTGTTGTCAGCAAAACTACTGCTGCTCCATGCGGCCTCTTCTCTTCCGCTCCCCGCTATAATTGAATCACATCTTCTATCGTATAATAACCTGCCGGCTTCCCTTCCAGAAACACCGCACAGTCGCAGGCTCCTCTTGCAAAGCATTCCCAGTTATAGGAGTGGTGGGTAATTTCCAAACGCTCTCCCATTCCTCCCAAAAATACAGTATGACTGCTGGGGATATTGCCTGCCCGCAGGGAATGGTATCCCATGGTTCCCTTTTCTCTGGGAAATGCTCCTTCCCGTCCAAAAACAGCTATTTTTTCCCATTCCTTTCCCAGCGCCTTTGCCATCGCCTCTCCCAGCTCTCTGGATGTCCCGCTGGGAGCGTCGATCTTCCATTGATCATGCATTTCCAGGATTTCGACATCCGCCTCCGGCAGTAGTCGGACTGCTGTTTCCAGAAGCTTTCGCATAACATTGACCATCCTGGATGTATTTGCTGCGTAAAGAATAGGGATTTCTCCCGCGGCCTGTACAAATTTATTTCTCTCTTCTTCTGAAAATCCGGTAGTTCCACATACCAGCGCTTTTTTATGCCTGCGTGCGGCGTCCAGGACATTCATAGAGGTCTCTCTGGTAGAAAAATCAATGATCACATCACAGTCCTCTATGATCTCCTCCAGATCATCGTAGACCAGCTTTCCCAGATTTTCCCCCAGCATAGCCGCCTGTCCCAGGTCTTTGCCTACATAGTCTCTTCCTTTGGGGGCGACTCCTCCCACCAGAATCATATCCTCTCTCTGTGCTGCCGCCTGTATGATCAGCTTTCCCATTTTTCCTCTCGGTCCTATCACAATCACATTCATCTTTCTTCCCTCCCGTCTTTTCTTTGTTTTCGGATCCCTTTGGTAAAATTATAGCACATGGCAAAACTTCCAAAAATATTTTCTTGCTTTTTATTTTACAAGGATCTATAATTGTATCAAATTTATAATACAGGCGAACAAAGGAGGAATCTCATGATACTAGTAAATACAGATTACATCCCCGGAAAGAAGTTTGAGATCATCGGTCTGGTCAGAGGAACCATGGTACAGTCTGTACACATTGGAAAGGATATCCTGAATTCTTTCAAAACCATCGTAGGCGGCGAATTGACCTCCTATACGGAAATGATGAACGAATCCCGCGCCACCGCCACGCGCCGTATGGCAGAAGACGCCGCTTCCATGGGAGCTGATGCCGTTATCAACATCCGTTACGCTTCCAGTCAGATCGTTCAGAATGCTTCTGAAGTTATGGCCTACGGAACAGCCGTAAAATTTGTAGAATAATCCGGTCACAAAATGTTGCGGCCTTTGGAGCAGTTTTTCTGATCAACAAAAAATTTCAAGAGAGAGCCCTGCAAGTTGTCGCGTACTTGCAGGGCTCTCTCTTTTCCTATCACAGACATACGACGCTGATCCGGACGGGTCTTTGTTCTTTGTCGCCGCCTCTTTTATCAGATCAATGATTTTTCATCCATCCGCATTTTCTCCAGACGGCGTACTCTTTCATCTAGATGATGTTCTTTCATGTACTGATATACGCTGGGGGGTACATAGTCTGCCCACTCCTCTCCCAGCGCTATCTTTCGCCGGATACAGGAAGAAGATACGCCTTTTTGCTCCGGCGTTTTTCTCCACAGGATCTCCGTTCTGACTCCCAGGCCTTCCAGTATCCCAAGCTTTTCTGCATCCCATTCTTCATACAGCCCTAAAAAATATGTGGCGTCCTTTGGTGCATACTGTAAAATATATTCGGGAAGGTTGATGGGAAACGGAATAATATCAAATTCATTCTCCGGAACTCTGAATTCCCGAAGAGCCATCCGCAGCATTTCATACCGTTCAAAATAGGTAAAGGGATTTGCCGATTTCTCCGACCGGTTCCTATCTGCCTCCGACTCCTTTGTATGCAGTGCATCCGGGTTATTGATCCCAATAAAGAGCTTGGAGCACTTCATCTTTGCCGCCAGAATATATTCCATATGCTTCAAATTCAACACCTGAAACCTTCCGTTTACCACACCTGTTTCTATCACAGCACTCTCTCCTTCCCCATGGAAATCCTGCCTTCCGCCGGGGAAACTATTTCTGATTTGCCGGCTCTACCGCCACTGATTTCCCTTTGATCTTTGTCCGGTTCATGTTGGAAAGGATCTCTCTTGCGTAGGACTCCGGAACCTCTACAAATGTATATTTGTCATACATATCAATGGTTCCTACCAGATCTCCGGGAATATTGCTTTCACCGGTCAGCGCTCCCAGGATATCCCCCGGTCTTGCCTTGTTCTTTTTCCCGATATTGATAAAGAGCCTTACCATTCCCGGTTCTTCTGCTCCTGTATCTCCAAATCCTTCTTCCTCTCCATCCGCTCTTTCTCCAAAGCAGATCTTCAGCAGAGCGGCAGCCATATCCATACTGGTATATTCTGATTCATTTATCTTGGATTGTATCAAATTCAGATAAGATGTCAACTCCCCTTCTTCTATGACTCCTTCCACCTTGTCCATTAAAAGCTCCAGCTTTGTGTTCGCCACATCGTCCAACGACGGAACTTTTTGTGCCAGGATCCTGGTTTTACAATACTTTTGGATCTCCCTCAGCTTGTATACTTCTTTGCCTGTTACAAAAGAGAAGGAGCGCCCCACTCTTCCGGCCCTGCCTGTTCTCCCGATCCTGTGCACATAATATTCATCGTCCTGCGGAAGATCATAGTTGAACACCGCTTCTACTTCATCTACATCGATTCCTCTGGCCGCCACATCTGTCGCTACCAAAATATCTGTCTTTCCTTTTCGGAACCCTTCCATCACCCGGTCTCTCTGCGTCTGTTTCATGTCTCCGTGAAGACCTGCTGCAAAATAGCCTCTTCCCAGCAGTCCATTTACCAAAAGATCCACCTGCTTTTTCGTATTACAAAATACTACCGAGAGCTTCGGAGTATAGATATCCAGCAGTCTGGAAAGCACTTCCTCTTTGTTCTTCGGTCTGACTTCATAGTAGAATTGTTCAATATTGGGGACGGTCAGTTCCTTTTTTGTCACTTTGATGATCCTGGCCTGTTTCTGGAAGCGTTTTGTCAGATCCAGAATGGGCTTTGGCATTGTAGCAGAAAACAGGACAGTCTGCCTTTCTTCCGGAACTCCCTCCAGAATCGTCTCAATGTCTTCCCTGAATCCCATATTTAACATCTCGTCTGCCTCATCCAGCACCACTGTATGAACCCCGTCCATTTTCATGGTCCGGCGCCGCATATGGTCCATCACACGCCCCGGGGTCCCTACTACCAGCTGAGCCCCTTGTTTCAGGGAACGGATCTGTTTCACGATCTCCTGTCCCCCGTATACCGGCAGGATCTTTATTCCATGCAGATAGGCTGCCAGATTTCTGATCTCATCTGCCACCTGGATCGCCAGCTCACGAGTCGGACATAAGACCACCGCCTGCAGCTTCTTATTTTTGGGGTCTATCTTCTCCAAAAGCGGGATTCCGAACGCAGCCGTTTTTCCGGTTCCTGTCTGCGCCTGACCGATCACATCCTGTCCTTCCATGACAGCCGGAATCGCCTGTGTCTGAATCGGCGAAGCCTCCTCAAAGCCCATTTTTTTCACTGCCTTTAAAATTTCGGGGCAAATCCCCAGTTCCTCAAATCTTACTGTTTCCATTCTCTAACCTGTTTCTTCCTTTCCAACGAGATCCTTCTACCTCATTTCGATCCTGACGCCATCCTTTGGCGCAGATCATTCATGCCATCCTAAAGCTTTCTCTCCTGCCTGCTTTCTCATATCTTTCCATGCCGCATCCCAAAAAACGGCAGATGCATCATATCTTTCATATTTTTCAACACTCGTTCTCCGCAAGATGCACAAAGCTTGACGGAATTTTCGTCCTATGGGATGCAATTTCCCATGAAATAAAAATACCCTCTACCCGAACCAGGTAAAGAGTACCTACATTTTCCTGTGCCATCATAGCACAGATTCCCTTCGGCTGTCTACTTTTTTCTTGAAAACTGCCGGCTTCTTCCCTTATACTAGTGCCAGTCAATACTGTTTTTACAAAAAAAACATCCTGTTTACTTTTATAAAACCAAACATATTATCAAAGGAGATCTTTATGGAACAGCCTCATATTCCTACCGTACTCGCCGAACATCTGCCTTTTTGGAAGCAATTAACAGAACAGCAACGCTCGATTCTGATATCCGGCACTTCCTGCCTTTCCTACTCTGCAGATGCTACCCTGCACAGCACCGACTCCCAGTGTATCGGGATGCTGCTGGTGTTATCCGGTTCTCTGCGGGTCTATCTGCTGTCTGAGGAAGGCAGAGAGATCACATTGTATCGGATCTATCAGGATGAAGTCTGCGTGCTGTCTGCCTCCTGCGTCTTAAAATCCATTACGTTCGATGTGTTTATCGACGCTGTGGAGGACTGCCAGGTTCTGCAGCTGACCGCCTCTTCCCTGAATCGGATCGTAAAAGAAAATATCCATGCAGAATGCTTCTCCTACAAGATGGCAACAGAACGCTTCTCTGACGTGATGTGGGCCATGCAGCAGATCCTGTTTATGAGCTTTGACAAGCGCCTCGCCATCTTCCTTCTGGATGAATCGGCGATGTATCAGTCGGACGAACTCTACATGACGCACCAGCAGATCGCTAGACTTATGGGAACTGCCCGTGAGGTCGTGACCCGTATGCTGCATTACTTTTCCTCGGAAGGTTACGTAGAGCTGTCCCGCGGAATCGTCAGATTAACCGACAACCCCGGACTGCGGAAGCTTTTATAGTCTTCCACAGTCCGGGGTTCCCATACGCACTTTTCTTTCTAATCCCATTCTTCCTCAAAAGAAGCTTCTTCAAGGCTTGTCTGTTTCGCCTCGCCGGATACCACCTGATCCATCCAGCTCAGAATATCCTGGAAGACCTCTCTGCGGTCCGTCTCATTTAGGATCTCATGTCTGTCCTCCGGATAAAGCTTCATCTGCACCTGGCGCATCTTTGCGTTCTGATAGACGTCTGACAGCTTCTGAATCCCTTTTCCGTACCCTCCCACCGGGTCAGCCTCGCCGGATACCAGCAAAAGAGGCAGTCTTTTGGGGATTCTCCCTATGTTACTCAGCTTCTGCGCCTGCTCTATGCTGTGGAACAGATTATAGTATCCGTTTACTGTAAACTGAAAACTGCACCACGGATTCTCCAGGTAAGCGTCCACGATCTCCTCTTCTTTGGTCAGCCAGTCCATCTCTGTCCTTTTGGGAGAAATTCTGGATAAATATCCTGCAAATGCAATTTTTTCCAGGAGATTGCTTCTGTGTTTCCAGCCTTTGATTGCTACAAGTATCTGGCTCAACGCTTTTCCTGCCCAGATGGCAGGCAGCGGCTGCCAGCCTGATCCCATTACAATCAGCCCCGACAACTGTCTCCCATACATAGAGGCATATTGTCTGGCCAGAAAAGAACCCATGCTGTGGCCAAGAAGAATATACGGGACATTGGGATACTTTTCCTTCGTGATCTGATGCAGTCTGTGAAGATCCTGCAGCACAAAGGCATTGCCCCGGGTTTCATGAAAATACCCGTAACACGTTTCATCTGTCACTGATCTTCCATGTCCCAGATGATCATTTCCTACCACATAATATCCATGTTTTGCACAGACTTTTGCAAATTCATCATATCTTCCGATATACTCCTTCATCCCATGGCTGATCTGAAGAACTCCTGTCACCTGACCTTCCGGTTTCCATTCTATCCCGTGGATCCTGGTCACCTTGTCTGCTGAAAGATACGTAAATTCTCTCCTCATCGCTATACTCCCCCTCCTGTTTTCCATTACGCTCCCCGGAAATGCCAAAAGTACATTACCGGGTCATAGACGGCTGCCAAGGCTCTCCGCAAAATCCGGAGCTTTGACTCTTTATAACCGCAAAAAGACAGAGGTGTGGAATCCTCCACGACACCCTGTGCTTCCTGCGTCGACTTCCTTTGTCCTGCTTCTATCTTTTTCCATCCGGCTCTTTAGCCTTCCGTCATTTAAGCCTCCTGCTGTAAAAGCTCCAAAAGCTCTCCCTTGCTTTTTCCGCCTACCACTCTCTTTACCGCCTCACCGTTACGGAACACGATAAGAGTGGGTACAGACATCACTCTGAACTTTCTTGCCAGCTCCGGACTCTCATCCACATCCAGCTTACAGATCTTTGCGTCCGTTACCTCTCCGGCCAATTCATCGATCACCGGTCCCAATGCCTGACATGGTCCGCACCAGGTTGCCCAGAAATCTACCAGCACCGGAACTTTCGCCTCTAACACCTCTGCCTGAAAATTATCGTTATTTACATGAACTACTGCCATCTCTATCTTCCTTTCTTGTTTGAATCCTTGTGATTGTTGTTATCTGCCACCCATTATAGCACATTTTTATGAAAAAACTGTGATTTGGTCACAATTGTAGATTTTTTCCATCCAGCTGCGCTTCCAGCAGGCGATCCTTGGCATCATAGACCAGCTTCAGAGAAAAAAAGCTGTCTCTTTCTCGCAGCAGCTTCAGAAAGATCCTGTCTCCCTCCCAAAGGCTAAGACTGTCGATCTCTTCCAGCGGAACCCATTTCAACTCTCCCTCATCGCAGGAAATCTCCTGTCCGGTAAATCCGTCTCCGGTAAACAGCGACATATACTCCGTTACACCCTTCCCTGAAACAAAGGTGACCAGCCCCCGAAACCGAAAAGAGTACAGCTCGTATCCTGTCTCCTCCCGGACTTCCCGGATCAGGCACTCTTCCGGGCTTTCATTCGCCTCAAAATGACCGCCGACTCCAATCCATTTCCCTTCGTTTACATCCTCTTTCTTCTTGATTCGGTGGAGCATCAGATAGGCATCGTCTTTTTCCAGATAACAAAGGGTACTCAGACTCACATTCTGTTCCATCTCTTCCTCCTTTCTTTGCTGCATCCTCGCAAAACCTGCCGTTTTTCTAATTAAAGCCCACCAGCCGCCTTGCCACGTTGTAAGCCAGAGAAGAAATCTTCCTTCCGGAGCTTCCGGGAATGTTCATCGTCTGCCCCAAAATTCCATAACGGATCTTAAAATAAGTACGCAGATCCTTTCGTTTCAGATACTGCCACAATTCCTTTTTTTTCTGCAGATTTTCTTCATCCTTGGATCGGATCAAAAGAATGGAGGAGATGGTCATCATGATCGCCAGATAGTTGGTCATATACCGCCGCAGCTTTTTATTTCGGATTTCCCCCATCTCATATTGATCGATCATGGACTTGGTCACAAAGATCTGCTGGTCCACACGCCGGATCATGTTTGCCTCATTGACGGACTG
Source organism: Suipraeoptans intestinalis (assembly GCF_034091795.1). Lineage (NCBI taxonomy): Bacteria > Bacillati > Bacillota > Clostridia > Lachnospirales > Lachnospiraceae > Suipraeoptans > Suipraeoptans intestinalis. Next base: position 17,699 of record NZ_JAXFXH010000027.1, on the reverse strand, counting down.
GTCCTCCCGTCCGATAAAATACCGATAAAAATCCACATCCAGATAATACATCCTGCGTACCCATGGCAGCGGATAATACACATAGATATTATCCACGTAAAACGTGTGCTTGGGCAGTCTGAGCTGTCCTACCTTCAAAAGATCTGTCCTATAGATCACGGAGTGCATCAGAATATACTGATCCAGGCGGAACCTGTTGGTGTCCTCCCACTTAAAGAAGGTGTCCTGAGGCAGAGCATTTCTGTAATGGATGACCTTTTTCCGGGGCGCACCCTCTTTTTCATACACATAGTTGGAGATCAGCATATCTACCGACTGTCCGTTTGCTTCCAGCTTCCTGAAAAAGTCCAGGATCGTAAAAAGGCTGTATTCATCTACCCAGTCATCGCTGTCAACCACTTTAAAATATTTTCCTGTTGCATTGTCAAGACCTGCGTTTACCGCATCCCCATGGCCTCCGTTTTCTTTGTCGATCACCCGGACGATTCCCGGGTAGTCTGCTTCATACCGGTGCGCGATCTGCGAAGTGTTATCTTTTGAGCCGTCATTTACGATAATGATCTCAACCTCTTCCCCTCCTTTGAGAATACTTTCGATTGCCTTTTCCATATAAGCTTCTGAATTAAAGCATGGAATCGCAAATGAAATATACTTCATACCTTTCCCCTCTCTCTTCTTGTTCTGTCAAAGCCTGTCCCGCTCAGGGACATCCTTTCCCCGACGCCTGTATTCTTTTCATACAAGGTGTCTCCGTTTTCTGCTCCTGCCGAAACTGACGTCTGCTTCCATGACAGTATAAAACATTTTCTCTTCCTTTCCAATCCCCATGAAAAAGATTTGTCATTTTTCCCTTCTTCCGTTATAGTAGAGGACATAATGCAAAACAGGAGGATTCTTATGAAAAAGAATATGATCGTAGGTCAGTCCGGCGGTCCCACCGCCGTCATCAACAGCAGTCTGTACGGAGTGATCACCGAGGGACTAAAAAGCACTTCTCACATTGATAAGATCTATGGAATGATCAATGGGATCGAGGGGTTTCTCCACGACACCGTTGCAGATATCCGGAAGGAGGAACATCTTCATCAGCTGGATCTGATTCGCACCACTCCCGGCGCTTATCTTGGTTCCTGCCGGTATAAGCTTCCGGAGGATCTCACCGATCCTGTCTATCAAACATTGTTCCAGAAATTTTCTGCCCTGGATATCGGATATTTTTTCTATATTGGCGGCAATGATTCCATGGACACAGTGAGCAAGCTTTCAAAATATGCCTCTTCTGTAAACAGCACCATCCGCTTTATCGGTATCCCCAAGACTATAGACAATGATCTGATGGAAACAGATCATACGCCGGGGTACGGAAGCGCCGCAAAATATGTAGCCACCACCGTCAGGGAAATTGCCACGGACGCTAACGTCTATGATAATCTGAAATCTGTTACGATCGTGGAGATCATGGGACGGCATGCCGGGTGGCTGACCGCCTCCTCCATCCTTGCCAGAAAATTCAAGGGAGATAATCCTGTGCTGATCTATCTGCCGGAATCGGACTTTTCCACTGAAGATTTTGTAGCAAAAGTAGAAGCTTCCTTAGCGTCTACGCCTAATCTGGTGGTCTGTATCTCCGAGGGGATCCATGATAAGAACAAGACCTTCATCTGTGAATATACCCAGAGTGCAGGCGTAGATTCCTTTGGACACAAGATGCTTGCCGGCGCGGGAAAATATCTGGAAAATCTGATCCGGGAGAGATTGCATGTCAAAGTACGTTCCATTGAACTGAACGTCTGCCAGCGCTGTTCCTGCTCTCATCTTTCCCGCGTAGATCTGGACGAAGCAGAAAATGCCGGAATTTTTGCACTTCACTGCGCCCTCCAGGGGCAAACCGGAAAAATGATCACCTTCTGCCGGAACAGAAGCATCCCTTATGAACTCTCTTATGGGACTGTCGATGTAGATCTGGTATGTAACCGGGAAAAATCCGTTCCTTCCGAATGGATCACGCAGGATGGCTCTGACATCAGCGATTCTTTTATCGACTATGTCCGCCCCTTAACCCAGGGCTATGTAGAACTTCCTACAAAAAACGGGATTCCGCTTTTTGCCTATAGAAAATAATATCTTTTTAATTGAAAATAATTCTCAATACGTCTTTTTTATGCTATACTTCCCTCAAGGAGGGAACCATCATGATTAAGATTACGGATTTACACAAATACTATGGAACCAGCAAAAATCGTGTAGAAGTATTAAAAGGACTCAACCTGGAACTCCCCGATGGGAGGCTCATCTGCCTGCTTGGACCTTCCGGCTCCGGAAAATCCACTCTGCTGAATATTCTTGGCGGAATCGAAGAGATCGATGCCGGAAGCGTCCAGGTAAATGGGGAATCTCTGGAACATATGACCCGGAAAGAGCTGAGTTTATATCGCCGAAAGCATCTGGGCTTCGTATTTCAATTCTATAACCTGGTCAGCAATCTTACCGTGAAAGAAAATATCGAGGTAGGCGCCTATTTGTCCGACTCTCCGCTTCCTCTGGATCAGCTGACCGCTTCTCTGGGGCTGAAGCAGCACCTGTCTAAATATCCGAATCAGATTTCCGGCGGACAGGCTCAACGGACTTCTATCGGAAGAGCCATGATCAAAAACCCTTCTCTTCTTATCTGTGATGAGCCCACAGGCGCACTGGATTACGAGAGTGCAAAAGAAGTTCTCCGCCTGCTCGAACATCTAAATCAGACCTATCACACCACCATCATCATTGCGACACATAATGTCCAGATCGCAAATATGTGTCATCTCATACTAAAGCTTCATGACGGAACTCTTCAGTCGGTTTTGCAAAATGACCATTTGATTTCAGCGAACGAGGTGAATTGGTAATGAAAAATCCTGTAAATAAGAGAATCCCCCGAATCTTCCTGACCCAGCCCGGAAGATATTTCCCTATATTTTTCCTGCTGTTTTTAACCACGGTAATGATGTCATCCTTTTTTATCGTCCAGGGCTCCATCAAAAAATTGTATGAGCGAGATCTCCGGGAGAAAAAAGTGGAAAGCGGCCAGTTCACCGCCGCGCAAGAGCTGAGCTCCGATACGATTGCTTCTCTGGAAAAAGAAAACATCCGCCTGTATCAAAATTTTTATGTAGAAGAAACTTTTTCTCCAAATAAAGTCCTACGGATCTACCAAAACAGAACTTCCATCAACCTGCCATCTCTTTTTCAGGGAAGGCTGCCTAAAAAGGCGGATGAAATTGCCATTGCTCAAAATATGGCTGCCACCAACCACCAGCGCATCGGCGATACCATAAAGCTAGCAGGAAATTCCTTTAAGATCGTAGGATTTTTCTCTGTTCCGGATTACAGCTCTCTGCTGAAAAACCGTTCGGATCTGGTCATGGACACCGGCTATTTCGGGATTGCTCTGGTATCTGCCTCCGGCTTTCGCACCTTTGATCCCGCTTCCCTGAAATATTGCTATTCCTACCACACACAGGAAAAGCTCTCTGCTTCCCAGGCACACGAAAAGCTGAATACCTTAACAAAGATTGTTCACCAAAGCACCGCCGTTACAGACGGTGTGACCCGGTTCGACAATAAGTGTATCACCTATGTCATGGATGATATGGGAGGGGATGTCCCCATGATGATCACACTGATGACTCTGATTCTGATCTCTATATCTTTTGTGGTCACCATGCAGGCCAGAACTCTGATCGAAGACGAAGCTCCTGTGATCGGTACTCTCCTGGCTTCCGGCTATACGAAAAAAGAACTTCTTTTTCACTATCTTTGTATTCCTCTTTCCCTGACCATTCTTGCCTCAGCTTTGGGGAATCTCCTTGCTTACACCAAGGTCTATCATCTGTTTTCTGCTTTGTATTACAATTCCTTCAGTCTGCCTCCGTTTACTCCTGTATTCAGTCTGCGCGCATTTATCCTGACGACTGTCATTCCCGTTTCCATTATGTTTTTTGTGAATCTGCTGATGCTGTCCCTAAAGCTGAACCTGACTCCTCTGCGGTTCCTGCGAAAAGAATTTGTAAAACAGAAAAACCGGAAAACCCTCTCTCTGGAAAAACTGGGCTTTGTTCACCGGTTCAGGATCCGCGTCCTTTTGGACAACAAACTGAATATCCTGACGCTGTTTTTGGGACTGTTTCTTGCAAATGTTATGTTGATCTTTGGACTATCCTTTAAACCGATCTTTCACAAATACACGGATGATATCCAAAAAGAAATGAAATATAATTATATCACTTTGATAAAATCCCCTCAGCCGGTTCAAGAGGATGCAAAAAAAGCTGTTGTTGCTAAGCTGGATCTGGATTCTCTGGGAAAAGAAATCTCCTTCTATGGGATGGAATCCGGCAGCAAATACGAATCCTCCGCCCATATCCGACGGCTGGCTCCCGGAGAAGTTGCTGTTTCCAGAGGATTTTCCAGAAAATACCAACTAAAAACAGGCAGTCGGATCCAGGTGAAGATTCCCTACACCTCCCGGTCGGAAAAGTTGAAGATCGCTGTTATCATGAAGGACATCCATGCCGTAGAGGTCTACCTCCCCTTGAAACACCTGAACCGCCTTCTTGGAAAAGATCTCTCTTATTACAACGCATATTTTTCTGATACGAAGCTGTCCCTCAACAAAGACCTTCTGATCACAGAAATTGACAGAGCCGGCCTTTCCAAATATATGGATCACTTTTTGGATTCTTTCCAGTCAGTCAGCACAACTTTACTGGTAGTCTCCCTTTGTTTCTATCTGATCCTGCTTTATGTGCTTAGTAAGCTGATCCTGGATAAGTCCCGCACCGACATTTCTTATCTAAAGATCTTCGGGTTCCAGACCGGCGAAATTTCCCGGGTCTATATTGCTTCTGTCAGAAATGCGGTGATCCTGTACCTGCTCCTTCTGATGCCTTTGCTGGATATTTTTACAAAAAAATTGATACAGATTTCTTTCCGTAAACTGGACGCATATATTGAGGCTTCTATTCCCTTTTATATGTATCTGATCGCCTTTGTTCTTGGGATCGCCACCTATGTGCTGGTACAGTTTTTACAGGCCGGAAAAATCTCAAGGCTGAATATGGCGGAAAGTCTGAAGGAAGTCAGCGGATAAGCTTCGTTCACACTTTGTTCATCTTTCCTTTAAAAAACTTTCATTTGTAAAACACTTTTTTTTCATAGTTGCTCTTTATACTGAACGTATCAGTTAAGATTGATTTCATTCTTCTGATACGTTCTTTTGACCACTGACCAATAGTGCAAACTATTTTTCGAATAAACTTTTTCATAATACGTGCCGGGTGTCGCGAAGTCGATTACCCGGCATCCTCCCTTTTATGAGCCGGTTTTTTTCTCTTTTTATAAAGAACCGTTCCCCAGATCCCCCAAACCAGTGTACAGATTCCTGCAGTCCAGACAATTTTATTCCATTTTCTTTTGACAGGCTTTCCTGTTTTTCTGTTTAAGTTCTTATTTTCCTGCCAGACTTCCTCCCCTTTCGAATATTTCAGGCTGCGAATCGTTCTTTTCAGCCACCCTGCTCTTTGGACCACTGAAAATGACCGTGTCTGGACGGAAGTATTGCCTGCTGTATCCTCCGCCTCCACAGTCACCTTATAGGTCCCCGGATCTTGAAACCGCAGATCTTCTCTTTCTTTTTTCCCTTTTCTTTTTTGAAGTTCTCCATTGATCCAAACCCTTCTGATCCGGTCTGCCATCTTTTCTGTCCGGATCTTCAGATTTACTGCTTTTTCGTAAATCCCTTCCTCGTTTGCCCCTTCCCAGATTACGACGGGCGGTGTATGATCTATCATAAACTCTGCCTGTGCTCTCCCTGTGTTGCCGGCGGCATCCACCGCTGTTACCGTCAGTCTGTGCCTTCCCTCTTCCGTCACTTCCTCGCCTGCTGCATAGACTCTTTTGTCCAGTTCCATCACGTACTGAACACTGGTCATATCTTCTATCGTATCTTCCATGGGATATTCCCACACAAATGTTTTCCGGCAGCTTCCATTTAGCTGATCCACATATCGGATCACCGGATTCTGGCTGTCCAGGATCACGTGAAGTTCCTTCTTTGCCTGATGCCCTGCCAGATCCTCTCCCCAAAGCCTTATCTGATACTTTCCGTCTTTTTCCAGCCGGACACAGGTTTTTGCATCTTTTTTGTTTTTTTCCCAACCTCCTATTTCTACTTTTTCCTTTTGCTCTTTTCCTTCCTCTCTTTCCAGTACGCCTCCTGCTTCTTCCAGCCGATTTTCTTCCGTGATCGTGCAGGTCAGCTCCAGCGCCTTGCTGGTGATCGTATAGTCCTCTCCTCCTTCGATAGTGATGGTCGGCGGCTTCTTGTCAACATAGGCCTCTATCCCTTTTTCCTGGATATTCCCCGCCAGATCTTCTGCTCTTATTAGGATCTGTATCGGTAATCCTTCCACCGACTCCCCTGTGACCATCCCTTTCACTTCCTCTCTCCCTCTTTTAGTTTCTTTCCCATTTTCAAAACAAATGGTTGTCTCTACCCCGCTTCCGGTGTCTCTGCTGTACGCCGTAAATGCAAACGGTTCCTTGCGCCACCCGTAAAGCTCCGGCTGCGGCAGCAGCCGTATCTGGGGCGGAACCGTATCTATCAAAAATTCTCTCTCCCATCTACCCGTTTCTTTGGAATTTCCTTCCTCGTCTGTTCCCTCTTTTTCTGTGCTTTCCTTGTCTTCTCTCCAAAGGATCAGGGTCTGCCTCCCCTCTTCCCATTCCTGCTGCGGAAATTTCATTTCTGTCAGCGCCCCCTCGCCCCCTTCTGGGATCTCTCCTTCCTTTTCCGTTTTGTCCTCCCTTATCAACCGATATCGGATCGTTCCTTCCCGGGTCTGCCTGCTTATCTTTACCTCCGGCAATGTCCGGTAATATCCGCCCTTTCCATCCGGCAAAGACGCCTCCACCACAAGCTCCTTCTCCCTTTCTTTCGCTTCTTCCTGATTTTCTTCTTCCTGATTTTCTTTTTCCTGCTCTTCCTCTCTCCCCTCCCCTTCCTTCCGGTCTTTTTCCTCCTGCCAATCTTCTTTTCCGGTTTCGATCCCCGACGGCTGTTGTCTCAAATCTTCCTCTAAAACCTCCATCCGGTTCCTCCCGGCAGAATCGCTACCACCCATTTCTCCCGTCATCTCCCCGCTTTTCACCACTCCTTTTCCTTCTGCTCCCAGGCTCATCAAAAAACAGACTATGATGCAAAAAATCATTCCTGCTTTTTTCCAGACGCCCTCTCTTTTTTTCCCATGTGGCGCTCTTATTTTTCTATCCATATCTTCTCTTCCTCCTCTCGTATCCCGTACTCTTCCTGCAGCTTTTGAAATCCCCTGTCCTCTCTTAACTCCGGACAATCTTGCAAATATTTTTGGATCACACCGGCACAGTCTTCCCTGGTTTTTTCCTTGCTGTCACAATACCATTTAATGTGAAGGTTCCGTAATTCCCTGGAGGTTTTCAGTTCCTCCGTGCCTTTTTCCAAAAGCTTTCCCCTCTCCTCTTCCTGCCCGGTCTGACGCATCAAAAAATCCACTTTCTTGTACAGACTTTCTTTTTTCTTTTCCTCCTTTGTCAGGCCGATCAGATTTTCATACACCTTTGCCGATTTTTCTGTTTCTCCCAACTCCTCCCAGGCAATCGCCATGGCTTCCATGATTTCCCACATTTCTTTTTCACTCCATGTTTCCTTCTGGCACTCCCGTCCGATCTCAATAACCTTTTCATATCCTCTTGTACTTTTTAACTGCAGATACCCCTGGATCAAAAATCGTCGATAATATCTGCTCCTGCTTTGCTTTTCTTGTCCTTCCAGTCTTTTTAAACTTGTTTCTATCTGTTTTCCTCCCTTTTTCCTTCGGATCCCCTCCGCTACAATCTGAATGTCTTTCCCCGTTCCCCCTCGCTCTGCCAGCATCCTTAAATACGCTTTTCCCAGCTCCTCATTCCCCTGCTCCAGCACATATGCTATCGCCATATCCCTTTCCACTTCCTGTCCGGCGTCTTTCTTCTTTTCCTTCTGTCCGGCTCCTCTGCCTTTTCTGTCTTCTCCCCTTTTTGGGTTTTGTGTTCCTGTTTCAACATTTTCTCTTACTGCCGTTTCCTTCTCTTCTCTTTTTTCAAAGCCAACCGCCTGCGGGATAAAAAGCCATCCTGCCAACAGGATGAGAAGGATCCCTCCTCCTATCCCGATAATTTTTCCTGCTTTTTTTCTCCTGGGAGAAACCAGTCTTCCTTTTTCATGCGGTATCTCTTTTTTTATCTTAGAAGAGTCCGATGTTTTTCGATGATTTTTCAATTGCCTTTTGTTTTTTTGGCTCAGCCCGCTGATCCTTCGCTTTATCCGAAACAACGCCCCATATGCAAATGCCGGAGACGGATGCAGACAGGCAGAAATGATCTTACGCAGCTGCAGTTCCTCTCTCTTCCCAAGTCCCGGTGTGATCTGTCCATAGGTCAGGATATATTGTAGCGTCCTGCCCAGTCCAAACAGATCCAGCGCCAGGCTGGGTCTGTCGTAATATGTGCTTCCTTCCGGAAGAAAAAAGTTTCGGATCTTTCTTTGATTGATAAAAAGAATAGTTTTGTGATTGGTTTCAGAGGAGTAATCTAAAAGAAACAACTCCCGGGATGTGCTGATGATGATAGAATAAGGATTTAAAAATTGATAGCAGGGCTCTTCCCTGTCTTTGTACAACTGATCCAGCTGTTTTGTCATGGTTTCCACCCACGAAAAGAATTCTTCCTTGGAAATCTCCTTTTCTTCAGACAGAAGGTCTGTCAGCCGCCTTCCTCTGACGCTGTCCATTCCTCTGTGACATGTTTTCTGACACTGGATCAGACGAAGTACATCAAATCTTCGACCTGTCTGCAAATGATACACCTCTCTGTTAAAACAATGTAGTGAGATCAACTGTCTGTCTCTCTGCTAAAATATCCCAATGCTGCAAAAGATATCGTCTCCCTCTCAAAATAACACAATGCGGCCAAATATATGCCGTTTCGCCAAAACCTTGTAAGGGGAGCAACTGTATACTGCTTTTCCAAAACCTTGTAATGAGAACAACTATACGCCGCTTCGCCAAAACACTATATTGGGAGCAACTGTATACTGCTTTGCCAAAACCTTGTAATGGGAACAACTATGCGCTGCTTCGCCAAAACACTGTGATAGGAACAACTGTACGCCGTTTCGCCAACCCAATACAAGGGGAACCAGCTATACCTCTTCATTAAGATCATGCAATGGGAACAATGATGTGCCGCTTCGATGGATCATACGGCAGGATCTGCTGACAAACAGATAGACGCAGGTTTCCCTGCTAAGAATGAATTCATAGTATATGATTTTTTGTAAAAACACAAGGGAATTCCAGGATTTGTCAATTTTTATGAATGTTTTACAAAGGATATAAAAAAGGAATCGACATTGATTTTGTAAAAAAAGCTCCTTCTCCCAAAGCAACCCGATCCCTCTAAATAGGTCGCCCCCCAAATGCCATGTGCACTTTGAGGGGCAATTGATCCGTCAACGTCAGGACTTTCTGAAATGACTGCTTTCGATCCGTCCTGTTTCTTCTCTATCTGTGACTTAATTCCTTGGGAGTATACAGGTGTCTGGGGATCCCGTCTACCATAACAGGAGAAACGTCTCCCTGAATCAGCGGTCTTACATAGGATATAAATTCTCCGGTCACGTAGGTTCCTTCCTCATTGACCCATGCTCTGGGAACCAGTTTTTCGTCATTGGCGATCTTGTGGACATCCTTGACCTCTGTACCGCACTGGTACGGATCGTCTGAAAGTCTCTGCAATACTACCATTTTTCCGGAGTCTCCTTCATCCGCCGCCTTTACCGCTGCTCCGCCCACCTGATACGCCTCCAGGATATCCACTCTGGACGCCGCATGGGAGGCTGATCTTTGCAGGGTGCTAAGCTCGATAGCTCTGGTCTTGCATCCTACTTCTCCCGCGATAAAGCTTGCCAGATAGGAAGCGGTTCCGGATAACTGCTTGTGCCCAAAAGCGTCTACAAAGTCAATGCTGCTTCCCATCTCGCAGACATACCTTCCGTCTGCCACACGAATCCCTTCGGATACGGCAACCACAATAGACGTTTTTTCCTGGAGAAGCTTCTTCACCTTCCCGCAGAATTCTTCCAGGTCAAATACGATCTCCGGAAGATAGATCAGATCCGGTCCTTCGCAATCCTCTCCCTTGGAAAGCGCCGTTGCACCCGTCAGCCAGCCGGCATTGCGTCCCATGATCTCTACGATCGTCACCACACCTTTTTCATATTCCAGACAGAATCCATCCCGGATGATCTCCTTCATGGAGGTTCCGATGTATTTTGCTGCACTTCCGTATCCCGGCGTATGATCCGTCAACGCCAGGTCATTGTCAATCGTCTTGGGACACCCTACGAAGCGTGTGGAATGTCCGGTGATAATGGCATAATCCGACAGCTTTTTGATGGTATCCATGGAATCGTTTCCTCCGATATAGATAAAGGCTTCTATATCCAGCCTGTCCAGAATTTCAAAAATCTTATCATAAACCTCCCTGTTTTCATGGATCTCCGGAAGCTTATAGCGGCAGGATCCCAAAAAAGCCGCCGGTGTACGCTTCAGAAGCTCTGCATCCAGCTCCGTTTTAATATGATCTGACAGATCTATATACTTTTCCTGAAGAAGTCCCTGCACCCCGTGCAGCATCCCGTATACCTTGTTTGCACCTCTGTCCTTTGCTGTGCGGTACACTCCCGCCAGACTGGAATTAATGGCGGCAGTCGGTCCGCCCGACTGTCCTACGATCACATTTCTCTTCATGACAAACTCCCTTCCTTCTTTTCCTGTATTTTCTGATTTCATCTTTATTATTTTAGTATATTTTTATAGAAATGTCCATAAAACCGAAGGTTTTTTTATTCATTTTTATCAATATGTTCCATCTGTTTTGCACGCTCTGATGCCCGGGCAAGCCCTCTCATGCAGCCGTTTCCCAATAGCTCCACCACTTCTCCCTTTTCCGCCTTTCCCCGCATTTCACACTGATTTCTACAGGCGGTGCATGTCATTACAAATTCTTCCACTTTCTCTCCTCCTTCTGTTCTGTCTGTTCTCTCGTACCCGGTCTCTTCTATCCCGTTTCCGGTTTTTATCCTGCTTCTATATCCTGTTTTTCGTTTTAACGTATCATGCTGCGGCGGATCGCTTTTGCCACACGGTTTCATACCGCTGCAGCGCGGTCCTGACAGAGTATTTTCTGTGATATGACAAAAGAGCCTACACCGGTAGGCTCTTTCCTCCTTAAAGCGTTCCGCTCCAATCGTAGGGCGTCGCCTGATACACATAATAATTCAACCAGTTCGTATACAGATTGTTGGCCGCCGCCCTCCAGGTGAGCAGCGGTTTTTCCCTGCTGTCATCCTTGGGGTAATAGTTCACCGGCATCTGAATAGCCAGCCCTTTCTCCAGATCCCTTTTATATTCTGCATCCAGCGTCACTCTGTCATACTCCGGATGTCCCATAACGAAGATCTGCCGTCCTTCCTTCGCCGTGGCAATAAACAGCCCCGCTTCTTCTGATTCTGCCAGCACCGTCAGCCTTTCATCCTTTCTGATTTCCTCCATGGGAACCTCCGTATGCCGGGAATGCGGCGCAAAAAATACATCGTCAAAGCCTCTGACCAGAGGGATTTTTCGATTTAGGACCCTGTGCTGAAATACGCCAAACATTTTCTCTTTCAGCGGAACCTTCTGGATCCCGTAGTGGTAATATAAGCCTGCCTGCGCGCCCCAGCAAAGATGCAGGGTAGAGGTCACATGCTCATTGGTCCACTCCATGATCTCCTTTAATTCTTCCCAATAGTTCACTTCCTCAAAGGGCATCTGCTCTACCGGCGCTCCCGTAATGATAAAGCCGTCAAACTTTTCTTCCCGGATCTCATAGAAACGCTGATAAAACTTATTCAGATGACTGGTAGGAGTGTTCTTCGACTTATGGCTTGCCACGTTGACAAACACCACGTCCACCTGCAAGGGTGTATTGGAAAGGGAACGAAGAATCTGCAGCTCCGTGTCCTCCTTCAATGGCATCAGATTCAAAAGTCCGATCCGGATAGGACGAATATCCTGATGGACGGCACGGTGTTCATCCATCACAAAAATGTTTTCCTGTTCCAAAATCTCTTTGACGGGCAAATCGTTCTGTACTCGAATTGGCATGTTTTCCTATTCCTCCATTTTGCTGTCCTTTTTGTCTTTGCCGTCTGCTTCTAAGTGCAGTCCTTTTTTTCCTTCTTCATGAAAATACTGTCCGGAATCATCCACATAGCTTTTCATATCGTAATAGTTAGAATCCAAAGGCAGTTCCTTCTTTTCCAGCCGCCCTTTGATCCACATATCGGCAATGTAGTACAATACCGCAAAGGTGGGCACTCCCATGATCATTCCTACAAATCCAAACATTCCGCCTCCCAGAAGAATGGATACCACCACCCAAAAAGCCGACAGGCCGGTAGAATCTCCCAGGATCTTGGGCCCCAGGATATTTCCGTCAAACTGCTGGAGTACCAGAATGAAAATGATAAAATACAGTCCCTTCATGGGATCCTCCAGCATGATCAAAAAGGCGCTGGGGATCGCTCCGATATAAGGTCCGAAAAAGGGGATCACATTGGTAGTTCCCACGATCACACTTACCAGTATAGCATAGGGCATCTTCAATACGCTCAGTCCGATAAAACACAAGACCCCTATAATGGCAGAATCAATTACCTTACCGATAATAAATCCTCCGAAGATCTCATTACTTTTTGTTGTGATGTGCAGGATCAGGTTCGCCTGTCTGAACGGGAAAATGGAATACACTGCTTTTTTGGACTGCTTCGCAAATGTTTCTTTTCCGGACAATAGGTATACAGAGATAATGACTCCCACTAAAAACTTAAAGATTTCGTTGAGGATGTTGAAAACTCCTACCGTTAAATTGGACATCACGGCATTGGCACGGCTGAGAAGATCCGTCCGGATCCACTTCTGGAACATCTGCGTTCCTTCTGTGATCCCCGTCTTCAGCAGTTTTCCCGTGGTAGAATCGTCCAGCTGGATCTCACTGACCTTCCTGACCAGCAGGTTCATTTGCCCCGGGAGATTATAAGCCAGCTTCAGGATACTCCTGTAAAGCTCCGGGATCAACAGGTTAAACAGCGTAATCACCACCACTACCATGATCAGCAGCGCCAAAAAGATTCCGGTCCCCCTGGAAAGCTTTTCTGCCCTCTTTTTGTTTTTCATCGTCTTTTCCAGAACGGGAAGCAAATACTTGTCCGTCTGCTTTACGATGGGATTGAGCAAATATGCCACCACACATCCGTAAATGACCGGCTTTAATACTTCTGCAATTTTTCTGGTCAGATCTGAAATATTGGTAAATCTAAGCAGCGCAAAATAAAACAGGATACTGGCTGCGATCACCAGAAAATAGGTCATACCTCTGGCAAACTGTTGCCGAAGCTTGGAAGGTTTTCCCCCTCCCAGCTTCGGCTTTGCCGTATAATAAGCCTTTTGCTCCTCCTGTGTCTGTTCCGTCATTTTTTTATCTTCCTGCATATCATCTCCGTTCTTCTCTATTCGTCCTTCTGAACTTCTCTTTGGATCTTTCCTTCAATTTCCTCCAGGATCCCGGATATAAAAGCTTCTGTTGATCTCTGTCCCTCGTCTCCGGCAAACCGGCTTCTTACTGCTACCAGACCTTCTTCCTCTTCCTTGGCTCCCACCACCAGCATGTACGGAACCTTGTTCATCTGTGTCTCCCGGATCTTATAGCCAATCTTTTCTGCTCTCTCGTCGATCTCTCCACGAATGCCTGCCCGGTTCAGCTGCTCCAGCACGCTTCTTCCGTATTCCACATACTTCTCCGAGATCGGCAGAACCCGCACCTGCACCGGCGCCAGCCAGGTAGGAAAGGCTCCTGCAAAATGCTCTGTCAGGATTCCGATAAACCGTTCAATGGATCCAAACGCCACTCGGTGGATCATGATGGGACGATGCTTTTCTCCGTCCGCTCCGGTGTATTCCAGTTCAAATCTTTGGGGCAGCTGCATATCCAGCTGGATGGTTCCGCATTGCCAGGTCCTTCCGATAGAATCCTCCAGATGGAAGTCGATCTTCGGTCCATAAAAAGCTCCGTCTCCTTCATTAATGACATAGTCCCGTCCCAGGTCGTCTAACGCTCCCTGTAATCCTTCTGTTGCGATCTCCCAATCCCTGTCGTCTCCCATGCTGTTTTCCGGCCTTGTGGAAAGCTCGATGTGGTATTTAAATCCAAACAGACTGTAAACCTCGTCGATCAGCCTGACCACTCCCTTGATCTCCTCTCGGATCTGCTCCGGAGTCATGAAAATATGGGCGTCATCCTGTGTAAAGCAGCGTACACGGAACAGACCGTGAAGGGCTCCCGACTTTTCATGACGATGCACCAGTCCCAGTTCTCCTGCACGCAGCGGAAGATCCTTATAGGAGCGGGGTTCCGATTTGTAGACCAGCATTCCGCCGGGACAGTTCATCGGTTTGATGGCAAAGTCTTCTCCGTCGATCTGAGTGGTGTACATGTTTTCTCTGTAATGATACCAGTGTCCTGAAGTCTCCCACAAATGTCTGCTTAGGATCACCGGAGTGGAAATCTCCACATATCCGTTGTCCTTATGCAACTGTCTCCAGTAATCCAGCAAAGTGTTTTTCAGCACCATTCCCTTGGGAAGGAAGAAGGGGAAGCCCGGTCCCTCCTCACACATCATAAACAGCCCCAGCTCTTTTCCTAGCTTTCTGTGATCTCTCTTTTTGGCCTCCTCCAGCCGGTGAAGGTATTCTTCCAGCTGCGCCTTCTTTGGGTAGGAGATTCCATAGATACGAGTCAGCATTTTATTCTTTTCACTGCCTCTCCAGTAGGCCCCTGCCAGACTGGTAAGCTTTACTGCCTTTACTGCCTTTGTTGACATCAGATGAGGCCCTGCGCACAGATCTACAAATTCTCCCTGCTGGTAGAAGCTGATCTCCTCTCCTTCCGGAAGATCCTGAACCAGTTCTATCTTGTAGTTTTCTCCCTTTTCTTCAAAATATGCGACCGCTTCCTCCCGCGGCTTTGTAAACCGCCGGATCGGGAGATTTTCCTTTACGATCTTTTTCATTTCGGCTTCTATTTTTTCCAGATCCTCCGCTACAAAGGGAATCTCTCTGTCTACATCATAATAAAATCCATTCTCAATAGAAGGTCCGATAGCCAGCCTGGTATCCGGATACAGCCGTTTAATCGCCTGTGCCAGAATATGAGAAGAAGTATGCCAGAATGCTCCTTTTCCTTCTTCCTGTTCAAATGTCAGGATCTCCAGCTGACAGTCTTCCCGGATCTCTGTCCGCAGATCCACGATCTCTCCGTCTTTCTTCCCTGCTGTCGCTGCCCTTGCCAGTCCCTCGCTGATATCCTTTGCGATCTCCAGCACGGACATGCTCTGCGCATATTCTTTTACTTCTCCGCCTTTTAATTGTACTTTCATGGCTTCTTCCTCTCTTTCTTTTTATGTGTTCGGCTGTCTGGAATCTGATCCTTCGCCGTCCTGTAATGTCTGCTTTAGCTTCCTTCCGCAAAATATCGTTCCCACCGGAAGCTTTCTTGTTTCACAGGGTCTCTCTTTCTTATAAAACAAAAAAGCCCCTTACAGCATACTGCCGTAAGGGACGAGTTGACTTCTCGCGGTTCCACCCTGCTTGCACCGGAAATTCCGGTGCCTCTTCATTGTGACGATAACGGTGCCGCCGGGCTGTTTTGCAGCCACTCAGAGGTGGTTTTCAAATGGTTCCTGCCTAAGAAGCTCTCAGCCTGCGGCTTCTTCTCTCTGTAAAGATTTCCCATCCTACTCTTCGCTCTTCAACGTGTTTTCTTTTATACAGGATTATATAGGACTCATTATAGCACCGTTCCCATAATTGTCAACACCTTATTTTCCGCAGCATTTCTTATATTTCTTTCCGCTGCCGCAGGGACATGGTTCATTTCTTCCCACCTTCTTTTCCTTGCGAATAGTGCCGGACTCCTTCTGTTCCTTGTACAGTTTCTTCCGTTCTTCCTCTGTATAGATCCTTTCCCACTGGGGCAGTTCATACAGCCAGTCTGCCTTTGCTGCCACCATATTCTTATACAGCTTTTCCGTGTCAAATGCCAGGCTGACTTTTGTATCCTCGTCCATGGTCTCGATCGGATTTTCCGTTTTCAGACTTTCATTGATCCCATCCAAAAAACCTACCATGGTCAGCACTTCCTGCCCGTATTTTTCTGCCAGTTCCTTTACGCTTCCTTCGACTTCCTCCTCCGGATGCTCCAGCAGCTTTTCGTAGATCTCCTTTTCTATCTGAAAATAGGATCCCCAGAAATTCTGAAGCTGTCCCTTATCTGCCGTCTCGTCATAGGCAATGCCTCTCCATTGCTCCAATAGTGTCTTGCTCATCGCTTTTTCTACGGCGGCGGTCGCCTGCCGTATCTCCTTTCATCTATTTTCTGTAAATAATGTCGTTCCTTCCCGGTCCGTTGGATACCATGGTGATCGGATACCCGATCTGCTCCTCCACAAATTCAATGTACTCTCTGCAGAGTCTGGGAAGCTTTTCATATTCCCGGATGCCGCTGATGTCACAGTTCCATCCCTCCAGCACCTTCCAGACAGGCTTTGCCTTTTCCAGCAAATGTGTGGTAGGAAATTCGGTGGTCACCTCTCCATTGATCTCATAGCCGACGCAAACAGGGATTTCTTTCAAATATCCCAAGACATCCAGCACCGTAAACGCTACGTCTGTGGTGCCCTGAAGTCTGCACCCGTACTTGGAGGCCACACAGTCAAACCACCCCATCCTTCTGGGACGTCCTGTGGTCGCTCCGTACTCTCCGCCGTCTCCGCCGCGTCTTCTCAGCTCGTCTGCTTCTTCTCCAAAGATCTCGCTGACAAATGCCCCTGCTCCTACTGCACTGGAATAGGCTTTGCATACCGTGATGATCTGCTTGATCTCATAGGGAGGGATTCCCGCTCCGATCGCTCCGTAGGCTGCCAGTGTAGAAGAGGAAGTCACCATAGGATAGATCCCGTGATCTGTATCCTTCAGGGAACCCAGCTGTCCTTCCAGCAAAACTTCCTTTCCTTCCTTCAGCGCTTCATGCAGATACAAAGACGTATTGCACACATAGGGTTCTATCATCTTTTTGTATCCTTTGAGTTCTTCCAGCAGATCCTCCGGTGTGATCGCCGGTTTGTGATACAGGTTTTCCAGCAGTACATTTTTCTGCTCTGCCACACGGACCACTTTTTCTTTCAGCAGCTCCTCATCAAACAGCTCGCTGACCTGAAATCCTGTTTTTGCATATTTATCCGAATAGAAAGGCGCGATCCCGGACTTGGTGGATCCAAAAGATTTGCCTCCCAGCCTCTCCTCCTCATAGGCGTCCAGCGCCTTGTGGTAGGACATGACCATCTGGGCTCTGTCCGATACCAGAATCTTTGGCATGGGAACCCCCTGCTCCACGATGGACTGGATCTCTCCAAACAATACGGGAATATCCAGAGCCACACCATTGCCTATGATACTTGTGGTATGTTCATAAAACACTCCGGACGGAAG
>NZ_JAXFXH010000026.1:0-66613 GCF_034091795.1 Suipraeoptans intestinalis | reverse complement strand
TTGGCAAATAATCCCAGCTCTTTCCGCAGCTTCAACAGTCCTGCTTCCGGTCTTTTGGACGGTTCCAGAAGATACCAGGGAGACACTGTCGGATCTCCTCCGATGGATCCCATCAGGATGGCATCGCAGGCTTTTGCCTCTTCTACCGTCTGATCGGTCAGGGGCTCTCCGTGCACATCAATAGAAGCTCCTCCCATCAAAAGCTGTCGGTACTGACAGTTGTGTCCGTACAGCCGCGCCACTGCGTCCAACACTTTCATCGCCTCTTCTACGATCTCGGGTCCGATTCCGTCTCCCTTTATGACTCCTATCTTCCAATCCATCTGTTTCCCTCTTTTCTATAAAAATCTATATGCCTGTTATCATAGCGCATTTCCTTTGAGATTTCAAGAATTTAATTTGCTAAAGTGAAAGAGAAACAGAGCCAGCTTCCGGCTGTGCCGGAATTTCTGACTCTGTGCGCTTTTTTGGCAGCTTTTTGCCTCCATCGGATCCTGTTTCCTATCTTGCTCCCAAGACCTTTCTTGCGTACTTTATGCTTTCCTGATCGGGAGGCAGGACGCCTTCCAGCGGATAGACCATCCCCAGTTCTTTCCATTTATAGGCCCCCATGGTATGGTAAGGAAGCACCTCCACCCGTTCCACATTGGACAGCGTATCCAGAAAATCCCTGAGTTGACAAAGATGTTCCTCGCTGTCCGTCCTTCCGGGAACCAGAACGTGTCGAATCCAGACCGGTTTCTTCTTTTCTGCCAGATATCTGGCCAGTTCCTTGACGTTGGCATTGGTGTGACCGGTCAGACGTCTGTGCTGTGCCTCGTCCATCTGTTTCAGATCCAGGAGAATCAGATCCGTATACTGCATCAGCTTTTCAAATGCCGCAAAAAATCTTCCCTGCCTGGTAAAAGGACCTCCGCCGGTATCCAGTACCGTGTGGATCCCTTCTTCTTTTGCTTTTTGGAACAATTCGGTCAAAAACTCTATCTGCAGCAGAGGCTCTCCCCCGCTGACGGTAATCCCGCCGGTTTCTCCCCAGTAGGGCCTGTACTTTTTTGCCTGCGCTATCAGCTCTTCTGCCGTGCGACGCGTCCCCGCATGAAGTTTCCAGGTATCCGGATTGTGGCAGTACTGGCAGCGAAAGCCACAGCCCGACAGGAAGATCACAAACCGCACTCCCGGACCGTCCACAGATCCAAAGGTCTCTATTGAATGTACATAGCCTTCCATCTTCCTTCCCCCTCTTCTGTCAGCGACATACTGTTTGCTTCGTTTTCCTACATGGATTTATGGCAGGTTCTTGCGATCACATCCAGCTGCTGTTCTCTCGTCAGGTCGATAAATTTTACCGCATAGCCGGACACACGGATGGTAAAGTTGGCGTATTCCGGTTTTTCCGGGTGCTCCATAGCATCCACCAGTTTCTCTGTTCCGAATACGTTGACGTTTAGATGATGAGCTCCCTGTTGGAAATATCCGTCCATGATCCTGGTAAGGTTTTCCTTTCGTTCTTCCTCACTGTGTCCCAGCGCATCCGGGCTGATGGTCTGAGTATTGGAGATTCCGTCCAGCGCCAGCTCATAGGGAAGCTTTGCGACAGAATTCAGAGAAGCTAACAGTCCGTTGGTCTCTGCTCCATAAGAAGGATTGGCTCCCGGAGCCAGCGGTTCTCCCGCCTTTCTTCCATCCGGCAGAGTTCCCGTTGCCTTTCCATAAACCACATTGGAGGTAATGGTCAGAACAGAGGTGGTGGGCTCGGAATCCCTGTAGGTATGGCACTTCTTCAATTTTGCCATAAAGGTTTCCAAAAGCCAAACTCCGATTTGGTCCGCCCTGTCGTCGTCATTTCCATATCTGGGAAAGTCCCCTTCGATCTCAAAATCCACTGCAATTCCGTTTTCATCACGGACAGGCTTTACCTTTGCATACCGGATCGCGCTAAGAGAATCGATCACATGAGAAAATCCTGCGATTCCTGTGGCAAACGTCCGCCTTACATCACTGTCGATCAGCGCCATTTCTGCCGCCTCATAGTAATACTTATCATGCATATAGTGGATCATATTTAGGGTATCTACATACAGCTTGGACAGCCACTCCATCATATCGTCATATTTCTTCATCACCTCGTCATAGTCCAGGTATTCCGAAGTGATCTTCTCATAGGCCGGTCCTACCTGCGCCTTGCTTTTTTCATCCACGCCTCCATTGATAGCGTAAAGAAGGCACTTGGCCAGATTGGCTCTCGCTCCAAAAAACTGGATCTCTTTTCCCGTCTGCGTGGCAGATACACAGCAGCAGATGGAATAATCGTCTCCCCACACCGGCCGCATTACATCATCATTTTCATACTGCACGGAACTGGTGGCAATGGAGATGTAGGCCGCATATTTCTTGAATTTCTCCGGAAGCCGCTGGGAATACAGCACCGTCAGATTAGGCTCCGGGGACGGTCCCATATTCTCCAGAGTGTGCAGGAACCGGAAGTCCGTTTTGGTTACCATACTTCTTCCGTCCTGCCCCAGACCGGCCACCTCCAGGGTCGCCCACACCGGATCTCCCGAAAACAGTTCATTGTAGGCAGGGATCCTTGCAAATTTTACCATACGGAACTTCATCACCAGATGGTCGATCAGTTCTTGGGCTTTTGCCTCTGTTAAAAGATTCCTCTCCAGATCTCTTTGCAGATAAATATCCAGAAAAGTGGAAATCCTTCCCACGCTCATGGCTGCTCCGTTCTGGGTCTTAATGGCTGCCAGATATCCGAAGTACAGCCATTGCACCGCCTCCCTGGCATCCTTTGCCGGTCTTGAAATGTCGTATCCGTAGATCTGTGCCATCTCTTTCATTTCATGGAGTGCCTTGATCTGATCCCGGATCTCTTCCCGCAGCCGGAAATCTGTACTTCTTAAACCATGCCGCTCGCTGTTGGCAAAATCCTGCTCCTTCTTTTCGATCAGGAAATCCAGGCCGTAAAGCGCCACCCTTCTATAATCTCCTACGATCCGTCCTCTTCCGTAGGTATCCGGAAGTCCTGTAATGATCTTACTCTTTCTGGCCCGTTTCATCTCCGGCGTATAGATGTCAAACACTCCCTGATTATGGGTCTTGTGGTATTTGGTAAAGATCTCATGCAGCTTTTCACTGGGCGTATAGCCGTAGGTCGTGCATGCCTTTTCTGCCATATTGATCCCCCCATAGGGCATAAAGGCTCTTTTCAGCGGTTTGTCGGTCTGCAGTCCCACCACTTTTTCCAGCTCCTTCTCCTCCGGAAGGATATAAGCTGCCGGGTAAGCAGTGATTCCGGAAACCACCTGGGTTTCCATGTCCAGCACGCCCCCTTTTGCTCTTTCTTCCTTTTGAAGCTCCTGCAGTCTGCCCCACAGGCGATTCGTGGCTTCTGTGGCACCTTCCAGGAAGCTTTCATCCCCCTCATAGGGTTTGTAATTTTCCTGGATGAACCGTCTGACATCTACGGTTTCCTTCCATCCTGTTCCGCGAAATCCATCCCATTCTCTTCCTTCATATCCGTTGCCTGCCATATCTGATTCTCCCTTCAAATTGAGATTTGTTATCAATTACAGGGCGAGTATAACACCGGCTTCCCTCTTTTTCAATAGACATTTTAATAATAATTTCCGTTTTTGTTTATGCACTTGATTTTGTACACAGATTGTACGAGGATCTGTACAAAACACTGGTTTTCCGGGATTTTTTCCTGCTTTTTCCCTGCTCTTTTCTTGCCGTTAGACCGCCTGCTTCTACTTCTCCTTCTCCCGTTGCGAGACCTCTTTCCCCAGCCGTATGGCATACTCCAGAGAGGTGCAGGCAGTTCCCTCTTCGGAAAGTTCCTTCACCGCACGGCTGCAAAAAAGGTACGACCTTCAGGTTTCCCTCCAAGATCATACCTTCTCCTTTTCACACAACTGTTATCTATTAAGCCTCTGACGCCTTTTCTACTCTTGCAACAGCCGACTTCTGCATCGGAATACGACAGTTTTTGTTGCTTCCGAACTCTACAATGATATCTTCTTCTGACACATCGATCACCACTCCGTAAAACCCACTGGTGGTCAATACAGTATCTCCTGCTTCCAGCTCTGCGATCATTGCCTGAATCCTTTTCTGTTCCTTTTTCTGCGGTCTCATGAATAAGAACCAGAATCCCCCGAATATGACTACATATACGATAAGAAGGACTCCCCAGTTTCCTCCCAATCCCTGTGCTGCTAATGCGTACATCCTTTTTCCTCCTGCTTTCTTAGATTGTCAATTGCTATCATACACAATATCTCTTATTTCATCAAGCTATTTTAAAGATTTCTCTACTTTCCCTGCATCCCGTCCAGCTTTCTTTTCTTATATTCCCGGTAGTTTCCTGCCTCGATCGCCTGACGGATCTCCTCCATCATAGTATTATAAAAATACAGGTTATGCAGAACACAGAGCCGCATTCCCAGCATTTCCTTTGCCTTCAGCAGATGCCTGATGTAGGCTCTGGAATAATTCCGGCAGGCCGGACACCGGCATCCCTCTTCGATAGGTCTGTCATCCAGCTCGTATTTTGCATTGAAAAGATTCTTCTTCCCGCTGTTGGTATATACATGGCCGTGCCGTCCGTTCCTGCTGGGATAGACACAGTCAAAAAAGTCCACGCCTCTCTCTACCGCTTCCAGGATATTGGCAGGCGTTCCTACGCCCATCAGATAGGTCGGTTTTTCCTCCGGCAGATACGGAACCACCTCGTCCAGGATCCGATACATCTCCTCGTGGGATTCTCCCACTGCCAGTCCTCCTACCGCATACCCGTCCAGATCCAGGCGGCTGATCTCCTTTGCATGGCGGATGCGGATATCTTCAAATACGCCTCCCTGGTTGATTCCAAATAACATCTGGTGGGAATTGATGGTATCCGGTCGTGCATTCAGGCGTTTCATTTCTTCCTGACAGCGAACCAGCCATCTGGTCGTCCGATCCACGGAATGACCGATGTAGTCTCTGTCCAGCGTACTGGAGGGACATTCATCAAAGGCCATGGCGATGGTGGATGCCAGATTCGACTGGATCTGCATACTCTCCTCCGGCCCCATGAAAATCTTTCTGCCGTCAATATGAGACTGGAAATAGACGCCTTCTTCCTTGATCTTTCTAAGACCCGCCAGGGAAAACACCTGAAACCCGCCGGAATCCGTCAGGATCGGTTTGTCCCAGTTCATAAACTTATGCAGGCCTCCCAGTTTTTTTACGATCTGATCCCCCGGCCTTACATGCAGGTGATATGTGTTGGACAGTTCCACCTGGGTGCGGATCTCCTGCAGATCCGTCGTGGCAACGGCTCCTTTTATGGCTGCAGCCGTTCCCACGTTCATAAATACCGGAGTTTCTATTACGCCGTGCACCGTCTGAAGCCTTCCTCGCTTGGCACGTCCGTCTTTCTTTTGTATCTGATACATTCTAACCTCTTCTTCTCCTAAAAATGACAAACCACCGGAATTCCCGCACTGATCAGATCATATAGCTGAGCCGCTTTGTCTGTGGGCATATTGATACAGCCCCTGGATCCGTTGTGAAGATACCAGTCTCCCCCGAAGGTAGGCTGCCAGCTGGCGTCATGGAACCCGATATCCCCATTAAATGGAATCCAATACTGTACCGGCGATTCATATTCGTATTTTCCGTCTTCCAGTTTTCTTCCCCGAAGCACTGCGTTTCTGGTTTTATATGCCACGGTATAAACGCCCTGGGGCGTATTTCTTCCCAGGTTGGGATTGCCGGTTACGATGGGGGATTCCAGAACCACCTGTCCGTTCTGGGTATAATACATCATCTGTGTGGTCAGGTTTACTTCGGCATAGGTGCCTCCTACGTCGTTTCCGGAGTGGCTTGCCGCCCGGCTGCTGTAATTTGGCTCCCGTGTCACTACCGTTCCGTTCTTGATATCTGCAAGCAGCGCGTCATACTCCGCATCCTGATCGATCCTCCAGCCGTAGCTGCCTCCCTCTACCGTCACCACTTCTCCTGTGGCCGTTGTGAAATTTCTCGGCTTTCCCTTGGTGTCATACTTTTCCGCCAGGGACTGCACATATCCCCGGACCGCCTCCTCGTCGAAAGAAGCCTGCATATTGTCGTCCACCTTGACCCACTGGGAGATCACGGCAGAATCCACCACTTCCGTCACCGGAGTCAGGTCGTAGGTGATCTGGGCTCCCAGATAGGTGTTCATGTCCTTGGCCGCCTGGATCACTTCCTTGGAATCGGACAAATACTTGGGCAGGATGTAACAGCCCTTTTTTACCATGTCCAATCTGGGGCGGAACCCGTCGATGGCTTCCCTGACCTCCTTGTTGAACTGCTCCGTATTCACTTCCGTTCCGATCACTTCCGGCGCCACCACAAAATGGTCCACCTGAAATTCAGGATGGGCATTGGCAGACGGCTTTTGATTTTCCGGCTTCATGATCTCCAGACGCTTGATCACACCTTCCAGTTGGGATTCATTGTAAGACACTCCCACCTTTGCCGTGATCTTCGGATGCTTCCACAGGGATTTTATCCAGAAAAGAGAATCCTGCTCCTTCACCAGCCGGTTCAGCTCCTCTCCCCTTACATATTCCAGTGAAATATCCGCCCCTCTGATTTCTTCCGTATCTCCGTCAGATTCTTCCAGCGTCAGCGCATAGCCTTCCACCTGCTTTTCCATAAACGATTCTACCTGTTTTATGTTTTTCAGCGAAAAATCGTTTCCATTTATCTTGGTATAGAAGAGAAAATGACTTTGGAAATACAAAATAAACCCTGCGTATATCAGGCACAGGATTCCCAGCAGGGAGCCCAGGATGATCAGGGTGATCTTCAGTCCTTTCGACATCCCTTTGGCTTTTTTGCCTACTTTTTCCACAGATTTTTCAATTGCCTTTTCTCTCCTCCAGTTTCTTCTCTTTCTCTTCCTTGTCATCTATCCATACTCCTTTAGAACCTTACTGAAATATCATAACAATTCTTATTATAGTATGACTACTTTTAAAAGTACAGCAAAAGTATTTCTTACACTTAATTTTGTACAAAAAGTCCTTTCAGCCGGAGGAATTCCCGCCTCCTTTTATGCTAAGTGAGAACTTTCCCCCTCGATTTTTTCTTTCTTTTTTCCGTAGAATGTACTATTCTGTGTTCAGATAGATTTTTACGGTGAAGGAGGATACCATCTTGCAGATCATTTTAGCCAGTCAGTCTCCCAGAAGGCGACAGCTCCTTGAGCTTTGCGGTCTTTCTTTTTCTGTAAGGACCGCTCCTTGTGAGGAGGCTTCCATCTCTCGGAAGCTCCGGGCACAGACGGCTCATCTGGATGCCTACCGACAGGCGGACCATCTTACAAAAGCCCTGTCTCGTGAAAAGGCTCTTTCCGTCTTCCGAAGCTTCCCCTCCGACGTGGTGATCGGAGCAGACACGGTGGTGGTATCCGGTGACCGGATCCTGGAAAAGCCCCGTGATTCCAAAGAGGCGGAGGAAATGCTGTTATCCCTGTGCGGGATCACTCACCGGGTCTATACCGGCGTCACTTTGCTTGCCCCTTCCTATGACCACACTTTTTCTTCCTTTGCCACGGTAGAATTTTTTAAAGATTCGCCGGCCATGCGCCATATCATCTGTGCTTACCTGCGATCCGGTTCTCCCATGGATAAGGCCGGCGCTTATGGCATACAGGATTTTGGTTCTCTGATGGTAAAATCCATTCAGGGAGATTTTTACACGGTAGTGGGCCTTCCTGTTGGACTTCTGTATCAGAAGCTTCTGGAAATCCCGCAGATACATTTACAAACGGACTTGCAAAGGAGGTAGCTTATGTCTGGATCTACTTATGGACAACTGTTTCAGATCTCAACCTGGGGGGAATCTCATGGAGAGGCGACCGGCGTCGTAATCGACGGCTGCCCGGCAGGCCTTCCCCTCTCTGCCCGGGACATACAGCCATTTTTGGACCGCAGGCGTCCGGGCGTTTCCCCGGCTGTCTCCTCTCGACAGGAAGTCGATCAGGTGCAGATCCTGTCCGGCGTTTTCAACGGGTATACCACCGGGACTCCCATCAGTCTTCTGATTCCCAATACGGACACGAGACCGGAAGAATACGAACAGATGAAACACTGCTTCCGCCCCGGCCATGCCGACTTTTCTTTCCAGCAAAAATATGGGATCCGGGATCACAGGGGAGGCGGACGCTCCTCCGGACGGGAAACCGCTGCCCGTGTTGCCGCCGGAGCGGTGGCCTCCCTTCTCCTGAAAGAATTCGGCATTTCCATAACCGCCTTTACGCGCTCTCTCGGCCCCATTCACCTGCCGGAGGGAGAGGAAGATTTTGCTTTTCTCCCTCGCTCTCCCGTTTCCCTTCCTCATGAGGGTCTTTCTTCGGCGGCTCTCTTGCTCCTGCAGAAGAACCGGAAGAAGAAAGATTCCTGCGGCGGAGTGGTAGAATGTCATGTCCGAGGCCTTATGGCGGGTCTTGGGCAGCCTGTTTTCCAAAAGCTGGACGCCCTGCTTTCCCATGCCGTCCTTTCTATCGGTGGGATCAAGGGGATTGAATTCGGTCTTGGCTTCTCCGCTTCCTCTCTCCTTGGAAGTCAGTACAACGACTGTTTTTTTGCTGCCGACGGTCAGATCCATAAATCCTCCAACCACGGAGGCGGCATACTGGGGGGGATCAGTGACGGGGATCTTCTGCTTTTCCGCGCGGCTGTAAAGCCCACCCCGTCTATCGGTCTGCCTCAGGATACGGTTACACAAACGGGAGAAAACACGGTTCTGTCCATTTCCGGAAGGCACGACCCTTCCATTGTCCCGCGGGTCGTCAGTGTGGTAGAGGCCATGACAGCCCTGACTCTTGCGGACCTGCTGCTTCTTCATGCCTCTTCCCGTCTGGACGCTCTGAAAAAGGTCTACAGCGCTTCCTTTCAAGATTCGTTTTAACGATTTGTCATCCTGCCGGAGAGTTTTTCGGATACGCAAAAATGTCAGAAAAATTCTCCGGTATTTTTTCGAAACGCCTCCGCCGAGGCCCCTGATTTCATCCCTTTCAAATTTCCAAAACATACGTGAAAAATATCTTTTTTTCATCTTGATTTTTTGCAGATACATAGTATAATGTGTTTTGGTAAAGTTAATAAATACTAAACTCTGTGTTTATTTTTATTTAACACAAAAGGAGACTGTTATGAACATAGGAAACAAGCTTCGTCAGCTTCGGATCGCCAAAGATCTGACCCAGGAGGAACTGGCTGATCGTGCGGAACTGTCCAAGAGCTTCATCTCCCAGCTGGAACGGGATCTGACCTCCCCTTCGATTTCTACTCTGGTGGATATCCTGCAGTGTCTGGGAACCACCATCAGCGCTTTTTTTCAGGAGGACACCAAAGAGCAGGTCGTGTTCCGCGACGAAGACTACTTTGAAAAAGAAGAAACCCAGCTGAACAACAAGACAGAATGGATCATCCCCAATGCGCAGAAAAATATGATGGAACCCATCCGTCTGACTCTGGGCCCCGGCGGAAGCACCTACCGGGACATTCCCCATGAAGGAGAGGAATTTGGTTATGTCCTGAAGGGAAGTATCCGCCTTCATATCGGGAATGATGTTCATCTTGCAAAAAAAGGAGAAGCCTTTTATTTTATCCCAAACCGGGAACACTATATAGAAGCGGGTTCCCCCTCGGGCGCTGTCATTATCTGGGTCAGCACGCCTCCCAGCTTCTAACCCCATACCATTACATGATCGGAGGAAGATTGCCATGTCGCACAAATTAATTGACCTTACACACATTTCAAAATCTTACGGGAGTAATCTGGTTCTGGATGATCTGAACCTGTACATCCGGGAAAATGAATTTCTCACACTGCTGGGTCCCAGCGGCTGCGGAAAAACGACTCTCCTGCGTATTTTAGGCGGATTTGAATCTCCCGATACCGGAAGTGTCGTTTTTGACGGGCAGGATATTACCGACCTGGCTCCCAATAAGCGCCAATTAAATACCGTGTTTCAAAAGTATGCGCTCTTCCCCAACATGACCATTGCCGACAATATTGCATTCGGTCTGAAAATCAAGGGAAAGACCAAGGCTTATATCCAGGACAAGATCCGTTATGCCCTAAAGCTGGTCAACCTGGAAGGCTTTGAAGACAGGATGCCGGATTCCCTCAGCGGCGGTCAGCAGCAGCGGATCGCCATCGCCCGCGCCATCGTCAACGAGCCCAAGGTTCTTCTTCTGGACGAACCGCTGGGAGCTTTGGATCTCAAGCTTCGCCAGGATATGCAGTACGAACTGATCCGCCTGAAAAACGAACTGGGAATCACCTTTGTCTATGTGACCCACGATCAGGAAGAAGCGCTTACCATGTCCGATACCATCGTGGTCATGAACCAGGGCTACATCCAGCAGATCGGAACGCCGGAGGATATTTATAATGAGCCTAAGAACGCTTTTGTCGCCGATTTTATCGGGGAAAGCAATATCCTCTCCGCCACCATGGTGGAGGATAAGCTGGTAAAGATCCTGGGCGCCAATTTCCCCTGTGTGGATGTAGGATTCGGAAAAAATCAGCCGGTGGACGCCGTGATCCGTCCTGAGGATATCGATCTGGTGAAGCCGGAGGACGGCATCATAGAGGGTGTTGTCACACACTTGATCTTCAAAGGCGTCCACTATGAGATGGAAGTCCTCGCCAACAATTTTGAATGGCTGGTCCACAGTACCGATCTGGTGGAGGTCGGTACCGAAGTAGGCATCCAGGTAGACCCTTTTAATATCCAGATCATGAAAAAACCAGAATCAGAAGATGCGGAGGCGGCTACCATTGAAGAATAAGAACAGAAAACTCAAACAGCTTCTGTCCGGTCCCTACCTGTTTTGGATGATCTCCTTTATCATCATCCCCCTGATCATGATTTTTTATTACGGACTGACAGACACCAAAAAGAATTTTACTTTGCTGAACCTGGCAAAGATCACTACCCCGGAAAACCTGAAAGCGCTGGGTCTGGCCCTTTTACTTGCATTTATCAGCACGCTTTTGTGCCTGCTTCTGGCCTATCCCCTTTCCATGATCCTGCGAGATTTTCAGATGAACCAGTCCAGCTTCATTGTGCTGATCTTCATCCTGCCTATGTGGATGAACTTTCTGCTTCGGACGCTGGCATGGCAGAATCTTCTGGAAAAAAACGGCACCATCAATGCCATCCTGCATTTTCTTCATCTGCCCGGCCTGAAGATCATCAACACGCCCTATGCCATCATTTTGGGGATGGTCTATAATTTCCTGCCCTTTATGGTCCTGCCCATCTATAACGTTCTTTCCAAGATCGACAAAGATGTGATCGCAGCTGCAAGGGATCTGGGCGCCAATCCGGTACAGACTTTTCTCCGGATCATCCTGCCCCTTAGCGTTCCCGGGATCATCAGCGGCATTACCATGGTATTTGTCCCTGCCCTTACTACCTTTGTGATCTCCGACCTTCTGGGCGGCAGCAAGATCCTGCTGATCGGAAATGTCATCGAGCAGGAATTCAAGCAGGGAAGCAACTGGAACGTAGGCAGCGGACTGTCTCTTGTTTTAATGATATTCATTATTATCAGCATGGCGCTTATAGCCAAATACGATAAAGACGGGGAGGGAAATGCATTTTGATCCGCAGATTTTTACAACGGTTTTATCTGGTTCTTATTTTTATACTGCTTTACTCTCCTATCGTGACTTTAATGGTTCTGTCCTTTAACAGCTCCAAGTCTCGGTCAAAATGGGGAGGATTTACCCTGAAATGGTACGAGCGCCTGTTTCAGAACGATCAGATCATGAGTGCCCTTTATACCACTCTTCTGATCGCTCTGCTGTCTGCCCTGATCGCCACTTTGATCGGTACGGCAGCCGCCATCGGCATTCATTCCATGAAAAAGAAATACCGTACCATCATGATGGGCGTTACCAATATCCCCATGTTAAATGCCGATATCGTAACCGGTATCTCCCTGATGCTTTTGTTTATCGCGTTTCGCTTTTCGCTTGGCTTCTCCACGATCCTGATCGCACATATCACGTTCAATATTCCCTACGTGATCCTGAGCGTCATGCCAAAGCTGAAGCAGACCAATGTAAGCACCTACGAGGCAGCTCTGGATCTGGGAGCTTCCCCCCTGTATGCTTTTTTTAAAGTGGTATTCCCGGACATCCTGCCCGGCGTATCTTCCGGATTTCTGCTGGCCTTTACCATGTCCCTGGACGATTTTATCATCACCCACTTTACAAAAGGGCCCGGGGTAGACACCCTTTCCACAAAAATCTACAGTGAAGTACGAAAAGGGATCAAGCCGGAAATGTACGCTCTTTCTACCCTGCTGTTTCTTTCTGTGCTTTTGCTGATGATCCTGGTGAATCTGGCTCCTGATGAAAAGAAAGGCCGGCATCCGGCCGCTTCCGGCGTGTCTAAACGGCAGGCTGTCAGTACCTTCGTGCTGAAAAAAGTGGTGCCGGCTGTTATGATCCTTCTGATCACCATAAGCGGCGTTTTCTACGCCTCCCGCGATAAATTAAGCAGCGATAACCAGGTGATCGTCTACAACTGGGGAGAATATATGGATCCCCAGATTCTGGAACTGTTTGAAAAAGAAACAGGGATCCAGGTGGTCTACGAGGAATTTGAGACCAATGAGATCATGTACCCCAAGATCCAGTCGGGCGCCATTGCCTATGATGTGGTCTGCCCCTCTGACTACATGATCCAGCGTATGATCCAAAATGATCTTCTGGCAGAGATCGATTATACGAACATTCCCAATATCAAGAACATCGGCCAAACCTACCTGGATCAGTCCCGGCAGTTTGATCCGGAAAATAAGTACTCCGTCCCCTATTGCTGGGGAACTGTAGGGATCCTTTATAACAAGACCATGGTCACCGAACCGGTCACCAGCTGGTCCATTCTGTGGGATCCCAAATACAAGAACAATATCCTGATGCAGGACAGTGTGCGGGATGCCTTCGGCGTTGCTTTAAAATATCTGGGATATTCCCTGAATTCCACGGATCTGGATGAACTGGAAGCGGCAAAAGCTCTGCTTTTGAAGCAAAAGCCTCTGATTCAGGCTTATGTGATCGATCAGGTTCGGGATAAGATGATCGGGAACGAGGCGGCCATCGGCGTGATCTATTCCGGGGAAGCCATCTACACCCAGTCGGAAAACCCTGACCTGGAGTATGTGATCCCGCAGGAAGGCTCCAATGTCTGGATCGATTCCTGGGTGATCCCCAAAAATGCAAAGCATAAAAAAAATGCAGAGGCCTTTATTAACTTCCTCTGCCGTGCCGATATTGCCAAGATGAATTTTGATTATATTACTTACTCTACTCCGAATGAAGCTGCCAGAGAGCTGATCAAGGATGAGGCGATCCGCAACAGTCCGGTGGCCTTCCCGTCAGCCCAGCAGCTGGAAAACTGTGAAACCTTTAATTTTCTCGGAGAAAAAAACGACAGGATCTACAATCAGATGTGGAGGGAAGTGAAATCCCGTTAAAGCTGCCGCCTCTGATGCCATTGATAAAATTTATTGTGTTTCAGGATCTGTCGTTACTTCATGGGAGGTCATTACTTCATGGGAGGTCATTTCCCAGAACATATTTTATAGCGCCAAAAAAAGAGAGCCTGTTCCTTCTGGATAATACCGAGGAAACGGGCTCTTTGGCATTTCATCATAATGACAGCAACAGACTTTTCAGGTCACGGAGAAGCATCCTCCTCCGATAAACTCCCTTAAAAGAGAATTATCCGGAACGTTTTCACTTCCGATCCCTACAAAATAGTCCATGAATTTCAAAAGCCTTTTTGCCTCCAGATATTCCGGACTCTGTCTGTCGATGCCAAACAGATTGGCTTCCACATAAGGCTTCAGGATAGCGATTTCGTAGATCAAAGCAGAATTAAACATGACGTCCGCCTGTTCCTGATAAGGAAAAATATAAGCTTCCTCTCCTCTTCTTACAGAATCCCACATGGCAATGGTCTTCTGCGCAGACGCTCCCCTGACTCTGGCATCCCGCACGATCCTGCGGATCAGCCTCCCGTCTGTGGTGGGGATCCGGTTATGCTCGTCAATATTCAGCTGAGTCAGCGCACTGATGTAGATCTTAAACTGCGCATCCTTTGGCATATGCTGCGTCATCTTCGGATTCAGGCAATGGATGCCTTCAATGATCAAGACATCGTTCTTCTGCAGTTTCTTTTTCTGCAGACCATATTCTTTTTTTCCTGTTTTGAAATTGAAGGTGGGAAGATCCACTTCCCTTCCTTCCAAAAGCTCCTGCATCTGTCGGCTAAACAGCTCCAGATCCAAAGCTTCCAGGCATTCGTAATCATATTCGCCGTTCTCGTCTTTAGGGGTATCCTCCCGCTCCACAAAATAATTATCCGCCGCAATGGGATGCGGTTTCATGCCATTTGCCCGAAGCTGGATTGAAAGACGGTGCGAAAAAGTAGTCTTTCCGGAAGAAGAAGGCCCTGCGATCAGGATGATCTTCTTTTTTCCATCTTTTGAGATCCTTTCTGCCAGTTCTGCGATCTTCTTTTCCTGCAGCGCCTCCTGCACCAGGATCATTTCCCGGGTGTGTCCTCCCGTCACGGCATCATTTAAGTCCGCCGCCGTCTCAATTCCCTGCATATCTCCCCATCTGGTGGATTCCTGCATCACCTGAAACAGCTTTCTGGGCGGCTGAAACTGGGCCACCCTGTCGGGACTGGATTTTACCGGAAACAACAGGACAAACCCTTCTTCATAGGCCTGCAGGCGAAACTGCGTTAAAATCCCCGTTTCCGGAACCATATATCCATAATAGTAGTCTTCAAATTCATTGATGCGGTACAGATTGACCCGGGAAACTCTTCTGTAGCGAAACAGTCTTTCCTTGTCAAACATTCTGTATCTGCGGAATCTGGAAATGGCCTCATCCGTATGCACGGAGGTTTTTTCTATCGGCAGATTCATCTTTACCAGTTCTCGCATCCGTGCTTCTACCTTTTCCAGAAAATCTTTCTCACAGGTTTCCTGATTGGTAAGGGTACAGTAATATCCTCCACTGATGGAATAGTGGATCCTGACTTTATGTCTGTAGGTATGTTGATCCAGATCGTGAATGGCTTTTACCATAAGAAGGCAAAGACTTCTTTGATAAGCATTATAGCCCAGGCTGTCAGCTATGGTCTCAAAACAGATCTCACAATCCTTTGTCAGCCTCTTATGCAGCTCCTGCAGTTTCCCATCTACAAACGCCAGCACGACAGGAAATCTGTATGCTTCCTGAAACTGCTCCGCCACCTCTTTTAGCGTAGTTCCTTCCGGAAACACTTTTGTTGTCCCTTTTATCTTTACCTGATAAACGCCGTTTTCCATCCCATCCTCCTTTCTTCCTTCATCGTCTCCTGCCTTTTCCTTCTCCTTTGCTTTTCTGCAGATGAGAAGGAAGCCTGCGGCCCGGTATTTCCTAGGAAACAAAGAAGGGAGAGTGCCTCTCTTCTGCTGTCACGGTAATGTCGGGAAACATCCTTCTCAATTCTTCCGTAAGGTCCTGCAAAAAGATTTGCTCGATCCCATAATGGCCTGCATCCATCACTGCCATTCCCTGCTCCATGGCGTCCAGTCCGTCATGGTGGCCGATATCACCGGTGATCAGTACGTCCGCGCCTTTTTTCAAGGCACTTTCCAGTGTGCTCCGCCCTGATCCGGGACAGATTGCCACCTTGCGTATCTTTTTTTCCGGCCGCCCAAAGGTGCGGATCCCTTCCGCCTGAAACGCTTTCTTTACCACCGCCGCCAGGTCCTTCAGAAGCATCTCCTCCGGAAGTTCTCCCACCTGTCCGATCCCCATCTGCTTCCCTGCCTCCTCGCAGGTAGGAAGAAGGACTTCCCGCCCGACCAGTCCCAGCCGGTCAGAAGCTTTCCCCGCCATGGTGATCACATCATAATTCGTATGCAGCGCGTAGCAGGGAATCCCGTTTTCTATCAGATACAACAAGTTTCTGCCCAGAGCCGTCTGGTCTGTGATCTGCCTGAGAGAACCATAGATTATGGGATGATGGGTAAGCAGCATATCTGCTCCTGCTTCCTTTGCTCTTTGGATCGTTTCCTCTACCGCGTCTACCGCCACATAAATATGTGTGACCTCTTTTGTTGCCCTTCCCGTCAAAAGACCAATATTATCTCCTTCCATCCCATACGCCCTGCCGTATGCTTTCTCGATCTCTTCTATGATCTTGCTGCAAAGCATCTTTTGTTCCTCCTTATGCCCTTCCTTCCCTGTCACTTTCGCAGTATCTTCAGACGTCCACTCCGTAACAGGACAGCGCCTGCACCACAAGCTCGATTTCTTCCTCCAGACAGGCCAGCCTTTTCTTTGCACGAGCACTTTCTTTTTCTTTTAAAAGTCCCCTGCGGATCTCTGTTTTTATCCGGTACTCTCTCTCCAGGAACCGCTTCAGCACAGGATGCCGACCGGCAAGCAGTCTTCTTCCATACTGCAGCTCCAGCGGTGACAGACTGCTTTCTTTTCCATGCTCCACCTTCAGGATGGGATAAAATTTCCCGTCTTCTTCCACCATATCTTCTTTTGTCACCTGCATCTGCCGCTCTTCCAGATATTTTCTGACTTCTGCCATCTGCGACTGTGGCTGAAGGATACAGGTTTTCAGCTCTTTGACCCGGTCTCTTCCCTGCTCCAGGATCCGGATCATAAGAGGACCTCCCATTCCCGCTGCCACCATAGTATCTGCCTCGCCCGGCTTCAGCTGCTCCAGCCCGTCTGACAGTCGAAGTTCTATCCGGTCTTCATATCCATACTGCCTGACATGTTCTCTTGCACGTTCCAAGGGACCCTTTCCCACATCCATGGCAACGACCCGCCTTGCCAGCCGATGCTCTGTCAAATAAATGGGAATGTAGGCATGATCTGTCCCTATATCCGCCACTGCCGCCTGCGGCGGGATCATATCCGCCACTGCCTGCAGTCTTTTTGATAATTCCATAAATCCTCTCTTTAATCCAGATAGTCTCTCAGCTTCCTGCTGCGGCTTGGATGGCGAAGCTTGCGAAGAGCCTTTGCCTCGATCTGCCGGATCCGCTCTCTGGTTACGTCAAACTCTTTTCCTACTTCCTCCAGCGTTCTGGCCCTCCCGTCATTCATTCCGAATCTCAGGCGCAGAACCTTCTGCTCTCTCTCTGTCAGGGTATCCAGTACCTCGTCCAGCTGCTCCTTCAGAAGCGTCTGCGCTGCCGCCTCTGCCGGCACTGGAACGTTGTCATCCTGGATAAAATCTCCCAGATGGCTGTCTTCTTCTTCTCCGATCGGAGTCTCCAAAGACACCGGCTCCTGAGAAATTTTCAGGATCTCCCTGACCTTTTCTACCGGTACATCCATATGCTCCGCAATCTCTTCCGGAGACGGTTCTCTTCCCAGTTCCTGCAGCAGCTGCCTGGATACCCGGATCAGCTTGTTGATTGTCTCCACCATATGCACCGGGATCCGGATGGTTCTTGCCTGGTCTGCGATAGCCCTTGTGATCGCCTGTCTGATCCACCAGGTGGCATAGGTACTGAACTTAAAGCCCTTATGATAGTCAAACTTTTCTACCGCCTTGATCAGTCCCAGGTTTCCCTCCTGGATCAGATCCAGAAACAGCATTCCTCTTCCCACATATCTCTTGGCAATGCTGACTACCAGACGAAGGTTGGCTTCCGCCAGTCTTTTCTTTGCTTCCTCGTCTCCGTCCGCCATCCTTTTGGCAAGCTCTACTTCTTCTTCCGCCGTCAAAAGAGGCACCTTCCCGATCTCTTTTAAGTACATGCGCACCGGGTCTTCAATGCTGATCCCGTCCGGTACAGACAGATCGATCTTCTCAACGTCTACCTCTTCTTCCTCGCTGATCTCCAGCTCCACAGCGTCAATATCATCATCGCTACTGATCCGCAGCACATCGATGTTGTTGACCTCCAGGTATTCAAACACCTTTTCCATCTGGTCAGATTCCAGCTCCATATCCGCAAAAAAATCATTGATCTCCTGGATCTCCAGAATGCTTTTTTTCTTTTTTCCCAGTGCTACCAGATCTTTCAGCTTCTCTAAAAATTTTACTGCCTGCTCGTCCATTTTATCTACCTCCGTCTATCTTCTCTCATCCATCTCTATTTCTGCCACAAAGTATTATGATTGTATCAAAAAACTCCCTGGAATGCCAGCTTAAGATTCCAGCCGTATCGTGATCTTTTCCATCTTCTGCAGCTGCCTTCTGGCCTCCACCAGCCGCTGGAGTCCCGCCATATCTGTGGGATCCAGGGCTTTTGTCGCCTCATCCAGACTGTTCTGCTTGATTCGCAGCACCATCTCTCCCAATGCTTTTTCCTGCTCCTGCACCGTATGCAGCTGGTTCAGTTTGGTGTGGAACAAGGCGGCCACCTGCCGGTGCTCCTCCTCTTCCGTAAAATGATTGATCAGCCTTGCCGGATTCAGCTGCCCTTCCTCATACTGCCGGTAGATCATTTCTGCCACCGTTTTGTAAAGCTCTCCGGAAAAATCTTCCGGCTTCAGATATTCCTTCACCTGTCTGTATATGGAAACATTCTCCGTCATCCAGGTAAGTAGGGCTTTTTGCGATTGCAGAAGACCGTTTTCTTTTTCTGTCACACTTTTTCTGGCCGACTTAGCCCGAAGCACCGGTCTGGCCAAGCCCATCTGGATCGCCTGTTTTTCCATCAGGCTTCTGAGATGCTCCGCTTTTACCCCATATTTTTTAGCCACTGCATCCACATAATAATTTCTCTCGATCTCCTCCTCAAACTCTGTCAGTCTCTTTGCCGTTTCCCGCATAAACTGGGTCTTTCCTTCCGGAGAATCCATGTCATAGTCCCCTTCTGATGCGGTAATGGAAAAGAGAAATCCGTTTTCCGCATCCCGGATCCTTTCTTCAAAGGCCTTTGCCCCCTTATTTTTTATGAATTCATCCGGATCCTTATAGGGATTTAAACGTACCACTTTTACGGAAAGCCCCGCCTCCTTCAGGATGGGCATGGCACGCAGCGTTGCCCGAACTCCTGCCGGGTCACTGTCATAAATCAGGTAGACTTCTTTTACATATCTGCGGATCAAAGAGGCGTGCCCCACCGTCAGCGCCGTTCCCAGGGAGGCTACTGCATTGGTAAATCCCGCCTGATGCAAAGCGATCACATCCATATACCCCTCACACAGGAGAAAATACGATTCTCTGGTGCTTTTTGCCCGGTTCAACCCGTAAAGATTCCTGCTCTTGTCAAAAATGAGCGTTTCCGGAGAATTCAGGTATTTGGGAGTTCCGTCCCCCATGACTCTGCCACCGAATCCGATCACCCGATGGTTGGCGTTCATAATGGGAAACATGACCCGGTTCCAAAATCTATCATTGGCTCCCCTCTTTTCATCTACTGTGATCAGCCCCGCCTTGGCGATCATCTCGTCCGCATAGCCTTTGCCCTTCAGATATTGATACAGGTGGCTGCTGTATTTCCCTGCATATCCAAGCCCAAACACATTCATGGTATCATCCGAAAGCCCCCGGTTTTTCAGGTAAGACAGAGCTGTTTCCCCCTCCCGATTCCGAAGCTTGAAGTAATAGTAACCGGCTGCTGCCTTCTGTATTTCCATAAGTGTTTCTTTTTCGTTGGCTCTTTCTCTGTCTTTTTCGGAATACTCCTGCTTCGGCAGATCTACCCCTGCCCGTTTCGCCAGTTCCTCCAGCGCCTCCAGGAAGGAATAATTTTCATATTCCATCAGGAAGGAAAATACATTCCCTCCTGCCCCGCAGCCAAAGCAATAGTACATCTGCTTGTAGCCGCTGACAGAAAAGGAAGGTGTCTTTTCGTTGTGAAATGGGCACAATCCAAAATAGTCTCTTCCTTTTTTTGTCAGTTTCACATAGCCGGATACCACATCTACGATGTCATTTTTAGACCGCACTTCCTCTACGATATCGTCTGAATAATACAAAGCTGTCCTCCTGTCTATAGAGCTCCCTCAGATCTTCCAGACCTTTGGGACGAAATAAGTTTCAAACTGTTTGATGGCGTAGCTGTCTGTCATCCCTGTGATATAGTCGCAGACTGCCTGTTCTTTCGGCACTCCCTTCTCCATCATCTGCAGATACAGGGACGGAAGAAGCGTCTCCTGTTTTAAATAGTATTCATACAGACTGGTCACCAGATGGATCGCTTTCGCCTCTTCCCCCTTTGCCTGGGGATTCAGATACACCTGTTCAAACATAAACCGGCGGAGACGTCTGGTAGCTTCCATCACCTCCGGCGACATGGAGATCCTGTCTTTTCCCATACTGCTGGTGATCACATTATGGACCATGGTGTCAAGTCTCGCCCTTATACTTTTCCCCAGGATCTCCGTGCATTCCCTGGGCAGATCTTCCTCTGTCAGGATCCCGCCCCGGATAGCGTCATCAATATCATGGTTCAGATAGGCGATCTTATCCGACAGCTGTACTACCTGGCCCTCCAGGGTACCGGGCGAACCGCTGGTTTTGTGATGTAAGATCCCGTCCCGTACCTCCCACGCCAGATTCAGTCCCTTGCCTTCCTTTTCCAGACATTCCACTACTCGCACGCTCTGCCGATTATGCTGAAATCCCAGGGAGCATACTTCATCTAGCGCCCTTTCTCCCGCGTGCCCAAAGGGAGGATGCCCCAGATCATGCCCCAGCGCAATGGCCTCTGTAAGATCTTCATTGAGACGCAGCGCCTTGGCTATGGTTCTTGCGTTTTGGGAAACCTCCAGGGTATGGGTCAGCCTCGTCCTGTAGTGGTCTCCCTCCGGCATGAGGAATACCTGTGTCTTTTGTTTCATTCTGCGAAAAGACTTACAGTGCAGGATCCTGTCCCTGTCTCTTTGGAAGATCGGCCGGATATCACACTCCTCTTCCTCTCTTTCTCTGCCTCTGGATCTGGCGCTTTTAGCGGCATATGGGCTCAAATACTCTTCTTCCCAAAGCTCCATCTGCTCACGTATGGTCATCTGTTTCATCTCCTTCTGGTCGTGATGGATTTCCCTAGATTTTTAGTTGACTTTTCATTTTCAATGTAGTATTATGTTTTTCGGACAGCAATTGTCTATGCGGAAGTGTCGGAACTGGCAGACGAGCAAGACTAAGGATCTTGTAAGCAATGCGCTTGTGTGGGTTCAAGTCCCATCTTCCGCATTTTTTATTTGTCTATTTTGATCCAAAAGCCCTTGATTTTCAAGGGCTTTTTTTGTTTCATAGGAAATTTCGTCCTATGGGACAAAAATGCTCCGCAAAGATTCTTCCGCAGCAGGGCATGCCGTTTCCTTTATCACGGCTGCCTTTCAGGATCTACTTCGTCCATTCCTCGTCCTTCTGCTGCAATGTCTGCAGATGCAGCGTATCCGGGTACCCTTTTTTCAGAATCTCAGATCGGATATAGGCAAACGTCTTCTTTTCTCCCTCTCTGGCCAGCATGGTAAGAAGGCAGCGAAGCAGCGCCTCCGTTTCCAGGTGGATCATCCGACCTCCCCCTGCCACATTGGGAAATCGCTCAATCGCCTGCTGATAATACTGGAGCGGACAGTCGTCCGTGTAGCTCTCTCCCTTATAGGTCTTGGAAGCGGCAATCCTGTCCAAAAACATCTCGACCACATACCTGGGCGGCATTTTTAAGCCCACGATCCCCTCTTTCGGATTCATACTGTAATCCATCCAATATTCATAATGATGCTTGTTCCGTCCCTTATGATGCAGCCATGCTCTGGAATATCCCTTATCTTTTCGCTCCGCATTATTGGGGCTTTGTGTTCCCTGATAATATCGGCAGCCCACCAGAAACTCTGTGGGCGAATATTTGGACAGATCATGGGTCAGTCCCTGCCAGTAAAGTCCCACTTGAAAACAATGCTTCATCACAATGATTTTATGACGGCTGATCGTCCTGAAATGTTGCCAAGCTTTCATATCCTTTTTGCTTCTCTTTCCTTTCCCCTTCTGCCAAAAGTACAATGCTTCTTTCTTTTATCCGGATCATCCTCTGATCCTCCAGCGCCTCAAAAGCTTCCAAGATCCCTTCCCTTGTTCCTGCAAGCTTGTACCACCGCTTTTTCCTCTGCAGGATCGGAAGCGCAAAATCATGTTCCTCCCAGTGCATATTGTAGGCAATGAATACCGATCTGTCATTTACCGTCTGTCCGGAATACAGGATCCCCAGCTGCCTGCTGGAAATCTCCGAGGGAACGCGCCAGGCATGCTCTCCGTGATAGGAGATATCCGGGATCCCTACCCCTTTTCTGTCATTCCCCGTCAGCTCCTCCGGCTGCCCGAAAATCTGATAATCCTTTCGGATCCGGATCAGACCCTTTACAAATTCAAACAACTGTTTTTCTTTTTTCAGCTCCCGCCAGTCCAGCCAGGTAATCGCATTATCCTGGCAATAGGGGTTGTTGTTTCCTTTCTGACTATTGGAAAATTCATCTCCGCTTAGGATGCAGGGAGTTCCCTGACCTGTCAGCAGAAGGAAAAATGCATTCTTGATCTGATTTTTCCGGAGATTCTGTATGGTTCTTTTTCGGGTTTCCCCTTCCTCCCCACAGTTCCAGCTGTAATTATAGTCGGTTCCATCCCGGTTATTCTCCAGGTTTCCCTCATTATGCTTCCTGTCGTAGGACACCAGGTCATGCAGGGTAAATCCTGTATGGGACGTAATCTCATGGTACTGCTCTTCCTTCGCCGTGTAACGGCGAAGCCAGTACATGACTCCCTCCACCATTCCCTCGTCTCCTTTTAAAAACCGTCTCATGACTTTGGAAAACTCCGGCTGCCTGGTCATGATCTTGGTTCCTGCCAGCACCGGGTCTTTTCGGATGGCCGATACGGGAGCATTCCATTCATCCAGCACAAACCCGTCTATATGATACTCCATCCGGTAAAAACGGACACACTCCTCCATCAGCTGGGGAGAGGTCCCCTGTGCAAAAGGCAGCTCCAAAACTACCTCTATCCCCTCCTGATGCATCGTCTTTACCAGATCTTTCAGTTCTTTTTCCCCGTCGCCCGAAGCCGCGTAAGCCGATTTTGGCGCAAAATAGAAGCCTTCTCCATATCCCCAGTAGTTCAGGGGATCTTTTTTCTCCTGAAAATCGTAAACAGGAAGGAGATGTAACTGGTTGACTCCCAGCTCTTTCAGATAGGAAAGCTTTTCCCTAACCCCCTGAAAGGTTCCCTTTCCGGTTACCCTGGAGGAGGGATGCATGGTGAAGCCCCGAACATGGAGGCTGTATCCGATGGCCTTCTGGTAAGGAAGAAAGACCGGCTCATCTCCTTCCCAGTCATATTCTGACGAAAGGAAACCGCAGCGCACCTCATGAGGGTCTTTTTCCTTGGGATCGTTCCAGATCTCCCTTCCTATCAGCCTTCTGGCACGGGGATCCTGGCTTATCACGCCGTCTATCAGGAAATTATATTCCCAATCCGCCGGATCCATCCCGGAAACACCTGTAAAATGGACTTTTCCTATTCTCCCCTTCATGGGAATCTCTTTAAAGGGCAACGGCTCTCCCTTTTTGTAGAGCAGCACCTGACATCTTGCTTTTTCCTCTGCTTCCACAGCAAAGTTGACCCGTTTCCCCTCCACCGAAGCCCCCAGAGGAAGAGGCCTTCCTTTTGTTTCCTTCATACTACCTCCCGGCTATTGCCATCCGTCTGCGCCGTACATTTCTACATTGTCTCGATTGATCAGGAACACATCCTCATAAACTTCTTTTTCATAGGTTTCGCCTTCTATAATCTTAATGGCTGTCTGCGCCGCTTTCTGTCCCATATTGATGGGAGACTGGGCGGCCGTTCCGGCTACCTGGCTGTCCGGCTTCTTCAATTCTTTTTTGATGTCCGGAGATCCGTCCACCCCATAAATGAGAATATCCGTCCGCCCGGTCAGGTTCGCTGCCGTCTTGGCTGCTACGGCCATTTGATCATTGCCGCACATAATGGCTTTGATGTCTTCGTGGTCTTTTAGAATCTGCTGGACAACCTCAAGCGCCCTCTCCAGCTTTCCTCCGGTATCTTCACGCGCCACCACCTCAAAGCCTTTTTCTGCTTTGGCGATCGCTTCCTCAAATCCTGTCATCCGCTCATTGACCGAATTTTGGGATGGCGACTCCAAAATAGCGATCTTTCCGCCTTCCGGACACTTTTCTATCAGATCTTCCCCGCAGATATAACCCGCTTTCTTATTATCCGATCCTATATAGGCGTCCACATAGGCGCTCTCCTTTACCTGGGTGTCTATGTTGATGATCTTAATATTTGCCTGCTTCAAAGCCTCCAAGGAGGGAGTGATCTCCTCCCAGTTGACCGGGGCCAGAAATATCACTTCCACTCCTTCTTCGATCATCTCTTCAATCTGTTGTGCCTGAAGTTTTGCGTCCGAGGCCGGATTTTTGGTGATCATACGACACCCCGCCTCTTCCACCACCTGTCTGGTGGAAGCCTCCAGCGTGACATAATAAGGGTTCTCCATATCTACTGCCGTAAATCCAAGCAGATGTCCCTCTTCCTTCACAGCTTCCTCTTCTTCGTCCGCTTTTTTTTCTTCCTTCGTTTCCTCGTTCGTTTTAACCGCATTATCTTCCGGTGTTCCCACGTTTCTCTTGCAGCCTGCCAGCCCGCAGACCACCAGCATACAAAGCAGGAGC
Source organism: Suipraeoptans intestinalis (assembly GCF_034091795.1). Classification (NCBI taxonomy): domain Bacteria; kingdom Bacillati; phylum Bacillota; class Clostridia; order Lachnospirales; family Lachnospiraceae; genus Suipraeoptans; species Suipraeoptans intestinalis. The sequence continues at coordinate 41,863 of NZ_JAXFXH010000026.1, read as the reverse complement.
AGACCGATTCGTCTTTTATGATTCACTGTCACTATGACCTCCCTGTTTTCTGCTTTCCATATTCCTCTGTATTTTACACCATTTTGCTTCATTTGACTACTATTCTCCTTGCTTTTCCCCTGTCACTTTGTTAAAGTAAGGGCATAGACAGAGAAAAGGAGATAGGAACATGGATGATTTTACAACGGTTGAACTGACCCTGGATGACGACGAAGTAGTTCAGTGTGGGATTTTGACGATCCTGGAAGCCAATGATAAGGAGTACATCGCTCTTTTGCCCTTGACGGAAGACGGCGAACCTAACGAGGAAGGAGACGTCTTCTTGTATCGGTACATTGAAGAAGAGGGCAAGGAGCCGGATCTGGAAAACATCGAAGATGATGAGGAATACGAGATCGTTGCCGATTTATTCGATGAATGGCTGGATACTCAGGAGTTTGAGGAAGGAGAAGAGGAATAGTCCTCTGCCTGCATGACTTCACCCACAAAGCGGGAAGGAACTTGTTCTTTCCCGTTTTTTTCTTTGATATAACTGATATACAGTCGGTCTTTTGCCCGAGTCATCGCCACATAGAACAGTCTTCTTTCTTCCTCCAGCTCCTCCGCCGTTCTGGCCTTTCTGGAGGGGATGCTTCCCTCGTTTCCCCGGATCACAAATACCGCTTCAAATTCCAGCCCCTTGGAGCCGTGTATGGTAAGGAGCCGGATCGCATCCGCTTTGCTTTCCTCTCCGCCCTCTCTGCGCCTTCTTTTTTTTCGTTCCGCTTCCCTTTGACATTCTTCTGTCAGATCAAACCATTCCTCCAGCGTCTTACAGCCTTTGGCTCTCTGCTGGATCTCATCCAGGATCTCCTCCAATTCTTCCAAAGACAGCTGCATTTTCTGAGCGTATTCTTTCAAAAATCCGTGATATCCTACCTTTTTTCGAATATATTCCATGGCAGCAAAGGGCGTCCAAAGCCTGATGGTCTCCATCTCTTCCTCCCACTGGCTGATTCGCTCCTGCATCCACCGCTTGTCGCAGTAAAATCTTCGCAGACTTTCATAAGACACTTCCTCTTCCCGCAAAGCATCCCGACAAAGATACCGGTTCGGCCTGTTGGCCACCCGTAGAAAATCCTTTCTTTTCCCTTTTCCTGCCGCCAGTTTCAAATAGCTGCAAAGATCCCTTCCCACAAAGTGATGATACAGATTCCTCTCCTGTTCTTTCCTGTCAAAAGGAATCCCCTGTCTGGTCAAAAGCTCCGCTATCAGGCCCCCTTCTCTTGCCGTGCGGAACAGTACAGCGATCTCTCCTGCCCTGATCCCTTCTTCCCGCAGGCAAAGAATCTTGCGAAGTACGTATCTTCCTTCCTCCATGGCATCTCTGGTCTCCTGAATATGTACCGTTTTGCTTTTTTCCCGCCCGGATCGTATGTTCTTTGCGAAACGTTCCCGGTTATGGCGAATGACCCTGGAAGCCCCTGACACGATGTGTGCGGTGGAACGATAGTTTACTTCCAGGCAGATCCTCCCGGCTGTCGGGAAGTCTTTCAGAAAGCTTTGCATGATATGAGGCTTCGCTCCCCTGAATCCATAAATAGACTGATCATCGTCCCCTACTACAAACAGATTGTTCCGGGGCGCAGCCAAAAGCTTTAGCACCTCATACTGTACAGGGTTACTATCCTGAAATTCATCCACCAGGATGTAAGAAAATCTTTTCTGCCACTTTCTCAGAATATCCGGATGATCCCGAAGCAGATTCCGACATAAAATCAGCATATCGTCAAAGTCAATCTTGCTTTCCCTGCGTTTTAACTGCTGATAACTGCGGCAGATCTTTAGAAACCTCTGCCGGTCTGTAGCCTTCGGCACATAAGAAGCCGTCCATCCGCAGTTTGCGACTCTGCTGATCTCATCTCCCAGCTCCTTCAGCAGGTCTTTCTTTTCTTCTGTATCTTCCCGGAGAAAATCGCCCGTCAGACTTTCTCTGTATGCCTTTTCCAAAAGTTCATAGCGGCGGCTCTCATCCAGAAGGCAGGACGCATCCCAGCCATAGGCCCATCGGAGGATTCCATAATAGATTCCGTGAAATGTCCCAAATGTAACAGGAAGAGGTTTCCCTCTTCTTGCTTCATAAAACCGTTGCCGCATTTCTTTTGCCGCATACTTTGTAAAGGTAATGACCAAAATTTCTTCCGGTCTTACCCCTTTTTTCAGCAGTTGTTCAATTCGCTGTAAGATGGTAAATGTTTTTCCCGAACCGGGCCCTGCGATCACCATGCAGGGCCCGTCAAGATGGGCTGCCGCCCTAGACTGAGCTTCATCCAAACTCATATAGATTCTCCTATTGTTCCAGCAGGCGGATCCCCTGACGAATCCTCTCCAGAGACTCTTCTTTTCCCAGAATGTCCATAATCTCCGTAGCCCCGCCCGGTGTGCTCTGCTTTCCCGACACCGCCGTCCGAAGCGGCCACATCACATAGCCGATCTTCTTTTCTATACTTTCTGCATAAGCTTTCAATGTTGCAAACAAAGCGTCGTTCTCAAAGGATTCCTGTTTCTCCAGAATGGGAAGGACTTCCCGCAGTACCTCCAGGGAATTTTCTTCATTCGTCTTCATTTTCTTATGGCAGTACATCGCCGTATCATATTCCGGAAGCTGCTGGAAAAAGTCGATCTGCTCACAGATATCCGGCAGGATCTCGATCCTCGTCTTGACCAGAGCTGCGATCTTTTCCAGATCGTAAGGCTTTTTAATCACTTTTTCCAGATAGGGCGCCGCCATCCGGAAGAAGGTATCAAAGTCCATTGCTTTCAGGTATTCTCCGTTCATCCATTTCAGCTTTGTCATATCAAATACAGAGGGAGACTTGTTCATATGATGGTAGTCAAACTCCCTGACCAGCTCTTCCAGCGAGAAGATCTCCTGATTGCCGGAAGGACACCAGCCCAGAAGCGCCACATAATTCACCACTGCGTCCTTCACAAATCCCTGTTGGATCAAATCCTCGTAGGAGGAATGTCCGCACCGCTTACTCAGCTTCTTGTGATTCTCATCCGTGATCAAAGGACAGTGCACATAGACCGGTACTTCCCATCCGAAAGCTTCATAGATTTTATTGTATTTGGGTGCTGAGGAAAGGTATTCATTTCCTCGTACCACATGGGTAATGCCCATTAAATGATCATCGATCACGTTGGCAAAATTGTAGGTGGGATATCCGTCTGATTTGATCAGAATCAGATCCTCCATCTCCTTGTTGGGAACAGAAATCGATCCGTAAATATCATCCTGGAATGTGGTAATTCCCTCTGTAGGCATATTAAACCGGATCACATAGGGCTTCCCTTCCGCCAGATTCTTTTCGATCTCCTCCTGGGATAAGTGCAGGCAATGTTTGTCGTACACAACGATCTCCGTCCCATTCTCGCTGGATACCTGGCTTCTTAAAGATTCCAGCCTCTCCTTGTCACAAAAACAATAATAGGCGTCTCCCTGCCGGATCAGCTGTTTTGCATATTGCAGATACAGACCGGATCTGTTCCGTTCACTCTGTACATAGGGGCCTACTCCTCCATCCTTATCCGGACCTTCATCGTGTACCAGTCCCGTCTCTTCCAGTGTGCGGTAGATGATCTCCAGCGCCCCGTCCACAAACCGTTCCTGGTCTGTGTCCTCGATCCTCAGCATAAAGTCTCCTCCCTCATGCTTCGCGATCAGATAGGCATACAGCGCCGTTCTCAGGTTCCCTACATGCATCCGGCCTGTGGGGCTGGGTGCAAATCTTGTTCTTACCTTACTCATTTCCAGTTTCCTTCTTTCTTTCCTTAATATGTTCATTGTAACACAAATGCTTTCTGTCTATCAACAATCAGCCCTGTTTCTTCCGGATCCGCTTTTCCTTCCAGTAAGACCAGGAAAACAGATCTCTCGGAACGGAGACCACTAGTACAATACCCAAAACGATCCCAAAGGCGATCTTGACAGACTCCATTCCCTGAGCCGCCGCTCGCGCAAAATGATTGGTCACGAAATAATAGGCGGTAAAATAGATCCCGGCCCCCGGCACCAGCGGAAAAATACCGGATACCAGAAAAATCGTAATGGGACACTTCATCCGGACCGTCAGCATCCTGGAAAACAGTACCACCACCAGTGCGCCCAAAAAGGCCGACACTCCCGCCGATACCCGCATGTTGGCCGTGTGGTACACGATCCATCCCAGCATTCCCGTAAGTCCGCAGCTGACATAATATTTTTTTGGCACCTGAAACATGACCGCATATCCGATGGTTCCAAAGAAGGGGCAGATCAGGCTGGTTATCACTTCTTTGATCATAGTCCCATCCCTCCCATCATCTTGCTGTATGCACTCAGCGTGATTCCAACGCCTACGGCGATGTATACAAACACGAGAAGTGCGTCGATCATCCGTACAGTCCCCGCCAGAAAATCACTGTCGGCAATCTCCCGGATGGCATTGACAAAGGCAAGCCCCGGCACCAGCGGCATGATAGCCCCGATGATCATTCCCTCCAGCCGGATGGGAAAAGGCAATGGAATCTGTCCGGCCAAAAGCGCCAGCGTAGTGATGATCATTCCTCCCGCAATGTTGGTGATAATCTTTGAGATCCGGTGTTTTCTGGAAAAAAGCACCCACACATATAATAGCGCTCCGATCCCCCCTGCAATGAGACTTTCCACCTGGCTGGCTCCCAGCAGATAACCAAAAAATCCGCTTCCCATCCCTGCCGCCAAAATCTGAAAATAGCTTTTCTTCGGCGGCATCCTGTCGATCTCCTTCAGGATCTCCACAGCCTGAAACAGCTCTATCTCCCCTGCCTCGATCCTTCTGGAAAGAGAATTGACCTCTGTCACGATCCCCAGATGGGGAGAAGATAAAGGCACCTGCTGCACCTTCGTATAGGTTTGGTTCATTCCATCCTCCGCACTGACGAAGATCGCATGACTTAATGTGAAAATTTCTACCGTTTCTACGTCAAAATGCCTGCAGATCCGGGTAATGGTTTCTTCCACCCGGAAGATCTCCGCTCCATTTTTCAAAAGGATCCTGCCTGCTTCCATGGCCATGTCCACAACCTTTTTGACGTCGATCTGGGAATCCAGCATCCGTTTCAGATAGGTGGCATCCGTTTCCATATGGGAATTGACAAAGCCGCAGGCCTTGTAGAATTCAATCCCTTCCTCCCCACAGGAAAACCCATACAGGGTATCAAACCGCCTGCTGCATTCCCTGCATAAAAACTGCAGCAGTTTTTTTCCATAGCCTCTTCTTCTCTCTTCCGGTCTGACCACCAGGCAACGGATACTGGCCTTTCGGTTTTTCAGGGGAAGGAGCAACGCGACTGCTTTCACCCCTTCCTCTTCCAAAACATAGATTTCTTCCGTTCCGCCCTTTTTCTCCGCTTTTTGAAGAGCCTCTGCCGGAAACTCTCTTTCTTTTACTTCTTTCAGGAAGTCCTCCTGTTCCATTTTTTCTCTGTTTGCTAACTGTACTATCTGCATCGTTTCTCTCCTAACCGCCTCATTATAGCAAATTTCTTTTCCCCCTTCCACCGTCTGTTTTTATTTTATCAATAGTTGATCCCGATTTCCCCTTCTTCATACGGAGCGGCTTTAGGCTTATAGGTCAAAACGTGTTGATCTATAACTCCGGCTTTATGCCTTTTGCACAGATTCCTGGCCGGCCCACGCAAAATAAAAAACAAAGCCACCGCAGGTGAAGCTCTTCTTTCCTGTCCGCAATGGCTCTGTCTCTTTTTCGCTCTTTTGTTTTTGTCGTCTCCGTCTGTTTTATCTTTTTTCCGCGCTTTCGCCCGGGACATTCCGCCATTTCCGTTTTCTTCCCGGGTTTCCCCTGTTGTCCCCTAAAAGTCCAGTAGCCCTTCCAAAGACTTTTCATCGATCCGTTCGATCTGTATCATCGGATAAAAATGCTCAAAGTCCTCTCTGGTGCAAAGCAGGGTTCCCGGTTTTATCAGAGAGCCCTGTGCGGCCGCCACCCCATAGCGAAGCATCTGTGACAGCTCTTTTCCGTCTTCTATGGCAGAACAAAGTCCTGCTACAAGGGAATCTCCTGCCCCCTGTGTGCTCTTAACGTCCAATGTATTGGGACGGCAGAAATAAATTTCCTCCTGATCCAGGATCAAAGCGCCTTTCTCTCCCATGGACAGGCATATGACTTTTACTCCACTTTGCAGGATTTCCCTGCACACCTTCAACAGCTCTCCCATGCCCTTTTTCTCCAGATGGAAGGCCGTGACCAGCTCAAAAAAATTGGGCTTTATCAGGTACGGCTTTTCTTTGATCCCCCGAAGCAGCAGCTCCCCTTCCGCATCCAGAATACATTTTACCCCATGGCAGTTGGCGTACCGGATGACGGAAGCATATACGTCCGTTTCCACGCCGCACGGCACAGAGCCTGTGATCACCAATACGTCCAGCTTTGGAATCTGTTGGTACAGCTTTTCCAAAAACTCTTTTACATGCGAGGGAGAAAGGTAATCTCCTCTCTGATTCAGTTCTGTTGTGATCCGGTCCCTGCTGTTTCGGATCTTGATATTTTCTCTTAAATTTCCCGGAACCAGAATGCTTTCATACGAAATCCCCTGTTCTTTTAATTGTTTCCGGAACAGTTCGCTTCCGTTTTCAAATTCAATTCCGAAGCTGCGCACTTCCCGGCCCAGCTGCGTCAGGGCGATCGATACGTTGATCCCCTTTCCCGAAGCGTCCACCCGGACTTCATTGGTCCGGTTCAGCCCTCCGTAGTGAAATCCATCAATGGTAATGGTCTTGTCCATACATGGATTCAAAGTCATTGTTCCTATCACACTGTTTCCTCCCGATGCTTTTCTGCGTGCCCTACGATCCAGTCGGCCATGGTCTGAAAAATAAGATAGACGGAGGTCGCTCCTGCATCCTGGAAGCCTTTTGCCTTGTCCTTGTAGTACCTTGCCCTTCCAAAGGCTGCTACACATTCTTTTGTGTACTCCATTCCCGCCTCTGCCGCCTTGGCGACCTTTTGAAAGCCTTCTTCCAAAGGCAGATCCAAAGCCTCTTTCATCGCTCCGGCCGCCGGGATCAATGCATCCATCATAGTCTTATCGCCTATTCCGGCTTTTCCCCGCCTGGTCAGCGCTTCTGCAGATTTTTGGAACAGGCATGCAAAGTCTTCCATCGTAAATTGTTTCTTCTCTTCCATTCCCACAAGTCCGCTGACAAACATGGTTCCAAAAAGAACGCCCGACGCTCCGCCCATCACTTTCAGAAGCGTATATCCGATCTCCCGGAACACCTGATTAACCGTGTCATACCTTCCGGCGGAAAGAACTTTTTCCACCTGTAAAAATCCAATCTTCATGCCGATTCCGTGGTCTCCGTCTCCTACTCGATTATCGATCTCCGTCAAGTATGGTTCCATATCGATCATGCGTCTACTTACTGCACAAAACATCTGTCTTACTTCATTGCTATCTATTGCCGTCATAATCTTCACCCGTATGCTTATTCTCTGTGATATCTGTCAATCTCCGCCGGATGCAGGAAATATGGCTTTAACTCCTCATCCAGCGCCAGTACTGTGACAGAAAATCCTCCTGTCTCCTGCGGACAAAAAATATCTGCCTGCTCTATCCGGAACACCGGGATCTGACGATGGCGCAGCCATTTGCTTACCTGCTGCACCACGATCAAAAGCTCCAGCCGGCTGCTTCCTCCCAGACCGCTGATCAGTACTGCCAGTTCTTCCCCTTTTTTCAGCTTGAGATCCTCCATCAGGGTTTCCAGCATATACTCTGTCATCGCGGAAGCTGCCGGAAGCTTTTCCCGCCTGATTCCCGGTTCTCCGTTAAAACCCATGCCATATTCCACATATCCGTCCGGAAGATCCGCCATGGGAATCCCGTTGGAAGGCATCACTCCGGCAGAGGTTGTCACCGTCATCGTCCTTGTGCGGTCGATGGCTTTTTGCGTGATCCTTTTACATTCTGCCAGATCCAGGCCTTTTTCCGAAGCCGCTCCCGCCATTTTTACCGCATAAAAAATGCCGGCGATCCCTCTTCTTCTTTCCGGTTTTTCATCACTGACAACGTCGTCATTCACAAATACACATTCTGTCTTGATCCGCTCTTTGGGATCTGTTGCCAGCAATTCTCCCACCAGTTCAAAATTCAGAAGATCTCCCATATGGTTGGTTCCTACAAACAGGATCCCCTTTTCATGATAAATCCCTTTTCCGGCCTCCAGAAGGGAAAAGGCCGGAGGCGCCATGTAGACATTTCCAGAAACGACTGCATCCGCCATTCCTTTTCCCACATATTCCAGGCACCACGGTTCGTTTCCCGCTCCGCCGCCGATCACGATGCTGACCTTGTTCCTTCCGTGTACCTTTGTCAGCGCTCCTTTGATCGGCTGTCCCGCCTCATCACAGATGGGACGGATCCTCCCCTGATTTAACACAAGATACCCCTCTACCATATCCTCTAATATGGTATCCGGATTTTCTATGATCTTATTCACTACAGCCTCCTGTTTCTTCTGCAAAAATCAAATGTACTTTTTTTTCATACACACTGTAATCTATCTTGGGATGTTTCCGGTCGGTGATCAGGTAGTCCACCTCTCCTTCCGGCTCTGCCACCTGAGATAAAAACGTTGAAGAAAATTTGCTGTGATCTGCGATCACAAAGACCTCTGCCGCACAATTGATCATGGCTCTTTTTACATTTCCTTCATTTAGGTTTGTGATGGAATAACCAAATTCCGGATCGATCCCGTTGACACCCATAAACACCTTGTCTGCCTTTAGTTTAGACAGCTGGCGGACGGCAAAATCTCCTATACTGGACTCTGTTTTTGGCTCCACCACTCCCCCTGTGTGGATAATGATCATATCGTGCTTTACCCGCAGAATATTCACCACGCTGAATGCGTTTGTAATAACCGTCAGCTCTTTTTTATTACCTTCTGCGATCAGCTTACAAAGCTCCTGCGTCGTGCTGGACGCATCCAGAATCAGGGTGTCGCCGTCCTCGATAAATTCATACGCCTTTTTGGCGATCGCCTGCTTTTCCTGCACATGGATGGTCGCCAGCTGTCGGATCACATAAAAGGTTTCTTCCGGCTGCAGCGCCACTGCCCCGCCATGGGTGCGCCGGAGCTTTTTCTCATTTTGCAGTTCTTCCAGGTCTCTCCGGATGGTTGCCTCTGTCAGTTCCAGTTCTTTGCTCAGTTCCGAAACCTTGACCACTTTTCGTTCATTGATGATGTTATAGATATAATTTTTTCTTTCCTCAGGTAACATACTCGTCTCCACCGCCTTTATTTATCGTGAAGTAGATTATATGTGGTGCCAGTCAAATACTTTCTTCTTTGATGCATTTGAAATATCCATGTACTGAAACTCACCTTTGCGATATACAATATACTGGTTCTTTACTCCCGTTTCCATCGCCCGGATCGCTCTGTCCGCAAATCCGGAGGCCATCAATCTGTCCCTGGCTGTCGGCGCATTTCCTCTCTGACTGAATCCTAATATACTACACTTGATATTTATATTATATCTATCCCGAATCACATCTGCAATCCTTAAACATCTATGCTTCCCGTCGCTTTCGGAAAACATCACATAAATACTTCCTGATCTTTTTTCTTCTCTTGCCTGCAGCACCTTCCGAATGATCTCTTCCTCTTCCATTGGCATTTCATCCAGAACCGCAAATTCCGCCATGCCCATCAGGTAGGTGCTCTGTGCCAGATATCCGTCATAGGCTCCCAGGGTTTCAATGAAAAACACCCTTCCGTCCAGAGATTCTCCCGTATCCATCAGTCCGTCCAGGTAGGTCGTCTGTGTATTCAAAGCCGTGTCAAATCCCAGTGTGTAGTCGCTCCCGTACACATTATTGTCTATGGTGCAGGGAATCCCGATGATATTGAGTTCCGGGAATATGCGGTGAACCGCCAGCGCCCCTTTAAAGGAGCCGTCTCCTCCCAAGACCAGCAGACCTTCTATCCGGTGCGCTCTCAGCTGCTCTGCAACCTTTTTCTGTGCCGACTCCTTTTCCAGTTCCGGAAACCTCCCTGTTTTGATGCAGGTGCCTCCTCTTTGGTACCACAAAGTCACTTCCTCCGGCGAAAGTTTTCGGCATCTGTTTTCTGCGATCCCGCGAAACCCTCCTTCAAACCCTATGATCTCATGCCCGCGTTTTTGTCCCTCCCGAATGATCTGTGCCAAACAGGGGTTCATGCCCGGGGCGTCTCCTCCGCTGGTAATGACTCCAAGCTTCATGCCTGCTCCTTCCATGCTTTGCCCGTACTTCCAAAAATCTGCATCTTTTCCTTTGCGATCGCCTTACAGGTGCGGATCACATACTTCATATAATTTCTCGGGTCAAATTCTTCCTTCGGTTCTTTTTCCACTGCTTCACGGAGAGCCCGGGAAAAGCCCGCCTTTAATTCCGTCCCGACGTTGATCTTACTCATTCCCATTTTCACACAGGTTTTAAAGTCCTCTTCCGGAACGCCGGAGCCGCCATGAAGTACCAGCGGACAGTCTGTCAGTTCTACGATCTTTCCCAGTCTGTCAAAATCTATTTTAGGCTCTTTTTTATAAAATCCATGACAGGTCCCGATGGCAACCGCAAGTGCGTCGATCCCTGTACGTCCCACAAAATCCGGAACGTCTTCCGGTCTGGTATATCCGGATACATCGTCTTCCGCTTCGATCTGTTCTTCTTTTCCCCCCACTGTTCCCAGCTCGGATTCCACAGAGCATCCATAGGGTCTTGCAAATTCCACCACCTCTTTTGTCACCCGGATATTATCCTCGTAATCCAGCTTCGACGCATCTATCATAACAGAGGTAAATCCGGCACGCACCGCATCCTTGATCAGCTCCACATCCGTTGCATGATCCAGATGCAGGCACACCGGAACAGGAGCCTTTTCTGCCAGTTCCTTCACCATCTCTGCCGCATGCTTTAATCCCATATATTTTACCGCGCCCATAGAAGCCATCAGAATAACCGGTGCATTCTCTTCCACCGCAGCTTCCACGATTCCCTTTGCATCCTCATAGTCGTTATAGTTAAAAGCGCCTACTCCGTATCCTTCTGTCCTTGTTTTCGATAAGATTTCCTTCAAAGTCACTAACATATAATCTCCTTCCCACTTACGAAAGTGTTTCTTCTTTTATCAGATAATAAGCTCCATAAAGTACTACCCTGTCATTCATGCGAGAATAACGGATCATATCTTCTTTCATATTTACAAATCCCCGGCTTTTCAGCGTGCGGACCATCGCATCGTGAAAAAATGCCTTTGCTTTTGTCACGCCTCCTCCCAGCACGACGGCCGAAGGATCAAACAGCCGCAGAATGTTTCCGATTCCGATCCCCAGATATTCTCCTTCCTTTCGGTAAAGTTCCAGGGCAAAAAAGTCCCCTTTCTCTGCCGCTTCCAAAATATCTTTTCCTGTAATTTCCCGCTCTTCTTCCATTGCCAGCCTGTACAGGATGCTGTCCTTGTGCCGTCGGATCTGACTGTTCGCCCGCCTGTTCAGAGCCGTCCCTGATGCATATAATTCAAAGCATCCTTTTGCTCCGCAGGGGCACTGTCTTCCTTCTGTTTCCACACACATATGCCCGATTTCCATCGCTCCGTCTTTTGCCCCATGATAGATCGTTCCATCTACTACCAATCCGCCGCCGCAGCCTGTACTGACAGTCATATAGAAAACCGCTTCCTCTCCTTTGGCCTCTCCGCATCTTTGTTCAGCCAGAGCTCCCAAATTTCCGTCATTGTCCAGACAGATCGGTACCGGAAAATCTTCCTGAAGCCTCTTTATCAGCGGAAAATTTCTCCATCGCATCATAGGGGCGTGCAGGATCACTCCCGTCTTCCGATCCAGCGGCCCCGGACATCCCACTCCGATTCCCAGAACATCTGAGATTTCTATCTGAAAACGACGGAGCAGATGATCCACCACTCCTTTTGTGTTTTGGTACACGGCCTCTTCTCCGTCAAAAGTTTTCGAGGGGGTGACGTACACATAATCCTCTGCGATCGTTCCACCCTGTAAAAAAACGGCCCCCGACGTCTTTGTTCCTCCTATATCCAACGCAATATAATACTTTTTCATGATTCCAGCCTCACCCCGCTTCCCTGCCTCGCTCTGCTTCCTAGTGTTTGTTCGTCTTTCCCTGCTGTGCCATATCCAGAACTACCGCCATCAGGATGATCGCTCCGATCACCACCTTCTGCCAATAGGAATTGATCTGCATCAGATTCATTCCGTTGTTGATCACTGCGATCACCGCCGCTCCAAACATGGCTCTTCCCACAGATCCGCTTCCTCCGGCCAATGAGGTTCCTCCCAGCACGGTCGATGCGATTGCATACATTTCATAAGCTTCTCCTCCTGCCGGTTGCCCGTTTTGAAGCTTGGACGCCATGGCGATTCCGCCAAGCGCTGCCGTTATTCCACATAGAACATGGCAGATAAATGTAATCTTGGGTACGCTGATTCCACTTAAGTGCGCAACATTTGCGTTACTCCCGCACGCATAAACATGGCGTCCAAACACTGTTTTCGACAACAGTATATGCATGATCACCACGATCACTGCTGTGAAGATTACGATAACCGGAATGATCCCATTGGGGGAATTTTCTGTTTTTATGATGCGTCCGGCTCCCAGAAACGCAAAACTGTTGGGAAGTCCGTAAACAGGCTGTCCGTCTGACACAATATAAGCCGCTCCTCTTGCAATGGAGAGCATGGCGAGCGTTGCGATCATGGGAACCACTTTAAATTTTGCGATCATGATCCCGTTGATCGCTCCAATAACCGTTCCCACCGCCAATCCTGATACCAGTAAGAGAAGAACGCCTTCCACCACATTCATGTTTGGGAAAAAATGCAGTCCGATCCACGCAGAAAGGACTCCGGAAAGTCCGACCACACTTCCTACCGAAATATCAATCCCGCCCAGGATGATGACATACACCAGTCCGGACGCCAGAAGCGCATTGATACACATTTGCGATAAAATGTTCGTAATGTTTTTCACTGTAAAAAACACCGGTGATGCCAGTCCAAATCCAATACAAAGCAAAACCAACACGACGATTACAATATTCTGGTTCAGCCATTTTTTAACACTCATAGTCTTTCGTCCTCTCTTCCTTACTCCTTCTCACTGGTGATACTTGCCATATGAATCACTCTTTGTTCTGTCGCTTCCTCTCTGGACAGTTCTCCGCTGATCCTTCCTTCCCGCATCACGATAATCCTGTCAGATACTCCCAGGATTTCCGGCATTTCGGAAGAAATCATGATGATCGCCCCGCCTTGTTCCACAAAGTCATTCATCAGCGTATAGAATTCCGACCTTGCATTGACATCGATCCCTCTTGTAGGTTCATCCAGTATCAGAATCTTGGAATCCGCAACCAGCCATTTTGCCAGTATGACCTTCTGTTGATTCCCTCCCGACAAGGTTCCTACCACCGTATCGATGCCCGGCGCTTTGATCTTTAATTTTTCCATATATTGCCTGCTGGATGTGACCTCCCATGCCTTGTTCAGAAATCCCAGCTTTTTTCGGTGCCTTGTCAGGCTGGGCAGAACGATATTCTCCCGGATCTTTTTCTTGAGGAGAAGTCCCGTCCGTCTTCTGTCTTCCGTCACCAGTCCGATCTTACTTCGGATGGCCTCCTTCGGCGTCCGAAACAGCACCTCTTTCCCCTCCAGATAGACCTTTCCTTCCTCATATCCGGTGGCTCCGAAGATCGCTTCCATCACTTCCGTTCTTCCGGCTCCTACCAGTCCTGAAAATCCTACGATTTCTCCCGCATACGCACAAAAGGAAATCTCTGAGAACACTCCCTGTTTAGACAGATTTTCCACACGGAGCATTTCTTTTCCTCTCTTATGCTCTTTTTTGTGGTAGTAATCGCCTATTTCCCTTCCTACCATCCGTGAAACGATCTCTTTTTCGGTTACTTCCTTCACCTGCATGGTGTCTACCTTGCAGCCGTCTCTCAGGACGGTAACACGGTGTCCGATCTCTGTGATCTCTTTCATCCTGTGTGTGATATATACAACAGATACATTTTTCTCGATCAGTTTTTTGATCTGGATAAACAAAGACTGTATCTCATGCTCTGAAAGTGACGAGGTAGGCTCGTCCATGATCACGATCCTGGCCTGCTTGGAAATTACTTTTGCAATTTCGATCATTTGCTGCTGGGCGGCGTTTAAATGTCCTGCCAGCATATCCGCCTGCATATCTACATTCATCTCGTCCAGAATTGCCTGTGCATCCCGGTTCATTTTCTTCCTGTCCAGCATTCCGTTCTTCCTTCTGGGCTCGCAGCCCAGATAGATATTTTCCGCCACAGTCAGATGATTTGCTACGCTCAGCTCCTGGTGGATCACCAGAATTCCCAGATCAATGGCTTCCTTTGGCGCCTTGAACGACAGTTTTTCTCCCTGATAGATCAATTCTCCGTCCGTTGGGGTGTACACTCCCGACATGATCTTGATCAATGTAGATTTTCCCGCACCATTTTCTCCAACCAATGCATGAACCTCTCCCGGATAAAAATCAATACTGACCTCTGTCAACGCTTTTACTCCCGGGAAGCTTTTACTGATTTGCTTTACTTGAAAAATCGGCTTCATATCCCTATCCCTTCACAAGTTCAGGCGGACACAAACTGCCCGCCTGCTCCTTTTTGTCCTTATCTGGCTTTTGCCTGCTGTAGATGTCTCCTATTTTTCGCTTACATTACTTGCATCAATAACATACGGAGCAATGTAAATCGTTTTTTCTTTCACTTTTCCGGTGCTCAGATACTGATGCATCTGTTCTACGATCTGTTTTCCGATTTCCTTCGGATTCTGTGCGATTTCAGACACCCACCATTTTCCGTTTCCTTCTTTATCGGCAATCGCTTCTTTTGCTTCCGGATTTCCGTCAAATCCGATGATCTTACAGTCGGATCCTGCAGCCTTGATCGCCGCAAGCGCTCCTGTTGCAGCCGGATCTCCCACACAGAACACTGCCGCCATATCCGGATGTGCTGTCAGCATGTTTTCCATGATCTCCTGCGCTTTGTTGGCATCTCCTTCGTAGTTGTTGTCATAGACTACTTTACGGTCCTCTTTTTCCAGCACTTCCAATGCTCCGTTTTGACGATCCAGACAGGAAGAAGCTGTCGGATAACAGATAATTCCTACTGTATCTCCATCTTTGGAATATTTCAGCAGTTCCTGTCCGCCCAGTCTTCCGCCTTCCAGATTGTCTGTTCCTACAAAGCACTGGATCGCTTCTGAATCCGTCGTACAGTCAAAGGTAAACATCTTTACGCCTTCTTTGTCTGCATTCTCAATGGCCGGTTTTACCCCTGCCGCATCATTACAGGAAAGAGCCACTGCGTCACAGCCCTGCGTTACAAAATCCTGGATCCTGTCGGATGCGATATTGGGATCCAGTTCTGCGTCTGTAACGGTTGCATCCATTCCCAGTTCTTTTGCCTGCTCCTCAATCCCGTCGCGGATCTGCTGATAAAACACATGTTCAAAGGAACCTACCACAAACCCTGCTTTAAACGCTTCCTCTTTCTTTTCTCCTTCCTTCTTTGTCTCTTTCTGCCCTGCACAGCCTGCGATCATCACGCATACCATGGCTGCCGTCAACAGTCCTGCTACGATTTTCTTTTTCATTCACTTTTCCTCCTCTTAGGTAGTTTTGATGAAGTTATATTATCGTTTTTATTCTTTTTAGTCAACATTTTTAGTTTATTTATTATCGTTTATTATCGTTTTTGTTTGTTTGCACAAAATCACCCTTCTATTCTTGTGTACAATGCCATCTCTTGGTGATATTTCTTTCCGTCATTTTTCCTCCCTCCAGGCTTTTTAGGCTTTCGAAATTTCCAAAAGGGGGCACAAAAAAAGAATGCCCAAACATCTGAATGCTTCCATTCAGAGTGCTTGGACACCCTTTTTATGACAGACAAGATCCTGCCGTTTGTTTTAATTAATATACCCTGCTTTTTTCAGCTCTTCCGCTGCTTTTTCCAGGTTCTGTGCAGATACCAGGATGATCGGTCCGGTACAGCCCATTCCGCTTTCCGCATAGATCCCCAGCTTCCACAGCGTCTTTACGCCATCCTCCAGATCCATGATCTCAATACCGGCAATCTGTTCTGTGACCACCTCTTTGGGCGGTGCCGCTACTTCCTCTGCTGCAGCCGGCTTCTCTGCTCCTTTTCTTGCAGCAAGGATCTCTGTCAGGCCGGCCTTCTTGGCTGCGGCAAACTCTTTCTTTGCCACCTCAAACACCTTTCCTCTGACCAGTTCTGCCGCATAGCGGATCGCTCCTGCGATCAGAGGCGCGCCGGATGCTCTGGAAATGATCATTACCAGCTGCTCATAGCCTTCTCCGATACCTGGGCCATATCCATATCCGGCAGCTTCGTAGCTTCCGCCTGTCGTGTAGGAAGAAAGCATCTTGATCAGGATATTTCCTGACAGGGAATCGCACACCATTACATCCGCCGATCCCTGAAGCACATCATTTCCCCGCATGACACAGCCGCCGTCACTTCTTGCAGACTCTGCAAAGCTGATAGCATATCCGTTGTCTCTTAACTGCTTCAATGCGATCTCGGTCTGCCTTGCTCCATCCACGTTCAGGATCCCTACCGTCGGATCCTGTTTGCCGCAGGCCTTTGCAGCAATGATTCCATAGATCGCATTTTTGATCATACCTTCAATACGATCTGCACTGGAAGTACCGGTAGTGGTCGCCACAAACATCTCTCTTCCCTTTGCAGGCGTGATCGCTCTTCCTACCGTCGATACCCCGATAGGGAAGGGGAAATGCATGGTAACGGCTCCGTCCACCTCTTTGTTTTTCAGGAGCTCCTCCATTTTCTTGTGGCCTTCTTCTTCATCCTTCACGGTTACGGTGATCACACCCTCCGCTTCCAGGGTACCGATGTAATATACCTCGATCCCTTCTTTTGCTGCCATCACGGCAGCTTCCATTGCGTTTTCTTCTCCATGCTCGCTTCCCATCCCTGTCAGGGCGATCCTGGGCTTTTTGCCAAAGCTTCCGGTCTCCAGTCCCTGTGCCATCTCCATGAATGTGGATGCGATCATCTGCTCTATCTTATTTGCCATCGTCACCACCCCTTACTCTGCCATAAGAGTAGCAGCAAACTCTTTCATTGCCTTTGCGATCAGTCCTTTTACCTCTTCTTCGGAAACCCCTGCCGTCTCTTCCGTTGCTCCCTCATTTTTCTGGATCACGAAGGATACTCCGTCAAACAGGTTGGTCATACGTCCCAGGAACAGACTTCCTTTTCCGATAATCATGGCGTTTTTGATCTTATCTGCCAGAATATCATCACATGCAAACCCGATGTAAGGCACACCGGAAGGAATATGTCCCTGCGTAGGCGCCCATCCGGTCAGACCATGCTTTTCCGTAAAGGATGCCAGCTCTTTTCTGTCGATGTCGCCGCGTTTTACCGCCAGGGCTGCGATCATCTTGTAATTTGCCATCGGAACGTCCCCTGCTCCTGCCGGCTTGGTGATATCCGGGTTCTGCATCTCCGGCGAATATTTATCGATGTCCGTGATCTTCATTCCTACCCGCTCCAGTGGCTCAGAAACCAGACTTCCGATTACCGCCTGCGGTGCGCTTCCTGTTCCTACGCAGTGACGTCCCAGAATATTCAGATTGATCTCCGGGCTCACTCCATCGTTTTCTGTAATGACTACGGCAAATCCTCCCAGACAATCCTCCAGAATAGGAAGCCCCTTCTTCAGATGATCTTTTCCATTCATGCCAAGTTTCGCCGTGCATCCTCCGGATGTTACTACAACCGTCTTGTATGCTCCGGATTTTACCAAAGCCGCCGCTTCGATCACCGCATGGGTCGGCGCTGCACAGAATCCTCTTGCATCGGAACCAGTAGCGTTTACCAGCCCTGCGATCTCGGCTGCCGCTTTTGCAAAGTTGCCGCCGCCTCTCTGGTTCATATCTCCGCAGGCTTCCTCTGCACAGTCCACCACGTAGTCTACATCCTCTTTGCTGATCCCTGCATTTTTCACTGCGTGAAGCAGAGCCAGTACGCTGGAAGCCTTGCTCATCAGATTCTCGTGCATAACGTGGGAGGAAAGGTTTACGTCGATATCGTGCGCTCTTTTTACGCATCCTACCAACTTTCCGTCATGGTACAGACCTTCCGCATGTTCTTCCGTTACAAACTTTTCGATTTCAGAAAGCTCTGCGCCCTCGTGGATCTTTTCCACAATATCCTGGGAAATCACAGGATTGGCAGCAAAAGCCTCTTTGTGTTCTGCTACAAATTCTTTATCCAGTCTTACGACTTCAAACATGTCACAAGCCTGCACCAGCAGTAAAAATTCCTCTTGTGGCATGATCTCTCCATATTTACCATAGCGTTTTGCATCTTCTTTTTTCTTGTCAAACCACGGAAACTCTACCGCAGCAAGCTCTTCCGGATGAGCGTTCCCAATATAGGTCTGATTCGGCCAGTAAGTAAGCGCCTCCTCGTAGGTACGAAGATGGTTGGGTACTTCTTTTAAATAGTCGGACTCCGGATTTACGATCTTTTCCGTCGTCTGTGTCGTTCCATTATATAACACCATATCCGGTGTATGCACTAAAACATAACTTGCTCCCTTAATTACGCTATTCATTCTTGGTTTTCCACCTTTCTTATTTTCTCTTATTAGAAAAGAAAGAGCCTGCCGGTCAGACCCTTATGATGATATCGGCGGAGCGGTCCGACCTGCCTCCGCCGAAAGTGTAACCTTTCACTTTATAAAAACTTACAGAATTCATCTCTGATGGCTGTCATCTCGCTGACAATGTCATCAATGTCAAGTACCATCTCCATCATACTGATCTGTTCATCATAAACAGCCTCGTCAAACTCTTCTTTCATCTCCGGTTCACATACATGATATACTAAAAGTCCAAGCTGGACTCCCGTCAATGGACCTGCGAACGTCGGGTCACCTGCTGTTACAGTTTCAGCAGCAAGTCCTGCTGCTTCACCTTCTGCTGCACCAAGAACTACGATCAAGTTCTCTGCACCATACTCGTCAGCAAATTCTTTTACCCTTTTCTGGTTCTCTAAATCCATTGCACCTGCGCTCGTTCAAACGAAGCACTCCGTTGAGGAAAACACAATCTCGGCTCCGGCCGTCTGCACACATTCTGCGATCGCCGGTCCCGGAATTCCGTCACGGTCTCCGATAATTATTGCTTTTTTTCCTTCTAAAATAGCCATAATTATGCTTTCTCCTTTCTGAAAATACCTACTTCAAGTTGCTTTATGATCAAGAAATACCCCCGATTAAATGTATTTCTGAATCATTGCTTCAATGCTTTCCGGTGTCGCGTCGTCCTTTACGACTTCATCGATCTTTTCTCCGCCTTTGTAGATCGCCATAACCGGAAGTCCCAGGATCTTCTGGGAAATTGCAAGACGGCGTGCCTTTGTAGTGTTCAAAGACGTAAACTTCATCTTGTCTCCATAAGTTTCTGCAAACTCATGCACCTTCGGCATCAGTGCCTGACAGGGAACACATCCGTCTCCGTAAAAGTCTACAAATACGTATCCATCTGCCTTCAATACTTCTCCTTCAAAATTTGTCTTATCCAGATCTAACATCTTGCTACCTCCATTTTTCATCGTTCTCTGATTGATTCTGACAGCTTCGGCTGTCTGCTTTCTTCCGGGAGGCAGCCGGAGGGATCTTCTCTTCCTTCGGCCGCCCCCTTCATTTTTTAGAAATAGTTGGACAGGCTTCTTTCCACCTGGGTTGCTGCGATCGCTCCGTCAGCTGCCGCCGTTACTACCTGGCGAAGGCTCTTGATACGAACGTCTCCTGCCACATATACACCGGGAACATTGGTGTGCATATCCTCATCTCCCTTGATGTATCCTCTTTCATCCATATCGATGATCCCCTCAAACAATTTGGAATTGGGGATGGTTCCGATGAACCCAAACAAGCCGAACATTCCGTCTTCCGGATCTGCTTCTACCTTTCTGGTTTCTCCGGTCTTTACATTTTTTACGATCATTCCCTGCAGGATATCTTCGCCGTAGATCTCCTCTACTACGGAATCCCAGAAGAATTCGATCTTTGGATTGGCAAATGCTTTTTCCTGGATGGATTTTGCCGCACGAAGTTCATCACGTCTGTGGATAATGGTCACTTTCCTTGCAAACTTGGACAGATACATCGCCTCTTCTACGGCGGAATCTCCGCCGCCTACCACATACACTTCAAAATCTTCAAAGAAGTTGGCGTCACAGGTGGCACAGTAGGATACGCCTTTTCCGATGAAATCAGCCTCTCCCTTGCATCCGATGGGGCGTGCATACGCTCCGGTGGCGATGATCACATTTTTTCCCTGATACTCTCCTTTTTCGCTTTTCAGGACTTTTACGTCTCCTTCCAGCTGTACTTCCTTGATGGTATCAGATACTCTCTCCACACCAAATCTTTCTGCCTGCTTGGTCATCCTTGCGATCAGGGAAGGTCCTGACTCTCCCTCCACGATCTGCCCCGGATAGTTTTCGATCTCGTCCGTGATGGCGATCTGTCCGCCGTCCTGTCCCTTCTCAATGATGAGAGTAGACAAACGGCTTCTGCCTGCATACAGTCCGGCTGCCAGACCGGCAGGTCCTGCTCCCAGGATTACCACATCATACACTTTGCTCATCTGTTTTCTGCCTCCTTCTTTTCCTCTCTTGGAATTAATCAAAAATAGTCTGTCCGTCTACTTCTGTCGTCAAAGCCTCTAATGCTTTTTCTACAATATGACGACGAAGCACTTTTTCTTCCGCCTTATCCAGTGCCGGATTTCCCAGCGGGTGAGGAATCGCGATAGCCGGAACGATCCTGTTTGCTCCAACTGTCATGGAAATCGGTGTAACGGTACAGATGTGTACCACCGGAATTCCTGCTCTCTCCACTTCTTTCACCATCGTTGCACCGCAACGAGTACAGGTTCCTCATGTAGAAGTGAGAATCACAGCGTCTACTCCGTCTGCTTTCAGTTTCTGGGAAAATTCTGCTGCAAACGCTTTGGAAGATGCAACAGCCGTTCCGTTT
Organism: Suipraeoptans intestinalis; assembly: GCF_034091795.1. NCBI lineage: Bacteria > Bacillati > Bacillota > Clostridia > Lachnospirales > Lachnospiraceae > Suipraeoptans > Suipraeoptans intestinalis. The sequence continues at coordinate 20,684 of NZ_JAXFXH010000026.1, read as the reverse complement.
CCTGTCGTGGTATAGAACAGGTGATGCAGCTCTCCGATCACGCCTTCTCTTTCCATATCTCGAAGCACGTCCACCGGGATAACACGGTCTGAATCCTCATTTGCATAAATCGGATCATATCCGCCGTGAGCCGTCTCATAGGTTTCCTCTGTCAGATCATTTACTCCGGTAATATCATACTCGCCGTAGCGGGAAGCACTGGAGCTTTCAATGTGATCCGGATTTCCTTTTGGAACGATACCTCCGGAAGTCACGATAGCGATCTTAGCGTGTGCCAGATCCTTCACGGCCGGATTGGGCTCTACTCTGTCAAAGTCAGGCATGGGGAATTCTGTTACAAACGGTTTGTCAGCCAGCTTGTTCAGCAGCATTTTTACCGCTCTCTTAGATCCTCTTTCTTTCTCAAAGAAGTTGACACGCACGCCGTTTGGCATGTATCCTTCCTCTGCCGAAGCTCCGATCTGCTCTTTTTTCGCCAGCTTCAGAGCCAACGGCGCCATCTTCTTCACCGCGTCTCTCATACCTGCCGCATTGTTCTTGGTTGAAACCATATATACCTGGTTCTTGAACATGTCCGCACCCGGATTTTCCACATACATACCTGTCAGGGACGGGATACCCAGTTCTTCCTGAACAGCCGCTGCGATAGTTCCGCATGCAACACCGTAACGTCCTGCGTTAAATGCCGGTCCTGCGATGAATACGTCCGGAGCCTGCTCTTTTACCATCGCCAGGATGTCTACCTTTGCTTTTTCCAGATTTTCATTGAAGTAAGAGTCTCCACAGATGATGGTCGCAACGATCTCTGCCTCTTCTCCAAAGGATGCCGCAAATGCCACACCCGGTCCTACTACTTCTCCCACACGAATCTCTGCAGGATAATCCGCTTTTTCTTCTCCACCAATCTGAGCAAAGAACTGATTGATGTAATGAACCACTCTTAATTTTGCCATCGTACTGTCCTCCTTATCTTGCACTCAGCTTGTTGAATCCGGTTTCGTTCGTAGCACCAGTCAACACCTGAAGCTCTACCTCTAAAGATCCATCTTCACGAAGTGTCTCATCGCTGGCTCCTGCGATCTTCGTTACATAATCCATCGTTCCGATCACCTTATCCAGCTTCGGCAGGATGATCACCTGATTTGCATTACCGCCTGTTACCACCGCGTCTGCCGCTGCATCTGCATCTGCCAGAGACTGGGATTTTCCGTCGCGTCCTGCGTATTCATCTGTGATGATGACTGTCTTAACCCCTTCTGCCTCGATCTTCTTGCAGTTCATGATCAGGTCGGTATCCGGATTTCCAAATCCTTCCTGTGATACGATCACTCCGTCCAGATCCAGCATCTTGCAAAGCTTCGCCGTCCAGTCGGAAGAGCGCTGCTTGTCTGCCAGATACACATTTTCATTGGTGATGATCTGACACACAAAATTGATGGTCTTTCCGTGCTGTTCAAACAGGTCGTGTACTACCGGGTTGTTCAGGTGTACATAGGTAGGATTTTTGTCGCATGCAGAAACACAGTTTCCTGATACGATGGCTCCGTCCATGATCTCTGTCGGGCTCATGATGGTCGGCACGATCTTCTTTGCGTCCACTCCGTATACATAGGTGTCGTGAAGCAGTCCCTGGCTCTGAAGCATCTGCACATAAGCCACTCTAGGAAGATCCGGATACTGGGTCATTCCTTCCTTGATGGTGCAGGTCTCATATACCTTTGTCTCATCCGGAGTCAGGTTTCTTGCCAGCTCTCCCAGATAAACAGCTACACGGAACCCTGCAAATCTTACTGCCTTTTCATAATCATGAGGCTTAATGTCGTCCACCGGCTCACATACCATTACCAGGTTCAATGTCTGGGAGAACGGAGTATAGTCGGCGCCCGGTCCCGTCATATCAATGATCCCTTCCTGAAATCCTACAATGGGGCCTGCTGTCACTACAGCCATTCCTTTTAGTGCATAGGTCTTTCCCTCTCCTACCGTGTCCACTTTTGCGATCACGCCCGGGAAGATCCCTCCGCGTCCTTCCACTTTTACACGCGGCTCGATTACGTCCTTTACCGGTGTGATTCTCACAGACTCTCCCGGTTTTGCAATGTCAAAGGATACTTTTTTGATCTTGTCATCCTCCATTGCCACTTTGCGCACTTCCTCTTCGGATACATAAAGGATTCCGTCTTCAATCTTGGATTCTGAAGCGAATTGAACATCCTTGATGTAAATGTGTCCCATTTCTAATCTCACTGTAAATTCCTCCTTCATATGAAATGTGTATTGTCATAGCGAAACGCTCTGCAACCGATTGGTTCCTGTTACATAAGATCGGCGGATTCCATCCCGCTTTCGATCAGGTTGAGGTCTACCCACTGAAAATCTCTGTGGACTGCTTCATCATAAGTCTCCGTCCGAAATGCGAACTTCTTACAGGCCTCTATCGCCGACTCGATCATCCGCAGGGATTCCCGTGAAAGACTGCCCGGCCTTGCTGAGATCATCACAGACTTATAAGGCGTCTCATTGGGCTTGACGCTTCCGGAAAGGGGGTGGGACAGCAAATGATGTCCCTCGTGTACCTTATCCCGGACCTGTTGCAAAAGTCCTTCATAGGAAGTTTCTGCATAGATCATCTTCCTCTGTCCGTCGTACTTCTGATACACCATAGGATTGTTGGTAACTATGATATAATCTTCTTTTGCCATTTTTTCGTTTCCTTATTGAAATTTTCTATAAATCAAGCCTCTTCTCCCGGGAATCCATTGTCGGAAGTCTCTCTGTCATAAGGCGCTTCTCCCGCGGTGCCCTCCTGTCAGGGAATTTTGATTGCACAGGAGACAATGTTCCCACAGAATAAGAAAAAGGACGAACATACACCTTGTGTATCTCGCCCTTCCTGTCTTTTGTCCTGCCTTCACTATCTTCAGTCGCACAGTACAATATCCAGAATGCAGTCCATTTCTCTGTCCTTTTGCCTGAAAGTTTCACTTTGTAAATACGATCCGTTTACAAGCTTGCCTCTTCGGCGACTTTAAAAGTTCTCTCCAGAAAAATCTCAACCCGCTCCATTTTTATATGTATTATAGGTTTTATTTATAAATAACTATTGCATACGTCAATAATAATCCATTGTTATTTATTTTTCAAGCCCCAAAAACCAATCGCTTTAATTTGTCTTTTTTGCACAGTTTCCTGTCAGTTTTTTTGTGAAACTTTCTGGATTGACTTCATTTTTCAGCTATACCGTTATGTCAGACATCATGCCCAGTTCTCCCTGGTTTGCAGCCAGTACCGGTCTTACATGATCCGCCAGATATGCCTCTACCTGGCGGCCGGAGCGCCCTACATATCTGGAGGGATCCATCACCCTCTCCAGGTCTGCTTCTGACAGATCAAAGGAAGAATCCTTTGCGATCAGCTCCAGCAGATTGTTCTCCTGCCCGTTTTCCTTTACGTTACGGCCTGCCTCCATAGACATTTCCCGGATCTTCTCATGAAGCTCCTGTCTGTCTCCTCCTGCCTTCACTGCGTCCATCAGGATGTTTTCCGTAGCCATGAAAGGCAGCTCCGAGCGGAGACGTTTCTCTATCACCTTGGGATAGACCACCAGTCCGTCCGCTACGTTCATGCACAGATCCAGAATCCCGTCTGTGGCAAGAAAGCCTTCCGCCACACTCAACCGCTTATTGGCAGAATCGTCCAGCGTCCGTTCAAACCACTGTGTAGCGGAGGTAATCGCCGGATTCAGTGCATCTACCATCACATACCGGGAGAGAGACGCGATCCGCTCGCTCCGCATGGGATTTCTCTTGTAAGCCATGGCGGATGAACCGATCTGATTTTTTTCAAAAGGCTCCTCCACCTCTTTCAGATGCTGCAGCAGACGGATATCATTGGACATCTTGGTGGCGCTGGCAGCAATCCCCGCCAGGACATTCAGTACCCTGGTATCGACCTTTCTGGAATAGGTCTGTCCGGAAACCGGATAACAGTCCGGCATTCCCATTTTTTCCGCGATTTTTTTGTCTATCTGGGAGATTTTTTCCTCCTCGCCCTCAAACAGTTCCTGGAAGCTTGCCTGTGTTCCCGTTGTTCCCTTGGATCCCAAAAGCTTCAGGCTGCCGCGCACATAGTCCAGATCCTCCAGATCCATCATAAATTCCTGGATCCACAGTGCAGCTCTTTTTCCCACGGTAGTAGGCTGTGCCGGCTGAAAGTGGGTAAATGCCAGGGTAGGAAGATCCTTGTACCGATCCGCAAATCCTGCCAGCCTGTCGATCACATTCAGAAGCTTTTTCCGGATCAGTTCCAATGCTTCTGCCATGATCAGAATATCCGTATTGTCCCCCACATAGCAGGAGGTGGCCCCCAGATGGATGATCCCTCTGGCTTTCGGGCACTGTTCCCCGTAGGCATATACATGAGACATCACATCGTGGCGCACCAGCTTTTCTCTTTCCCGGGCCACGTCGTAGTTGATGTTTTCTACATTTGCCTTCAGTTCGTCAATCTGCTCTTGTGTAATGGGAAGTCCCAGTTCCATTTCTGTCTCCGCCAGGGCCACCCATAATTTTCTCCAGGTGGTAAATTTCTTATGAGGCGAAAATATATATTGCATCTCCTTGCTGGAGTACCTCTCGGAAAGAGGGCTTTTGTATCTGTCCTGACTCATTCTTCTGCTCCTTACTGAATTCCGATCCTTCTGAATACTTCCTGATAAGCGTCCTCCACATTCCCCATATCCCTGCGGAATCTGTCTTTATCCAGCTTTTCTCTGGTCTTGCTGTCCCACAGGCGGCAGGTATCCGGAGAGATCTCATCTGCCAGGATCACTTCTCCGTGGTAGCGCCCAAACTCAATCTTAAAGTCGATCAGTTCGATCCCTGCTTCTTTGAAAAACGCTTTCAGGACCTCGTTGACCTTAAAGGTATATTCTGTGATCTTTTCAATTTCTTCCCTGGTGGAAGCTCCGATGGCGATCGCCATATAATCGTTGATCAGAGGATCGCCCAGATCATCGTCCTTGTAGCTGAATTCCAGCGTCGGGGCAAGAAGGGCCGTTCCCTCTTCGATCCCGAGTCTTTTGGAAAAGCTTCCTGCCGCCACATTACGCACGATCACCTCCAGAGGTACGATCTCCACTTTCTTTACTGCCGTCTCCCGGTCGCTCAGCTCCTGCACATAGTGTGTCGGCACGCCCTCTTCCTCTAATTTCTGAAAAATATAATTGGTCATACGGTTGTTGATTACACCCTTCCCCACAATTGTTCCTTTTTTCTCTCCGTTAAAAGCAGTAGCGTCATCCTTATAGTCTACGATCACCACATCCGGATCGTCCGTCCGAAACACTTTCTTTGCTTTTCCCTCGTACAATTGCTCTAATTTTTGCATAATAACACCCATCCTTTTCTGAATTCATTGCCCTTTGTGTGCCTTCTCAGTATAATACAAGGCAGGGGGAAAAGCAATATTTCCCCCTGCCTGTGTCTTGTATTTGATTATTATTTCTATTGTGATTATTTATTAGTATACCTAATTTATTTTCATCACTTATTAGTTTTGTCCCATGTATTTGAATCGGCAGCCGCTTTTGCGGCACGCCTTTCTGCTCCTGCTTCTCCGCGAAAAGTTTCCTGTCCTCTACCGGTTCTTGGAAAACTTCCCCAAAAACTCCTGGATCCTGGCATTAGAAGACTCAAAAACCTCCTCCGGGCTTCCTTCCAGGGCAATATAGCCTTCTTCCATGAAAATAATGTGATCCGAAACATGTTTTGCAAAATCCATCTCATGCGTCACGATCACCATGGTCATCTTCTCCTGCGCCAGCTGCCGGATCACCTTCAGGATCTCGCCTGTCAGCTCCGGATCCAAAGCAGAAGTCGGCTCGTCAAAAAACAGGATGTCCGGCTTCATGGCCAAAGCCCGCGCGATAGATACCCTCTGCTGCTGTCCCCCTGACAGCTGGCAGGGATAGGCGTTCGCCTTGTCTTTCAGCCCCATTTTTTCCAGAAGCTCCTCCGCCTCCTGTTTTACCTCCGCCCGGTTTCTCTTCTGTACCCGTATAGGTGCATCCATGATATTCTTCAGCACTGAAAAATGTGGGAAAAGATTAAAATTCTGGAAGACCAGGCCCACGCTTCCTCCGTATGTCACTTCTCCGGCGTCGTAAGTCTCCAGCTTTGTCGCGCAGCGAAGCAGCGTGGATTTCCCGGAACCGGAGGGTCCTATGATCCCCAGTACCTCTCCTTCTTTCACCGTCAGGGAGATATCTTTTAACACTTCCACACCGTCAAAACTTTTTCTGATATGACGCATTTCCAATAAGTTCATCTGATTTCCCCCTAACTGTAATAGTTCATTTTCTTTTCGATGGTTTCCATCAGGAATGCTACTACAAAATTAAACACATAATAGAAGATCCCTGCAAACAGATACGGAAGCATGGTGGTCTGGGACGCTGCCAGCGCCTTGGCAATGGTGAACATCTCCATGATGCCGATGGTAAAGGCCAAAGAGGTGTCCTTGACCAGCGTGATCGTTTCGTTTGTGATGGAAGGAAGGATCCTTTTCATTACCTGGGGAAGAATGATCCGAAGAAACGTCTGGCTTCTGTTATAGCCCAGGATCTTTGCCGCCTCATACTGTCCTTTTGGCATCGATTCGATCCCGCCCCGGTAGATTTCCGCAAAATATGCTGCATAGTTCAACACAAATCCCACTGCCACCGCCATGTTTTTCCAGGTGTAGCTGTTTTGGATCCCCAGCAGATAGTAGGGTCCAAAATAAATGACCATCAGCTGGAGCATCAGGGGCGTTCCCCGCATAATGGAAATATAAATTTTGAACACGCCCCGGACTACCGGATTTCTGGACATCCTTCCAAAGGACACCAAAAGTCCCAGCGGCAAAGAAAACACCAGTGTAACGGCAAAGATCGCCAGCGACACCAGCATGCCCTCCATCAATTTATGGATCATGACTGAAACGGACATAACTTACTCCTTCCTACGAAACGAAAGGCGAGCCATCTTTCGGACAGCTCACCTGTTTCGCTTCCCCTAAGCTTATTGATTGATCGTTGTAATATCTTTCTGGAACCACTTTTCGGAGATCTGTGCCAGTGTCCCCTCATCGGCCAGTTCTTCCAGCGCCTTCTGGATCTGGTCACGCAGGGCCTCATTTCCTTTTGCAAATCCCACTCCGTACTCCTCGGACGCGATCTCGTAATCCAGAATTTCAAACTCCGCTTCTCTTTTTTCAATCTGGTACGCTGCCACCACGATATCCATGGCAACTGCATCCACCGCACCGGATTCCAGATCCATAAAGCCGGTATTATAATCCGCGACCACCTGCAGATTTCCAAAGGTGTCTGTCAGTTCTTTGTTGTCTTCCAACGCTACCTGGGCAGAAGAGTCCGTCTGCACGTCTACCACCTTCCCTGCCAGATCCTTCTCCGTCTTGATCCCGGAATCCTTCCTGACCACAAACACCTGCTTGTTATTCAGATACGGCTTGCTCCAGGTATAATCGTCTTCTCTTCCATTGATGGTAAATCCGTTCCATACGCAGTCGATCCCGCCGGATTTCAGCTCTGCATCCTTTGCGTCCCAGGCAATGGGCTTGGGTACAAATTTCAGGCCCAGTTTTTCACACACAGCCTTTGCCACCTCCAGGTCAAATCCTGTATATTCCCCATCATCCCCCACAAAGCCCATGGGCGGGAAATCCTGATCGAACCCTACTGTAAAGGTATCCCCTTTTTCCTTGGCTGCAAATTCTGCCTTGCTTTCCTTCTTTGTTTCTTTCTTATTGCTGCCGCAGCCTGCCAATACCACTGCTGCCGCCATCGTCAGTGCCAATACAACTGCCAGTTTCCTCTTCATAACCATTCCTCCAAATCTGTTCTGTCGGTATGCTTTTGTTTCGTCATTATGCTACCTTGCTAACAATTGACTACTTTACCTTGCTAAATTACTTTGTCATACTAACACGCTTCGGAATGATTGTCAACCTTTTTGTAGTCTTTTTTCCAGAGTGTCAACTGCTCCTGTGTGCAGACCGGTTCACTTTCCACTGAAATCTGCTTTAATTCCTCTTTCAGGACAGAGTCCAGGCTTAAAAATGCCGGATTGCCCGAAAGCATCTTGACATACTCCGCCTCGGACCGCCCTCTTTTACAGCAATACAGGTATGCTTTTAAAAATTCCGGTTCTTCACACAGCCTGCAGGCCTCTTCATACATACGAATGGCTTCTTTGTACAAAAACAGCCTGCCGTAAGCCGCCCCCAGGCAGGCGTACACTTTTCCGTAAAAGCTCTTATCCAGAGAGTCATCCCATTCGCCGTCCACAATGGTCTGATACACCAGGATCGAAGCCTCGTATTCTCCGCCTTCCCAAAGGCTGTCCGCCTTGTGCTTGGCTCTTTCCACTTCCTTCTGGGACTGCAGGTGCTCCAGGATCCCCTGGATCCGGTTCAGATCAGCCGGAAGATAAATGCAGGACTCTTTCAGGATCATCATCACAAACTGTTCCAGCGAACAGTTTTCATCCAGCGCTTCCCGCAGCTTGTTTGCCAGCTCCAAAAGTCCCAGTTCTGTTTCAAACCATCTGCAAAGCCTTCGATTCATCAGGGTATAATCAATGAGATACAGGTTGTTGCAGATGTAATAGCAAAGCTCCTCTATGGTATAGACCCGTACATGGACCCTGGCAATCTCATATGGTTGCTTTGCTTTTTGCCTATGACATAGAATTAAACTGCCCATTGGTCCCTCCTAAATTCAACAGCTTCTCTGCATAAAAATCCGTGGCGGGGAAGAATTCTCCAAACCCCGCATCCCGGAAGATGATCTTGCAGGTCCTCTCATCCAAAAACATCACTTCGATCCGAAGCCTCAAAGAGTAGTCCCTTCTGGAAGGCAGTCCCGACAGGGATACCCGCTCCATCTGCACCTCGCTGCCTGCCAGCGTCTCCACACGGATCTCAATGTCCGAAGCATCCTCCAAAAGAACTTCCCATTCGCCGTCTGCTTCGTACCAGTGGGTTCCCCATGCTACGATGGGATACCATCTTTCCTGTCCTCTCACCCGCATCCGGAGACAGATCTGCTCCGCCATCTTGGATTCATCCAGATAGATCGGCCCCTCCTCATATCCTCTCAGTTTCTTCATGGAGTGATAGCAGGCGCCCTTGCTGTACAGGTTATTCCCGATAAATGCCCGCCTTCCGTTGCAAAGAATCTTCAAAGAATTGGGATACCAGCTGTTTTCAAATCCTTCCCCCGTAAGATACACGGAAGAAACCACCTTTTTCTCAAAAATATTTTCGATAAACCCTTTAAACTTTTCGTCTGCATCCTTTGCCCGGTCCACATTTAAAACCGGATAGATAGCCGACAACTCCTGGATCCTGGCGTTTGCCACCTCATCCACCGTCACGAATCTGTCGTTTCCTCTTCCGCTGATGGCGTTCAGCTTTCTCAGCATGTAGGCGCGGATCTCTCTTGCATCGCAGTAAAACAGAGCCGATTCGTACTGCCACAGCTCCTTTGGCTGATAAAACATATAGTTGCAATAGCTTTCCTTATAGTCTTCTATAAAGATCCGATCCTTCTCCACGCCAATATGCTGCCCGATGCCTTTTAGCATTTTGGACATGTCGATATCCGTATAGGGAACAGAAAATGTGATGAAATCGATGGAGTCAAATTCCTGCAGGCTCAGTCGGATGAATCTGGCCAACAGCCACACTCCGTCAAAACTCTTTCCGCCGATCATAACCTTTTCCCGCTTGACCGCCTTCTCAAAAATTCCCGATACAATATGACCTTCATTGATAACGCTGTACTTTTTCGCTTCCCTGCCATAGACCCAGTGCTCCCGCACATATCCGATCATCATGGGGATCTGGTAGTTTTCTCCGGAGGATTCCAGTGTCTGTGGTTCTTCCTTTGATTCGTCATAATAGCTGATCTGGCAATACTTATCGTTTAAGTCATAGCCAAGAATACCGCCCTTTCTCACCGGCATATCCTCCTTTTTAGTATTTGTGGAACAGCTTCTTTGCCATCTCTTCCTCTTCCGCATATGTCTGCATGGCTCTCAGCAGATTTCCGCCTTCCATTTCTGTCATCTGGTTCAGTCTTCCGTATTTTCCGGAAACGGTACGGTTGGCCTCTCCCGTCAGAACATGCTTATCCGTGGTGAGGATCTGATCTCCGTCCGTTTCCTGTATGTAGTAATGCACCGCTTCGTCCTGGAACAGCACAAACCGTTTTACATAGATGTTTTCGTAGGCAGAGATCATGGCTTCTGACCGATAGCCCAGCTCTTCCTTCCCGGCCTCCTTGCTCTTGTGATACAGCACCACGCTGCTGCCCGGTCTGCCCCGGTAGGACAGCAGCACCTTGTCGTACAGCAGCACCTCCCGCAGCCACTCTTCCCGATACTGAAAGTAGAAGGGGAATACGATCTGCTTTTCACACATCTCCCGCAGCGCCTGGTGCAGCACCGCCTCCATGTCGGAGGAACAGGTTTTTCCGGCGTAAAACTTCAGAAGGGCAATTTTGCATACATCCGGCAGATCTTCCTTTTTCTCACACTCATTTCCAATGATCTGGAACACGCTTTCTTCCAGTTCTCTTTCATACAAAATGTATTCTCTGGCAACATAGGCCAGGTACGCCTGCTTTAATCGGAAATATACCATATCCGTCAGATAATAATCCTCAAAGATCTTTTCTTCCCCGAACAGGTTTTCCGAAAAGACCATCTGGGTAATGATCCGTTCTCCCACCTTATGCGCAGGCACTTCGTACTCCTTCAGAGCCTTCCACAGACGCTTCATGTCCGAAGTCGCTCCGCAGTAGTAACTTGCCAGGTAGGTGAGGGTGACTTTATCGTACTGTCCCCGCTTAAACAGTTCAAAACAAAGATGGCTCAGGAAGTCATCTTCTTCGTAGTTGTCTTCCCGGATCCGTTTGCTGCAGAGGATAAATACATCCTTTTCATCGAAGGCATCCAGTCCTTTCTGATGAATGTTCTCAAACGTAGGCTCTTCTTTTTTCTGCTCCTGTTTCCACGCCCCTGTGCCGCCCTCATAGTTGCGGCACATTTCCAGAAACCTCGGTTCATAAAAGAGGCGTTTCGTCTCATAGGCCACCGAGTCTGTGTAATAGCGGCCTTCCACCGACTCCCACACCACTCTGGACTCCTTGTCGTACAAGCGGACAATGGTTCCCTCTTCCGTATAGGGGATCCGCTGTCGGATGCTTCCGTCCTTTTCGATCACCAGCACGCACTTCATATTGGGTACCCTGGTGGTGATCTCGTAGGAATAGCAGATATCCCGCATCGCCTCCATCCTCTCCGGCGTCATCTCTTCCTCCCTGCAAAAGCGCTTGTACAAAACCCGAAGGGATTCTGTGATATGACGCTTCTCCAGCTGCTCCCAAGTAAAGGCCACCATCTGCTCCCGGTAAGCCAGGTACAAATCTCCCGCCTGTTCCTCGTAGGTCACCAGGTTGGTATATAAAAGAGCCGCCTTTCTGTAGTCCAGAGAATTCCCGTGCATAAAGTAAAGGAGGATCTCCTTGGGAAGAGGCCCTCTTACCACATCTTCCCGGATCGTCATCATGTAATATTCATACAGCCTTGCGATCTTCAGCTTCGCCTCCACCGCTTTCTGATACCAACCAAAATACCTCTGCTCTTTTTTATCTCCCTTCATCAGGAAGGTGCTGATGGTGTTTAAGATCATCGGCTCACTGTACATTTTGTAGATACGCTCCAGGATCCGGAACATCTCGTCACTGTACTGCTTCTGCTGGCTGGCAAAATTGGCCACATACAGCGCCAGCTCCCTTGTCATCAGCCGGTATTTGGACGCAAAATTCAGCACCTGGATCTCAAAGCGTCCCAGCTTTTTCAGCAGGATCGGCTTCTCCTGGTAGCACAGGTAGGATTCCAGAAGAAACAGCGCTTCGTTGATCCCATACTGAAACTGCTGTTCCAGCACTTCGATCCGTTTGTACGGGTTTTTGTAGCGGGGATCCAGCTTCATGATCATAAACAGCAAAAACCAGGAATCCTGGTGCTTCATGTAGGTCTTCCCGATCTCGTCCAGCACCCGCTCCACATGATTGCCCTTTCCCCTGACCATCGCCGTCAAAAACAGATAGTAGCAATTGGTGACCGGATCCTTTCCGATGGCAAAACGGTTGTAGTTATAATTCTCAAGGATCCACTTTGCTTCCTCCACCTTGTTGCCGAACAGGTACACATGCGCCTGCATCAGCTGGTACATTTCATTCAGAGGGTCTATCTTTCGCAGCGCCGTCATCTTTTCCGTGGCGCTGTCCACCCATCGTCCCAGTTCATTTCTTCCTGCAACATATCCGATATATTCTTTCAGGATCTGCGCCTTCAAAAGCTCCGCGATCCCATGATCGTCATGATATTCCTGATTCTGAAGCACTTCCACCTGGTAGGTCAGCTCCTCGTAGGGCGTGACAAACTTCAGCATGCCAAAGTTCCGGCCTCCGTGCAGCTTTTCCGGACGCACCACATATTCTACCTCGTACACATTTCCTACAAAATCATCGGTACTTAACTGCGTGCGGGAAACCCGTAGAAACTCCCCTTCCGTCTCGATCCTGACCGGCATGAATCCCCAGGTATTCTTCATCAGAGTCAGTGTCCCCTTGGTAGGCTCCTGGATGTCTTCAAACAGCATCCCGTCTCCCTGCATGGTCAGGAAGATACACTCCTTCTGCTTGATCCCCACCAGAAACTCCTCCATCGCCTGTTCTCCCAGGGACCATTTTCTCATATTGTCATACAGGTGAAAAATCCGTTCGTTTTCGTATTTTAAGATCTCATAAAATTCTCTGGAGCGGAAAAGCCGCACCGCTTCCGAAAAATCCTTAATGGCAAGTTTCCGAAAATCATCCGTACTCTGGACTTTTCCGTAGGAGGTCATCACATAAGGCTTTTCGATGATCGCCGTAAAGGCCAGGTCCAGCTCTCCTCCATTGCAGACCACCGTAAACTTTCCTTCCTCCACATGTCCGGGGCGCAGTCCTCTTCCGTCGTAGGTAAACTCGACCCTGGCCGGATTGCCTTCAAATCCCTGGTCCTTGAAACTGACGCGAAAAGAAGAGGGATAGACCAGCCCTCTTACCGTTCCCTTTCCATTGGTCCGGATCGTAAAACTCCCCCGATAGACTTCTCCCTCTCCGATGATCAAAACCAGATTGGTCTCATCCAGCACCACCTGTGTCCTGGATTCCTGAAAATCCCCTTTTGAAAATTTTTGAATCTTATTCTTCAACTTTCACACCTGCTTCTTCCATTGCTTTTTTCTACACGCATAATTATAATAAATTATATCATCACTCTAAGGAAAATAGCAATGGAATAGACACAAAATCTTGAACACAATGACAGGAGGACCCTATATATGACAAAAACAGCCACCTTTCACGGAAGTGATCTGGAAGAAATATCCGCTTTTTACCGGATCTCTCCCGAGTCCATCCTTCCCTTTGCCGACAACGTAAATCCTCTGGGGTTTTCCCCTGCCGTCCGTCAGGAGCTGGCAGCTCATCTGGATGTTGTCACCAGATACCCGGACCGGAATTATACGGTTCTGAAAGAGGCCATCGGGCAGTATCTGGATGTTTCCCCCTCTTCCGTCGCCATCGGCAACGGATCTACAGAGCTGATCTCTTTGTTTATCCGACTGTACGCCCGGAAAAAGGCATTGCTCCTTTCTCCGTCCTATTCGGAATACGAACGGGAGCTTTCCCTGAACGGCTGCGGCAAGGTTTCTTATTTCCTTCGCAGAGAGGATGATTTTCGCCTGAATCTTCCTCATTTTCTTCAGGCGCTGGATGAAACCATCTCCCTTCTGATCCTTTGTAACCCCAACAATCCCACCTCCTCCGCCATCTGCCTGGACGAGATGGAAGAGATCATACGCTTCTGCAAAGCCAGAAACATCTATGTGATGATCGATGAAACCTATGTGGAGTTTGCCCCTGCGGACAACATTTCCTCTGTTTCTCTGACAAAGCGCTATGACAACCTGATGGTCATCCGGGGTGTTTCCAAGTTTTTCGCCGCACCCGGCCTGCGTCTGGGCTACGGCGTCACCGGCAGTCGGCACTTCCTGGCCCATCTGCAGAAGCTGCAGAATCCCTGGAGCCTGAACAGCATCGCAGCCTTTGCCGGAGAACGGCTGTTTCAGGATACCGACTACATCCAACAGACGAAGGAACTGATCCGGCAGGAACGCCTTCGCTGCCAGAAAGCGCTGTCTGCCATTCCCGCTCTGAAACTATATCCTTCCTTTGCCAACTTCCAGCTGGTGCAGATCCTGCGCGGCCCGACTTCCCCACAGGTCTTTGAGGCCGCCATCCGGGAAGGATTTCTGATCCGGGACTGCTCTTCTTTTGCAGGGCTAAAGGGAGAATATGTCCGCTTCTGCTACCGCCTGCCACAGGAAGATCAGCGGCTGCTGGAATTTTTTCAAAGACTGTTTGCCTAATATGCCTGATCACCGAACTGCACAGGCATTCCGGTCCCCCTGCAGTCGCCGGGGTCTTGGGCAAGCCTGCGCTCTGGCTCGTTTCTGTCGAAATCAGGGGCACCGACTATGCAGGTGGTTTCTTTTTGTCTGTGACACCAAAAGAGGATCCCGTCAGCTGTCTCTTTGGCTGTTTGTGGATCCTCTTTGTATCTGTATCCTGTCTTTGTATTCTGTCTTTGCTTCTACGCTACTTTTTCAGGATCACTGCCACAAAGGCAATGTCCTCTGTTCCCGTATTTCTCAGACCGTGGCTGTCTCCATCCTTACAGAAGAAAACATCTCCCGCTTCTGCCGTCAGCTCCGTTCCGTTGTCGGTGTAAATACCCTGTCCGGACAAAATATAGTAGGTTTCCGTCTCTCCCACATGCTCATGACATCCAAGCTCGCCTCCCGGCGGGATGACAACCTTGCTGAACATCCGGCAGTGCGCTCCCATCTCCTCCTGATTCAGGAGAGCTTCCTTTAGGATGTATCCGGCTCCTCCGTTGACATGCTCTGCCCGCACTACTTCTCTTTCTCCTGCTTTCGTCATCACGCTTCCCCCTATTCCATCTCTTCCAAAAAGGCCTTATATCCCCGACAGGTCTCGTAAATATCTGCCTTGCTGCTGATCTCATAGGGTGCATGCATGGCCAGAACAGCCACTCCGCTGTCAATCACGTTCATTCCGTAATTCGCCATGATATAGGCAATGGTACCGCCGCCGCCCAGATCGACTCTTCCCAGCTCTGCCGTCTGGAAAGCGATCTGCCTGTCCGCAAACACTTTGCGGATCTTTGCAATGTATTCTGCATTGGCATCACTGCTTCCTGCCTTGCCTCGAACACCTGTGTATTTGTTCAGCACCATTCCTTTCCCAAAGAACGCCGTATTCTTCTTTTCAAAAGCACTGGCATACAAAGGATCAAAGGCGGCGCTTACGTCTGAAGACAGCATGAAAGAATTCCGCAGAGTTCTTCTCGCCGCAACCGTATTGCCGTTTCCTGTCAACAGAGCCACTTCCTCCACCATATCCTCGAAAAATCTGGACTGCATCCCGCTTGCTCCCATACTTCCGATTTCTTCCTTGTCTACCAGAAGACAGCAGCCCGTCCGCTTCAGAGCGTCTGCTTCCAGCATGGCAAACAGGGAGGTGAAGGCACATACCCTGTCATCCTGCCCATATCCCATGACCATGCTCCGATCCAGTCCGCAGTCTCTTGCCTTTCCTGCCGGAACCAGTTCCAGCTCTGCAGACAGAAAGTCCTCTTCTTCTATGTCATAGGTGTCCTTCAGGAATTTGAGGATCGCTTCTTTTACCTCTTCTCCCTCTTTCTTTTCCTCTCCCGTCAAAGGTCTGCTTCCTACCAGCACATCCAGGTTTTCTCCCTCGATCACGACACTTGCCTTCTTCTCCATCTGCTCCTGTGACAGATGGATCAGCAGGTCTGTAATGACCAGAACCGGATCTTCCTCCCTTTCTCCGATCACCACTTCCTGAACCGTCCCGTCCTTCTTTGCCACTACTCCGTGAAGTGCCAGCGGCATGGCTACCCAGTGGTATTTTTTGATACCTCCATAATAGTGTGTGTCCAGAAAAGCCAGCTCCGAATCTTCGTACAGCGGATTCTGCTTCAGGTCGATCCTGGGAGAATCAATGTGGGCTCCCAGGATGTTCATCCCCTCTTCCAACGGTCTTTCTCCGATATGGAAGAAGGCTACCGCCTTACCCATCCAGGATGCATACACCTTATCTCCGGCTTTCAGAGTCTTTCCCTGCGCAATACATTCGTTCAGGTCTACATATCCTCTCTCTTTCGCCATGTCTATGGAGATTTTTACACATTCCCTTTCTGTCTTCCCCAGATCCAGACAGGTCTTGTAGCGCACTGCCATAGCTTCCACTTGGTCCAGCTGCTCTTTGGTATACTCTTTCCAGACATTTTTACGTTCCATTTTGTTGTCCTCCGTCAAATTGATATAGTTTTGCTGTCTCCAATATAGCACAATTTTTTTCCCGGTTCAATATAAGTCAGCTCCCGGTTTCCCTCTGTTTCCTTCTTTTTCTACAGGCTTTTGCCCTTCTTTCGGCAACGGAGCCTTTCGGATTTTTCAGGGAAATTCCCCATGGATTCTTATACAAAAAGAAGGACGCCTGATGCCTCCTTCTTTTTGTATGCGTACAGCTTTCCTCTTAAAATTTTCCGCTGGAACCGCCATGGGTTCTGCCGGAAGAGCTTGTGTGCGCTCCGCTTCCCGACCCGCTTTTTTCTATTCTTCTGGTGGTAACAAATTTTCGGATCAGCTGATCCTGTCTGACCGTCAGATGGAAGCTCTTTGGAACGATGTACCTGGCTGCCAGCTTCTCTCCTGTGACAGATTTTAATGCAGAGGCTCTGATTCTTCCAAATACCCATGCCAGTCCCATTCCCAGGATTATACTCACCGGGATCCAGTAGAGAGGAACCGGCTTTCCGGAGCTCTTTCCCTCTCCGTAAGGATTCCCTTCCCTTGCCTGTTCCACAAGCTCCGCAGACAGGTTTGCATATGTCTGAAATGCCTGGAAATACTCTTCTTCCCCAAGAAGAGGCTTTACCTGATCCATGATATACGTCTGCCCGTCCAAGGAGAACGCCTGCATAGCAAATCCGGAGGTGCTGATGGCCCAGTCCCGGCGCTCCATACTGACCAGTAAGAGAATCCCGTCTCTTTCCGTTCCTGTGCCATATCCCTTTTCATCAAACAGATCGTCCGCCGCCTCCTGCGCCGTCTTGTTTCCCAGGGAATCCACCGTAGCCGCCACAATATCACATTGATTCTTTTGACTGTACCGGTCCAGAAGCTGCGACAGCCTGCTCTCCTCCCGGTCCGTCAAAAGGTCTGCCTGATCCAGGATTCTTTCTGACGGATGTCCCGACGCTTCCCCGCCGGTCGCCCATCCGGCCAGCACTGCTAGAAACAAAATCCCCACCGCAAGAAGCTTTCTTCTTTTTTTCATGCGTTTTCCCTCCTACAGCATGGACAACAGCCATACGATGGCATAGATCACCACGCTCAGTATCAGTCCACAGGGAAGGACAAACATCCAAAACGCCTTCTTATCCATGGGAAGGTCTCCTACAAACTTCCCCGTCTGTCCATTCATGGCAAAGGTATATTGTTTGCCCTTCCAGGTGGTATTCAGCATCCAGACCGGATACAGGGTGTACCAGTATCTTCCCTTGGAGACATCCAGCCTGCTGTCGGTACAGCTGACCGCCAGATACCCTTCCACCGTAGCCGCAAATTCTCTTTCTACGCTGGCTTTTACCCTTTCCTTCGCCCGCTTTTCACACTCTTTTCTTTCCACGTCGTAACGGTCTGCCACGTAGCCTGCCAGGTACGCCAGTTCAAACGGCACCGCCTCGGAAAACTCGTAAGGCTCAATGGATTCCATCAGGGTGTCTTCCATTTTTCTGGAAGCATCTGCCGGAATGTGCCTGAATTCTATTCTTCCGCTCCTTTGTATCTGGTACAGCTCATGTTCCGTATACTCAATATCTCCGATCCTCCACTTCCGGATCTTCTCTCCTTCGTAGGAAATATCGCCCTCCGCCTGTGTATCAAAAATCCAAAAGGGCACATAAAGCCCTCTGATCTCATCTATGTGATTTTCTTTGGAAAACACCTTGGGCAAAAAAGGCTTTCTCTCCAAATGCTTCCGGTAAGCCGCTTTTGCCTCCTGTTTGTTTTTCTTGAAGGGAATGACGTAATCCGGTTTTGCATCCTGTTCAAATTTCCCGCGAACGGTCACATGGTTGCCGCAAAACGGACAGGACATGGCGCCTGTGGTCGCTTCTGCCACGATCTCTCCTCCGCAGGACTGACAGATATAAACGCAGATCTGTTCCGCTTCTTCCGGGGACCATCCCTCTTTTTCGGATTCCCAGGATTTCTGCTCCTCCGGCTTTTGGGCGCTTTCCCCCGCTTTCACCTCCGCAGGCTCAGACAGCTCTGATACCCCTGACGTTTCTGCGCGCTTCGTCTCCTCCTGCTCCTGCAGTCTGAGAAATTTCTCTACTTCCAGTTCCGTCCCACAAAAGGGGCATTTCATCTTCTGGGTAGCGCTGTCAAACTCCATGGCGCCCCCGCACGCGGGACATTTATATTCCACTGTACCTGTCATGTTCAGATCTTATCCTCCTCGCGAAACGGATCTCCACATTCCGGACAAAATTTCGGCGGATTCTGTCCTGCCTGTGGCTGCCATCCACACTTATCACATCGGTAGCCTGCGCTTCCTTCCGGCTTTTTTGTGCCACAATTACAGCAAAACTTTCCTTCGTTGGCCGTTTTGCAGGATGGGCAGAACCACTGCTGCACCTGTCCTGTCTGCATCTGCTGTCCCGAAGCAAAAGTTCCTGCCCCCATCTGCTGTGCCTGCCTTTGTTCCCCCATTTCAAAGAGATTCTGCACATTGGTCCCTGTGGCATTTCCCGCCATGTTCATTCCCATAAATCCCATCATGGCTCCGTTGGGATTGGCTGCCGCCGCTTTCATTGCCTCTGCCTGCGCTCCGCCCAGCGTTGCTGCCAGCATGGTAGGGTCCCTCAGGATCGCACTGTCCTGTGCCTGCTGGATCTTCTGAAGGTCTTCCTCTTTCAGTGTGATGGGATTCATGGCTACCGACACTACCGTAATCCCTCTTTGCTCCGACCATTTTTTCGTCAGCACTTCATTCATAGCCTGTTCCAGTTCCGCAGAATGTGCCGGAATCTGGCTGGGCCGCAGTTCTAACAGAGACAGCTTGGCAAAAGCCGGCTGCAGTGCGCTGACAAACTCCGTCTTTAACTGCCCGTCTATCTCTTCTCTTTCATATATATTTTCTACATTTCCGCACACATTGGTATAAAACAGCAGCGGATTGGTGATCCGGTAGGAATAGATCCCATTGCAGCGCACCGATACATCCCGGTCCAGCCCTACATTTTTATCCACCACCCGGAACAAAAAGGGATTGGCTGTCCCAAATTTATTGTCCATAATCTCCTTGGTATTAAAATAGTAAACTCTCTGATCCTTTCCCGTATCTCCCCCAAAGGTAAACCGTTTTCCTATCGTCCGGAAAACCTCCTTGATGCTTTCTCCCAGACTTCCCGTAAAAATGCTGGGTTCTGTGGAAGTGTCATAGGTGTATTCTCCCGGCTCTGCACAGACCTCCACCACTTTTCCCTGCTCCACGATCATCATGCACTGGCCGTCTGCCACTGCGATCCCTGAACCATTAGAGATCACGTTGTCGTTCCCTTTTTTGTTGGAGGAACGGCCTCCGACTCTTTTTTCTCCTCGTACCGCCAGCACGTCCCCCTCCAGAGCGTCACAATAGAAAAACTCCTTCCACTGATCTGCCAAGGTTCCTCCTGCCGCACCGAATCCTGCTTTGATCAATCCCATATCCTATCTCCTTTCCTGCTTTTTGCAAGCGTTATCTCCTGCGGCTTGCGCCGCCATCTTCTCCGTAAAATCTGATTTCTTCCCTGTGTTTTCTACACTGTTCCTTCCCGGATGTTTCCTCCGGCTAAAAGACCAGCTGCACCAGCAACATATAAAACACCGTTCCTCCTCCAATGGACAAAAGCATCTGTTTTTTCCAGCAATGCAGGGTTACGACCGCCAAAATCCCAAGAGCCTCCGGAATCCCATACGGTCTTTGAAGTATGTGTACCTGTTTTACAGAATACACTACCAGAAGGCCAAATACCGCCATAGGAAGCACTTTACCCAGATAGACGATATACTTTGGCGTTTCCTTCCCTCTGGGAAATAGCAGAAAGGGAAAAAACCGCGTCAGAACCGTTCCCAGTACGATCAGGCCGATCAGGATCATCTGCTGTCCCACCGTCATACAACTTCCTCCCTTCCTTTTTCCCTCTGCCGTGTATAGATCCGCATCCCGCTTAACACCACCAGGATCCCCACCATCGACGGAATGATAAAATGGTCTCTTCCAAATACCAAAAGACACAGAAGGGAGATTCCCAGCCCCAGCACGCCGCTTTCATGGCTTTTTTCTTTTCTCCACTGCTCCAGAAAAATAACAACGAACATCGCCGTCATCACAAATTCGATCCCCT
>NZ_JAXFXH010000025.1:0-127730 GCF_034091795.1 Suipraeoptans intestinalis | reverse complement strand
AAAAAGAAGTAAAAAAATTTACGTTTTTTTAGGAAAAAAACACAAAAAATCCCTTGCGGAAACAGAGAAAAACAGGTAGGCTTAATGAAAGCCTAGTGGGATAGGCAGTATGGGGAAATAGAAGCAAGGGTGAGTATAAGTATGGGAAGCATAAAGCAAAGGGGCAGGAAGAAACAGCCGAAAAAAAGAGTCAGGTGCAACCAAAGCAGTGTAAGAGGGATCTGTTTGGTGCTGCTTTTGCTTTGCGGCGTGTGCGGAGTCGGAAGCATATCGCTGAAGCAAAAGGAGAGAGTGCTTCTGGCACAGGAGACGGAACTGCAGGAAAAAATAAAGGAAGAGAAGGCTCGCACAGAAGAGATCAAGGAGCTGAAGGAATATGTAGGCACGGACGCCTATGTAGAGGATGTGGCGCGGGAGAAGCTTGGCCTGGTTCACGAGAACGAAATTGTATTTAAAGCAGAGTAGCAGAAAGATAAATGGCTTTAGGAAGTAACTCTCCTAAAGCTTTTCTTTGTATAACAGGGAGAGGCTGCGTTTGCGGCGTCTGTCCCAAGACACCGGATGGAGAGAAAAATGGAGCAGAAAGTCAGAACATTTGTAAAACAGTACCATTTGCTGGAAGAAGGAGACAGGATCGTACTGGGGCTGTCGGGAGGGATAGATTCCATGTGCCTTCTGTTTTTACTGCTGCAATGGCGAAAGGAACGGAAGCTAGAGATCCTGGCGGTACACGTGGATCACCAGATCAGAGGCGAGGCGGCCAGAGAGGATGCGGCCTTTGTGGAGCGAATCTGTAAAGAGGAGAAGGTGGAGTATCGACTTTTCCGGGAGGATGTGAAAGGGATCGCAAAGAAGAAAAAGCTTTCCGTGGAAGAGGCAGGCCGGGAGATCCGAAGAGAAATGTTCCAAAGCGAACAGAAAAGGTGGGGAGGCAGCAAGATCGCATTGGCTCACCATAGAAACGACCATGCGGAAACACTGCTGTTTCACCTTGCCAGAGGATGCGGGCTGAAGGGGCTGGGAGGAATCGCGCCGGTGGAAGGACAGATCATCCGTCCCCTTCTGTGCCTGGAAAGAAGGGAAATAGAAGCATATGTGAAACAGCGCCAGATCCCCTTCCGGGAGGATGCGACCAACCAGGATCTTGCATATGCGAGAAACCGGATCCGAAGCCAGATCCTCCCGGAGCTGGAGACGGTGAACGAGAAGGCGCTCCTTCATCTCTGGGAAACCTCCCAGAGGGCAAAAAAGGCATGGACGTTTTTGGAAAAAGAGGCGGACAGATGGTACCGGCTTTGCCGGAAGAAGGAGGAAGGACATCTGCTTCTGAAGGAAGAAGAGTACCGGAAGATCCCGGAGGAACTGCGGGAATACGTCCTGCAAAAGTTTTTGTGGGAAGGGGCGGGAAAAAGAAAGGACATTACGGCGGTTCATATCGGGCTTCTGGAAGAGCTTTGGGGAAAGCAGTCCGGGAGAAAGTACTGTCTGCCTTACCGGCTGGATGCGCTTAGGACTCCCGAAGGGATAGAATTGTACCCGGCAGAAAAAGAGGAGGGCAAGAGACCGGGAGAAGAAAAACCGCCGGCAGTCCAGTTGCGGATCTTTGAAAAGCAGGAAGAAGTCACAATATTTCCGCAAAATCCCTACACGAAGTGGTTTGATTATGATAAAATAGAATCTAATGTAAAAATCAGACACAGAGAAGCAGGAGACTATCTTACCATTGACCGGGCTGGCGGCAGGCAGAAGCTGAAGCAGTATTTCATCAATGAAAAGATTCCGCAGAGGCAAAGAGACGCCATATGGCTGGCGGCTGACGGGCATCATATTCTCTGGGTGATTGGTTACAGACAGAATCAAGGGTATCAGGTGACTGACAGGACAAAGAGGATTCTTGAAATAAAAGTAGATGGAGGAAATCACAATGGCAGAGCAGATTAGAGTAATGATCTCAGAAGAGGAAGTGGCAAAAAGGATCGAAGAGCTGGGGAAAGAAATCAGCAGGGACTATGAAGGAAAGCAGGTGCATTTGATCTGTGTCCTGAAGGGCGGGGTATTCTTCATGTGCGAGCTGGCAAAGCGGATCAGCGTGCCCCTTTCTATGGACTTCATGAGTGTCAGCAGCTATGGAAATGCCACTTCTTCCAGCGGAGTGGTAAAGATCGCAAAGGATCTGGACGAGTCCCTGGAGGGAAAGGACGTACTGGTGGTAGAAGACATCATCGACTCGGGAAGGACTTTGTCTTATCTGTGGGAGATCCTGGGGCAGCGTCATCCAAACAGTATGAAGCTGTGTACCCTTCTTGACAAGCCGGACCGGCGGGTCAAGGATATCCGGGTGGATTATGTGGGCTTTGAGATCCCGGATGAATTTGTGGTGGGATACGGACTGGACTATACGCAGAAGTACAGGAATCTTCCCTATATCGGAGTAGTGGAAGGAGTCAACTAATCCGACGGAATTACGAAAGAGAAAGGAACTTATCATATGAACAAGAAAAATATGGGACTGCGAGGGATCGTACTCCTGTTTTCCATACTCCTGCTGTTCGTGGCATTTCAGCTATCGGATAAACTGAATCAGAACGGCCGGGAGATCACCAGGAAGGATTTTGAAGAACTGGTACAAAAAGGACAGGTGGAGAATGTGACGATCCGCCAGAATAAGGCGGTTCCTACAGGGCGGCTGGAGATCGGCATCCGTGTGGGAGAGACCAGGGATATCCGGTATCTGTATGTGTCGGATGTGAATGAGATCCAGAAATATCTGCAGGAGAAGGAACTGGTTTACCGAATGCCGGATATTCCAAAGGACAGCTGGATCGGAACGACTTTAGTTCCTACTCTTCTGACGGTGGGAGGAGTGCTTCTGATTTTCCTGATGATGAACCGTCAGGGAGGCGGAGCCGGAGCAAAGGCCATGTCTTTTGGAAAAAGCAGGGCAAGGCTTCACAATGACGAGGAGCATCGGATCACCTTTGACAAGGTGGCAGGATTGGCAGAAGAAAAGGAAGAGCTGGAGGAAGTGGTGGATTTCCTGAAGGATCCCCAGAAATATGTGAAGGTAGGAGCCAGGATTCCCAAAGGAGTGCTGCTTGTGGGCCCTCCGGGAACGGGAAAAACGCTTTTGGCAAAGGCCGTGGCGGGAGAAGCGAGGGTGCCTTTCTTTACCATCTCCGGTTCTGATTTTGTAGAAATGTTTGTGGGAGTGGGAGCTTCCAGAGTCAGGGATCTGTTTGAAGACGCCAAGAAGAATGCGCCCTGTATCATTTTTATTGACGAGATCGATGCAGTGGCGCGCCGGAGAGGAACCGGCATGGGCGGCGGACATGATGAAAGAGAGCAGACCTTAAACCAGATGCTGGTGGAGATGGACGGTTTCGGCGTCAACGAAGGGATCATTGTCATGGCGGCCACAAACCGGGTGGATATCCTGGATCCGGCCATTCTCCGTCCGGGACGTTTCGACAGAAAAGTAATGGTAGGATCGCCGGATGTAAAGGGAAGAGAAGAAATCTTAAAAGTACATGCAGACGGAAAACCCCTGAGTGAAGACGTAGATCTGGCACAGGTGGCGCAGACAACGGCAGGCTTTACGGGAGCGGATCTGGAAAACCTCCTGAATGAGGCGGCCATCCTGGCAGCAAAGGACAACAGAGGATATCTGAAGCAGACGGATATTCAGAAGGCTTTTATCAAGGTGGGGATCGGAACAGAAAAGAAAAGCCGTGTGATCTCCCAGAAGGAACGGAGGATCACGGCATTCCACGAGGCAGGACATGCCATTTTATTCCATGTGCTTCCGGACGTGGGACCGGTCTACAGCGTTTCGATCATTCCTACCGGAGGAGCAGGCGGATATACGATGCCGCTGCCGGAACGGGATGATATGTTCTATACCAGAGGACAGATGATGCAGGAGATCATTGTATCTCTGGGAGGCCGTGTAGCGGAAGAGGCAGTGTTCGACGACATTACCACAGGAGCGTCTCAGGACATCAAGCAGGCTACCGGACTGGCAAGATCCATGGTAACCAAGTTTGGAATGTCCGACACCGTAGGGCTCATCAACTATGACGATGACAGCGACCAGGTATTTATCGGAAGAGATCTGGCCCATGCCTCCAGAGGCTACGGGGAAAGCGTGGCGACTACCATCGATCAGGAGATCAAGCGGATCATTGACGAGTGCTACGGGAAGGCAAAAGCCCTCTTGAAGGAATACGAAGGGGTGCTGCATGCATGTGCAAATCTTCTTTTGGAGAAAGAAAAAATCACAAGGGAAGAATTTGAAGCGTTATTTGAAGCGCAGCAGGGATAAAGAAAAAAGGAAGTTAGGTTACATGAAAGAAGAAGCATTATTTTGTGACGGCACCGGGGAATATGTGATTCCTCCGCAACCGGAGGAGGATTCTGTGGTGACGTTGCGGTTTCGTACAGCAAGGGAGGAAGCGGACGGTGTTTGTCTTGTGACAGACACCGGAACTTTTTCTATGGAAAAGGACGAAACGAAAGGATATTTTGATTATTATGCCATCCAATGGAAATTGAAGGAAGAGGCGTTCTCTTATTATTTTTCCATTACCAAAGGAGAGGAAACGCTCTATTATGGGAGAAACGGAGTCAGCAGGGAGCCGGTAGACTACTACCGCTTCGTTCTGGTTCCGGGATTTTCCACCCCGGACTGGGCAAAGGGGGCGGTGATGTACCAGATCTACACAGACAGATTTTGCAACGGGGATACCGGTAATGATGTAGAAACCAGAGAATACTTCTATATCGGAGATTACAGCAGCAAGGTGGCAGACTGGTACCAGTATCCCAACAGTATGGGAGTGCGGGAATTTTACGGAGGCGATCTCCAGGGGGTTCTGGACAAGCTGGATTATCTCCAGGGACTGGGAGTGGAGGTGTTGTATTTTAATCCTCTGTTCGTGTCCCCTTCCAATCATAAGTACGATATTCAGGACTATGACTATATTGATCCGCACTATGGCCGGATCGTGGCGGACGAAGGCGAGGTGCTGCAGGAAGGGGTAACGGAAAACCTGTACGCTACCAAATACCAGAAGCGCACAGGAGACAGGAGGAATCTGGAAGCCAGCAACCAGTTGTTTATCCGACTGGTAGAAGAACTGCACAAAAGGGGGATGAAGATCATCCTGGACGGCGTGTTCAATCACTGTGGTTCTTTTAATAAGTGGATGGATCGGGAGAGGATCTATGAAGGGCAGGAAGGCTATCAGCCGGGCGCTTATGTGTCGGCAGACAGCCCTTATCGCAGCTATTTCCGGTTTTTTGAAGAAGCATGGCCTTACAATTACCATTATGATGGCTGGTGGGGACATGATACCTTGCCGAAGCTGAACTATGAGGAATCTGTCAAGCTGGAAAATTATATTCTGAAGGTGGCTGTCAAATGGGTGTCACCGCCCTTTAACGCAGACGGGTGGCGTCTGGATGTAGCGGCGGACCTGGGAAGGAGCAACGAATACAATCATCAGTTTTGGAAGAAATTCCGAAAGGCGGTGAAGCACGCCAATCCTAATGCGCTGATCCTGGCAGAACACTACGGCGATCCAAGAGAGTGGCTAAAGGGAGATGAGTGGGATACCGTGATGAACTACGACGCCTTTATGGAGCCGGTCACCTGGTTTCTGACGGGCATGGAAAAGCACAGTGACGAGGAGAGACCGGAGCTTCGCGGCAACGGAGATCATTTTGCGGGAGCCATGCTGCATCACATGTCAAATATGCTGACGCCTTCCCTGCAGGTGGCCATGAACGAATTGTCCAACCACGACCATTCCAGATTCCTTACCAGAACCAATCATATGGTGGGACGCGTGGGGCAGCTGGGAAGTAAAGCGGCCGAGGAATATGTCAACAAGGCCATTATGCGGGAAGCGGTGGTGATGCAGATGACCTGGGTAGGAGCGCCTACCGTTTACTATGGAGATGAAGCGGGTGTCTGTGGCTTTACAGACCCGGACAACCGAAGAACGTATCCGTGGGGAAGGGAAGACAGGGAGCTTCTGGAATTTCACAGGGATATGATTGCGATTCATAAAGCGTATACAGCCTTGAAGACCGGCTCTCTGTTGCTGCTTCATTGGGAAAACAATATTCTGAGCTATGGAAGGTTCGGAAAGGACGAGAGGATCATTGTCGTGTTAAACAACAGAGAGACGCTGGCCAGAGTGACGGTGCCTGTCTGGAAGGCGGAAGTGGCAGAAAAATGCAGGCTGTACCGATTGATGTACACCTACGCGGAAGGCTATACCAGGGAAGCGGAAGAATATCTGGTGGAAGAGGGAGAGCTGGTAGTAAACATGGGAGCGTATTCGGCGCTGGTGCTGACAGACGTCTGCCCGGAGGAAAAGAAAGGATAGGATCGGATCTCAACAGATAAAATCTGACCTTGGGGCGACGGCTACAGACAGAAGTCTTGCAGGCAGATGCGGCAGTCCGGGAAAAAAATATCCAAAAAAAGAGAAAAAGTGGTAATAACAACGGAACAAAGAGGAAAATCCGTCTATACTGTGCAGGAACAAAAAACAACCCGAACATGTATGGAGGAAACCAAATGGAACATAAAATGTTTTGTTACCAATGTCAGGAAACGGCAGGCGGCCAGGGCTGCTGTGTGTCCGGCGTCTGTGGGAAAAAGCCGGAAGTGGCTATGATGCAGGATCTTCTGGTGTATGTTACGAAAGGACTGGCTTCTGTAACAACACAACTGAGAGCCGAAGGAAAGACGATTGCCGAAAGTGTGAATCATACTGTAACATTTAATCTGTTTATGACGATCACAAACGCCAATTTTGACCGGGAAATGATCGTTGCAAGAATCACAGAGACACTAAAAGAAAAAGACAGTCTGCTGCCGGAGGTGCAGGACAAGGAGAAACTGTCCCAGGCAGCGCTTTGGTCAGGCAGCGAGGCTGAATATGAAACGAAGGCGGCAACGGTAGGCGTGCTGGCAACGGAAAATGAGGATGTGCGTTCCCTGAGGGAGCTGATCGTCTACGGGCTGAAAGGTCTGGCAGCCTATTCCAAGCATGCAAATGCACTGCTGCAGGAAGACGGGGATGTGGATGGGTTTATTCAGGAGGCGCTTGCCAAAGTGCAGGATGACAGTCTTAGCGTAGAAGAGCTGGTGGCCCTGACCATGGAAACCGGAAAATACGGAGTGCAGGGAATGGCATTGCTGGATCAGGCAAATACAGGAGCATATGGAAATCCGGAGATCACGCAGGTGAACATTGGAGTGGGAACACGACCGGGGATCCTGGTATCCGGGCACGATCTGAGAGATCTGGAAATGCTTCTGGAGCAGACGAAGGGAACGGGAGTAGACGTGTATACCCATTCTGAGATGCTTCCGGCGCACTACTATCCGTTCTTTAAAAAATATGACAACTTTGTAGGAAACTATGGAAATGCATGGTGGAAGCAGAAGGAAGAGTTTGAAACCTTCCGGGGACCGATCCTGATGACCACCAACTGTATCGTTCCGCCGAAGGATTCGTATAAGGATCGGCTTTGGACGACGGGAGCTGCAGGATTTCCGGGCTGCCGCCATATTTCCGGCAGCTATGGAGAAGAAAAAGACTTTTCAGAGCTGATCGAACAGGCAAAGACCTGCCAGCCACCGCAGGAGATCGAGAAAGGTACCATTGTGGGAGGATTCGCTCATGAGCAGGTATTTGCGCTGGCAGATAAGGTGGTAGAAGCCGTAAAATCCGGTGCCATCAAGAAATTTGTAGTAATGGGCGGTTGTGACGGAAGAGCGAAGAAAAGAGAGTATTACACAGAATTTGCACAACAGCTTCCGAAAGACACGGTGATCCTGACAGCAGGCTGCGCCAAATACAAATACAACAAGCTGGATCTGGGAGATATCGGAGGTATCCCGCGGGTGCTGGATGCCGGACAGTGCAACGATTCCTACTCTCTGGCGCTGATCGCGTTGAAGCTGAAGGAAGTATTTGAGCTGGACGATATCAATGAACTTCCCATTATCTATAACATTGCCTGGTATGAACAGAAGGCGGTGATCGTATTGCTGGCGCTGCTGTATCTGGGGATCAAAAACATTCATCTGGGGCCCACTTTGCCGGCGTTTTTATCTCCCAATGTAGCCAGCGTATTGGTAGAAAACTTCGGGATCGCGGGCATTGGAACGGTAGAGGAAGATCTAAAGCTGTTCTTTGGAGAATAATCAGGAATTTCTGAAGGGACTTCTAAGAGTGTTTTAAAACAAAGGGAATCAATTCGGTTGGTTTCCGTAAAAAATGAAAAATATTATAAGGATGTTTCTTTCCTATGAACGAAAATTTCGTAGGAAGGAGACATCCTTTTTTTACAGGGTGTTAGGTGATTTGGGATTTTTTGTGACAGGAGAAGAACGAAAGAGAAAGAGAGTTTGCATAAATCCCCAGGCTGGATTTTGTTTATTTTGCCCAAAACCAGGCGGTTTTTCCGAAAAAATTCTCATGGACTTTCTATGATAAAATTGATACGATTAATACACAATAAATATGATAAGATATATATGAAATAGCAAAAAAGGAAATTTCGGTATCACATCTTATGGAATATAGGGGAGCAGAAGCATCCAGGTTTAAAGAGAGATGCGATGCCGGATATTAAAAATATAAAGACGTAATAAATAGTATTTTAAGATGAATATGAAGGAGGTTTTTATGAAAGGAAACAGAACATTGGCGGGGATCATGGGGGTACTGCTACTGGCGGCATCCGTCTTAAGCGGCTGGGGAGCGCTGGGAAGGGTTGCTGCACAGGGAGCGATCATAAAAGAAGTACAGGTGGAAGCAGAGCAGATCGGTCATGCGGAAACGAGCAAGGTGACGGTGAAATTTGGAGGACAGGGAACGAATGTACAGGCGGGGCAGAGGGTGGATATCAGCTTTGGCACAGCCGGGGCAAAGGTCAAGCTGCCCTCCTCCCCCATTCCTTTATACAACAGGGAAGGACAGCTTCTGGGAGAGGTGCAGTTTTCGGAAAGCAAGGGAACGCTGATTTTTAATGAAAATGCAGCAAAGCTGGATGACGTGGAAGGAAGCTTTTATTTCAGCTTTACCGGATATTACGAAGGAGATATGGATCAGGATGGAACGGGAAGGATCTATATAGACTACGAGGGGAACAGAAAGACCATAGAGGTCACTTATAAAAAAGGCGGAACCTCTACCAATAACGTATATAGCAAAAAGGGAGTAGAAGTGTCCGGAAATGACGGCAGTAGCGTGGACTGGGTCTTTACCTTTAATGCAGCCAGGAATCAAAGCGATGGAAGTGCAGGGTTTGTGGTGACAGACAAGCTGCCGGAGACCATGACGTGGGATCTGGACAAAATAAACAGCAGTCCTTATGTGGTGCAGTTTCAGGGAGGATATCTTCCCACGTTGTTCCCAGCAACCGGCGGATGGACGGATCTGCAAAAGGCGAAGGAAATGGGAATCGGGATCTCATTTACCGGGCAGGAGTTGACCATTACGATACCGGGATATGCAAATTACGGGGGCGGCTACACGGCAACGCTTCACGAGACGGAGGTGGCAGTCCGGCTGTCTGCAAAGATTACCAGGGAAACCCTGGAGAATGAAGCGGTGGAATATGTAGAGAATACATCAGAACCGGTATTAAACGGAGCAGACTGGACACTGGATCCCACACAATTTGGGGACAGGGTAAAGATCCAGCGTCAGGGAGGATCGATATCCGGAACGAAACCGGGAGAACTGCAGATTAAGAAAGTCATAAAAGGGACGCAGATTCCCATCAAGGATGTAGAATTTACGCTCACCAGAAAGGATGGGCAAGACATTCAGGTAAAAGAAGGAGACGGTTACATAAATAAAGGATCGTCGGTCCGGCTGACGACAAATGATCAGGGAATGGCAGAGATCAAAGGACTAAAAGCCCAGACATATGAGATAAGAGAAACGAAGACGCCACAATGGATCGCCTATGACCAGGATCACCCCGTTGTGCGAGAGTTTGAAATGAAAGCGGATGACAAAGTGGGAGCTTGGTTTTTGATTGAAAACGATAAGAAAAAGACGGAGGTTTCCGTAGAAAAGAAGTGGATCAAGGCAGACGGACAGCCAGGGGAGGGAATGGACACGAAGGTAAGGCTGTATCAAAATGATTTTCCTGTTTCAGAGGAAGTGATCTTGACAAAGGAGAAAACAAGCCATATCTGGAGGGGACTGGATCTGGCAGACGATCAGGGAAACAGTTATCGTTACACAGTCAAGGAAGTGGGAGAAGAAAAGGGAGAAATCGAAATAGGCGGGAAACAGTTTCAGGTGACGTATGGGAAGGCAGAAAATGGAAGCCTTGTGATTACCAACAAACAAGAAGAAGAGATGGTCCCGCTTGTGCCGGCCACGACTGAAATCAAAGTCACAAAGGTATGGAGGGGAGTATCTCCGGATAAAGCGCCGGAAATAACGGTATATTTGTTTAAGAATGGCGAAAAGACCCAAGAGAGCCTGAAGCTGAATCAGGGAAATCAGTGGACGGGAAGCTTTGAAAACCTGCCGGTGGTAGATCACATTACCGACACAAAAGCAAATACATACAGTGTAAAAGAGGAGCCGGTGCCCGGATACCATACAGAGATCAGCGGCACGGAGAAGGACGGGTTTACCATTACCAATACCAGAAAAGAACCAAAGCCGCCCATCCTGGTGGAACCTTCACCGAAAAAGACGAGTTCCAGTACATCAATGAGAACTCCCAAAACAGGGGAGCAAGGACATCCGGAAGTATATGTGGGAGCATTGCTTGCTTCCTTGGGAGGAATCTGGCTTCTTAGAAGAAAAAAATAAGAGAGAAGAAACGAAAAAAAGAAACAGAAAAAAGAAACAGGGAAAGAGATTGAAAGATAGAGTCGGTGCAGTTGTGGGACTGCGCCGACTTTTTCCGCTTTTTCTTATAGGACTGTGTAGCCAAAGAGCAGCGTGAAGAAAACTAAAAAAACTAAAAAATATAAGAAATTTTAATGTAACCATTGACATTACATAAATATAATGCTAGCATGATGGTGATAAATGTAATAAATAAAGTTACAACACACCCGTAGGAAACGCCGTTAAAATGACAGAAGTTATTTGAACGGTTGGCACATGACAGAACAGAAGGAAGGTGAGGATATGAATCAGAATAAGGTGCAGGAGCAGCGGCTGAACGATCTTTTAAAGGCGTTCCAAGAGGACTCTGACAAGTACAAACATATACAGATTCCGGAAGGTGTGGATGAAAAGCGGCGCATTTTGCGTTCTCTCATGAACATCCGCATGCCAAAGAAAATGGCAGATGACGTAATAAAGCTACAGAATGAATATTTGCTGGAGTGTGGAAAAGAAAAAGGGATCGTCCGTCTTTCAGACATCCCTGTGATCAAGGGAAATCTGTCTATTTGGCAGGGAGATATTACAAGACTCCAGGTAGATGCGGTGGTGAATGCGGCAAATGCAGGGATGCTGGGGTGTTTCATACCGATGCATACCTGTATTGACAACTGTATCCATACCTATGCGGGAATACAGCTCAGGCAGGAGTGCTATGAACAGATGGAACAGCTTCGGCTAAAATATGGCAGGCAGTATGAACAGCCGACTGCGGTGCCGATGCTCACGGATGCTTACAACCTTCCGGCAAAAAAGGTGATCCATGTAGTAGGACCGATCGTGGAGTCTCAGCTGACGCCAAGGCTGGAAAAGGAGCTGGCGGACTGCTATCGAAACACATTGGATATGTGTGCGGAGAATGGATTGAGAAGTGTGGCATTTTGCTGCATATCCACGGGAGTGTTTCGGTTCCCGAATAAAAGAGCGGCAAAAATTGCCGTAGATACAGTGGCAGAATGGTCCTTGGAACATCCGGATGCAATGGAGAGGATCATTTTCAACGTGTTTAAGGATGAGGATAAAATATATTATGAAGAATTTTTATGAAAAAAGCAGCGGATACCGGGAAACCATTCAAAAGGGCCTGAAAGCGGCGCGGTATCTGGGAAGAAAAACATCTTTTGGGAGAAGCGCGAAAGGACAGCAGATCAGAGATCTGAAAGATGCGATCAAACGTGCGGAAGCGATCGTTGTCGGTGCGGGGGCGGGACTGTCAACGTCTGCCGGTCTGACCTACAGCGGGGAACGGTTCGAACGGTATTTTTTTGATTTTGCAAGGGCATACGGCATTCGGGATATGTATTCCGGCGGATTCTATCCGTTTCCCGATCAGGAAACCTTTTGGGGATGGTGGGCAAGGCACATCTACTACAATCGCTATATTGATCCGCCCAAGCCCGTATACAAAGAGTTGCTTTCCCTTTTAAAGGAAAAAGACTACTTTGTTATTACAACCAACGTGGATCATCAGTTTCAAAGAGCGGGGTTTGACAAGGAAAGACTATTTTACACGCAAGGAGATTACGGACTGTTCCAAAAGGCGGCGCCGGATCTTCCAAAGACCTATGACAATGAAGAATGGGTGAGGGAGGCGATGAAAGCACAGGGCTTTGTAAGGGATGTCAGAGGCAGGTGGGAAATTCCAGAGGATGGAAGACTTTCCATGCAGATTCCACCGGAACTGCTCCCACGGTGTCCGGATGACGGTTCGGAAGTAACCACAAATCTTCGTGTGGACAATTCTTTTGTAGAAGATGCGGGCTGGCACAAAGCGTCAGAAGCATACCGGGAGTTCCTTAAAAATCACGAGAAGACGCCGGTTCTGTTTTTGGAACTGGGAGTAGGAGCGAACACCCCGGTGATCATCAAATATCCGTTCTGGCAGATGGTGATGAAAAATGAAAAAGCAGCATATGCCTGTATCAATTATGGGGAGGCCTTCTGTCCGGTGGAAATTGAAAATAGAAGTATATGCATCAATGGAGACATAGGAGAAGTGTTACATCAAATGACACAGTTGCCTGTGACACCGTAAAAAAGACGCAGATACACAAACATTTTACACAAAGCAGAACCAAAAGAGAGGTTACTTGTTTTTTTGGATTCTTTGAGATATAATGGGAAAAGCAAGTGACACAGAAAATTGCCGGACAGGGGGGGACTCCTGGCAGGCAGAAAAAGTGGAGGTAGTAGAATGTTAGTATCAGCAAAAGAGATGCTTGAAAAAGCAGTGGAAGGACACTATGCGGTGGGCCAGTTCAATATCAATAACCTGGAGTGGACCAAGGCGATCCTGCTTACAGCTCAGGAATGTAATTCCCCGGTGATCCTGGGAGTATCCGAAGGAGCAGGCAAGTACATGACAGGCTTCAAGACCGTGGCAGATATGGTCAAAGCGATGATCGATGAACTGAAGATCACCGTGCCGGTAGCGCTCCATCTGGATCATGGCTCCTACGAAGGATGCCAGAAATGTATCGAAGCAGGATTCTCCTCCATCATGTTTGATGGGTCTCACTATCCGATCGAAGAGAATGTTGCCAAGACGAAGGAACTGGTAGAGACCTGCAAGAAGCTGGGACTTTCTCTGGAAGCAGAAGTAGGCTCCATCGGCGGAGAAGAAGACGGAGTCATCGGACAGGGCGAATGTGCAGATCCGGGAGAGTGCAAGCAGGTTGCAGATCTTGGAGTAGACATGCTGGCAGCGGGAATCGGCAATATTCACGGAAAATATCCGGCAAACTGGGCAGGCCTCAGTTTTGAGACGCTGGATGCGATTCAGCAGCTGACAGGCAAGCTTCCGCTGGTTCTTCACGGTGGGACAGGGATTCCGGAAGATATGATCAAAAAGGCTATCGATCTGGGAGTTGCGAAGATCAACGTAAATACAGAATGTCAGCTATCCTTTGCAGATGCGACAAGAAAGTATATCGAAGCAGGGAAAGATCTGGAAGGAAAAGGATTTGACCCGAGAAAACTTTTGAAGCCCGGTACAGAAGCGATCATGAAGACGGTAAAAGAGAAGATGGAATTGTTTGGTTCTGTCGATCGTGCATAGAACAGATAAGGGCATTCCGACGATGGTTGGAGTGCCTTTTTGTAATAACTGATAGAATTTATGGAAGAAGAGGATAATAGATGGAAAAGGGTATGAATGTAGCGGAAATATTCGGACAGGATGTGTTTAATGACACGGCAATGCAGGAGCGTCTGCCTAAAAAGGTCTACAAGGAATTGAAAAGGACGATAGAAGAGGGAAAAGAACTGGAACTGGATACGGCAGATGTGATTGCGCATGAGATGAAGGAATGGGCCATTGAAAAAGGTGCGACGCACTATACCCATTGGTTTCAGCCTTTGACAGGCGTGACGGCAGAAAAGCATGATTCCTTTATTTCGGCCCCGCTGGAAAGCGGAAAAGTACTGATGACCTTTTCCGGAAAGGAGCTGATCAAAGGGGAGCCGGATGCCTCTTCTTTTCCGTCGGGAGG
Source organism: Suipraeoptans intestinalis (assembly GCF_034091795.1). NCBI lineage: Bacteria > Bacillati > Bacillota > Clostridia > Lachnospirales > Lachnospiraceae > Suipraeoptans > Suipraeoptans intestinalis. The sequence continues at coordinate 113,296 of NZ_JAXFXH010000025.1, read as the reverse complement.
GCTTCGGGCAACCTTTGAAGCGAGAGGATATACGGCCTGGGATTGTACGTCTCCTGCCTTTGTCAGAAGGGATGCTGCGGGAGCGACTCTTTGTATTCCCACGGCTTTTTGTGCATACACGGGAGAAGCGCTGGATCAGAAGACGCCTCTTCTTCGTTCCATGGAAGCGATCAATGAGCAGGCCATGCGTCTGATCCGGTTGTTTGGCAATACTCAGTCCAAGCGGGTGAGACCTTCCGTGGGAATCGAGCAGGAATATTTTCTGATCGATGCCGGCAAATTCCGGGAAAGAAAGGATCTGATCTATGCCGGACGTACCCTGTTTGGGGCAATGCCTCCCAAGGGCCAGGAGATGGATGATCATTATTTCGGGACCATCCGCCAGAGGGTGGCCGGATTTATGAAGGATGTTAACGAGGAGCTGTGGAAAATGGGCGTTACTTCCAAGACACAGCACAATGAGGTGGCGCCGGCACAGCACGAGCTGGCTCCCATCTTTGAAGTGGCGAACGTTGCAGTGGATCACAACCATATCATTATGCAGACCTTGAAGCGGATTGCCGGAAGACACGGGCTGAAATGTCTGCTTCATGAAAAGCCGTTTGCAGGAGTCAACGGTTCCGGGAAACATGACAACTGGTCTCTGACAACGGATGACGGAAGAAATCTTCTGGAACCGGGAAGTACACCGCATGAAAATATCCAGTTTTTGCTGGTGCTGACCTGTATTTTGAAGGCGGTGGACGAGCATGCAGATCTTCTGCGGGAGTCGGCAGCCAATCCGGGGAACGACCAGAGACTGGGAGCGGACGAGGCGCCTCCGGCGATCATTTCCGTCTTTCTGGGAGAACAGCTGGAAGACGTGATGGAACAGCTGATCAGTACGGGAGAAGCGACCCACAGTCTGGATAAAGGGAAAATGCATACGGGAGTGCGTACACTGCCGGATTTTGCAAAGGATGCAACGGACAGAAACCGCACTTCTCCGTTCGCTTTTACAGGCAACAAGTTTGAGTTCCGTATGGTAGGCTCCAGGGATTCCGTGGCAGGGGCTAACGTGGTGATCAATACCATTGTGGCGGAGGCCTTTGCAGAAGCGTGTGATGTACTGGAACAGGCAGAGGACTTTGATCTGGCGGTGCATGATCTGATCAAGGAATACGCCACCAGGCATCAGAGGATCGTATTCAGCGGCAACGGGTATTCGCAGGAGTGGGTGGAGGAAGCGCAGCGGCGCGGGCTGTCCAATCTGAGATGTATGGTGGATGCCATCCCGGCCTTGACCTCTGAAAAGACGGTGGCCATGTTTGAAAAATTCGGAGTGTTTACCCGGACAGAGCTGGAATCCAGAGGAGAGATCAAGTACGAAAATTATGCGAAGGCGATCAATATAGAGGCGCAGGTCATGATCAATATGGCAAGCAAGCAGATCCTTCCGGCGGTGGTGGGCTACACCAAAGTGCTGGCGGATACGGTGCTGGCTGTAAGGGAGGCTGGCGCGGATCATCAGGTACAGGCAGAGCTTCTGACGGAGGTGTCCGCTCTGCTGAAGCAGACAAAGGATGCCCTGAAGGTTCTCCGGGAAGTATCGGAAGAGGCGGCAAAGGAAGCAAAAAGTGAGATCAGAGCCAGATATTGTTATGAAAAAGTGGTTCCGGCTATGGAAAGACTCCGCAGACCGGTGGATCAGCTGGAGATGCTGGTGGATAAAGAGGTGTGGCCAATGCCGTCTTATGGAGATCTGATGTTTGAAGTGTAAAGGACAGATAGAAAGGGAGAGCAGGAATTCATGACAAAACACGAATTTTTACGCAGACTGGAGGAGGCGCTGGTCAATGAGGTGGAGCCTTCTGTGATACGTGAAAATCTGAAATACTACGAGGAATATATAGGTGAAGAGGTAAAGAAAGGCCGGACAGAGGAAGAAGTGTTGGAAGAGCTGGGGGATCCCTGGGCGATTGCAAGGACCATTTCGGATATGGCAGAGACGGGCTCCCAGGAGCCCCGAAGCCCGCAGCACAGAGCGGATTACGAAGAAGAAAGAACAGAATCCAGAGGTAGCTCTGTCCAGATCAACACAGGGCGCTGGGGCTGTATTTTGTGGCTGGTGATAGGGATTCTGGCTGTGATTGCAATCGGAGCTTTGATCGCGGGGATCATCAGTACCTTGCTTCCGATTCTGCTTCCCATCCTTGCGATCGTGGTGATCGTGCGGATCTTTGCCGGCCGACCCTGACAAAAAGGCGCCCTGTGAGGCGCCGGATCTTTTTGAGAAGCGGGATCGAAAAGTGAAGCGGCAGGAAAGATACCTGAAAAAAGGCTGCTTTGGAGCCTGAAACAGAATCCGTCAGATCAGTAAAAGACCGATGGGGGAGCCATCGGTCTTTTGAGGGGAGTATAAATAATTAATAAGGGGTGTAGGAAGTATCCTTCCTACAAGATTCAGTATAATATAGAGGAATTGAAAAAGCAAGCAGAAAAAGTAAAAAAATATTAAGAAAAAGTTAAAAAACAGAAAGAGCATTTTTCAAGGGAGAAAAGTGCAGAATAGGGAGAAGCATGAATAGGATAGAACTGATCGCACCCTGCCACTTTGGCCTGGAGTCGGTGCTGAAAAAAGAGATTGTGGATCTGGGATATGAGATCACAGAGGTGGAGGACGGTAGAGTTACATTTTGCGGAGATGTGGAGGCGGTTTGCCGGGCCAATGTGTTTCTGAGAACGGCAGAAAGGATCTTATGGAAGGTGGGAAGCTTTCGTGCCACTACCTTTGAAGAGCTGTTTGAAAAAACGAGGGAAATTCCCTGGGAAAATTATATTCCCAAAGACGGGAAATTCTGGGTAGCCAAGGCTGCTTCTGTAAAAAGCAAACTGTTTAGCCCTTCGGATATCCAGTCGATCATGAAGAAGGCCATGGTAAAGCGGCTGCAGGCCAAATACGGGATCGACTGGTTTCAGGAAGACGGCAGCTCTTATCCGGTGCGTGTCTTTCTGAAAAAAGATGTGGTGACGGTGGGGATCGAGACTTCCGGAGCCTCTTTGCATAAGCGAGGATACCGGGCGATAGCGGGAAAAGCGCCCATCACAGAAACGCTGGCAGCAGCCCTGATCCTTCTGACTCCCTGGAGAAAAGACCGGATCCTGGTGGATCCTTTTTGCGGCAGCGGAACATTTCCCATTGAAGCAGCGATGATCGGCGCAAATATCGCACCGGGTATGAATCGGTCATTTTTATCGGAAGAGTGGGACAACCTGATTCCCCGGCAGGCCTGGTATCGGACGATCGACGAGGCGCATGACGGGATCCGGCAGCAGGTGGAAATGGACATTCAGGGGTATGATGCAGATCCACAGGTGGTTCGGGTGGCCAGAAACAATGCTGCAGAAGCAGGCGTGGAGGAATATATCCATTTTCAGGAAAGGGAAGTATCCAGGCTGAGTCATTCGGGAAAATACGGGTTCGTCATTACCAATCCGCCCTATGGAGAAAGGCTGGAGGAAAAGAAAGATCTTCCGGCGCTGTACAGGACTTTAGGGGAACGGATGAAAGAGATGCCCACCTGGTCCACCTATATGATCACTTCTTATGAGGAAGCGGAGCAATATTTCGGGAGAAAGGCAGACAAAAATAGAAAAATTTACAATGGGATGCTGAAAACCTATTTCTATCAGTTTTTAGGACCAAAACCGCCAAGAAGGAGAGAAGGATAATGAGAGAGATTATTTTTGCCACGGGAAATGCACACAAAATGGAAGAGATCCGGATGATCCTGGGAGAAAAACAGGGGGAATTCCAGATTTTATCTCAAAAGGAAGCGGGGATTTTTGTGGATGTTGTGGAGGACGGTCAGACCTTCGAAGAAAATGCCATCATAAAAGCACGGGCGGTGGCGAAGGAAGCCCATAAGCGATATCCGAAAGCGATAGTGCTGGCAGATGATTCCGGACTGGAGATCGACTATCTGGGAGGAGAACCGGGAATTTATTCTGCCAGGTATCTGGGAGAAGACACCTCTTATGACAAAAAAAACCGGGTGATCCTGGAGAGACTGGCGAAGGCAGAACCCTCCCAGAGAACGGCACGGTTTGTGTGTGCCATTGCGGCGGTATTTCCCAACAAGGAACAGGAGGTAGTGCGGGGAACGATGGAAGGGCGGATTGCGGAAGAGATTGCGGGAGAAAATGGATTTGGCTATGATCCGATCTTTTTTTTACCGGAGTATGGATGCACCAGCGCCCAGCTTTCACCGGAAAAGAAGAACAGCCTCAGCCACAGAGGAGTGGGACTGCGAAAAATGCGGCAGATCCTGGAAGAAAGAGAAGGGGCAAAGGAGTAGGAAGGAAGCATGAAGCTTTTGATCATCAGTGATACACATGGTTCGCATATCAATGTAGACAAAGTGCTGGAGAAGGAAGAGGGAATGGATCTTCTGATCCATCTGGGAGATGTGGAAAAAGGAGAGGATGCTATCCGCTATTCCGTGAACTGTCCGGCGCATTTTGTCCGGGGAAATAATGATTTTTTTTCCGATCTTCCCAGAGAGAAGGAGCTGTTTCTGGAGGGCTGGCACCTCTTTTTGTGCCATGGGCATGCGTACTATGTTTCTGTAGGAGAAGAGCAGTTGAAGCGGGAAGCAAGGGGCAGGGGGGCGGATATTGCCCTTTATGGTCACACGCATAGGCCGGTGATCCACAGGGAAGAAAATCTTCTCATCCTCAACCCCGGCAGTCTGACACATCCCCGTCAGGAGGGGCGAAGACCCAGCTATATGATCCTGGTGCTGGAGGAGGGAAAAGAGCCGGAGGCTTGGATCAAGTATTTGTAGGGAGATGCGGGAAAAAGAAGTAAGATGGCAAAGTAGCGGATCAATCGACCGGATACTGGAAAGCATATATCACCATAGAAAAATAGATAAAAACCTGATAAACAGAGTGGAAAAGCAGGAAAAATCAGAATAGAAAAAACCTATAAATTACTTTTTTTATTAAAAAAAACAATCGGTCAGACGCCTGAATGTTATAGAGGAAGCCCGGGGAATTTGCTAAAATAGCAGAAGAAAAATCAGAAGGAAGGGCGGCACAGAGTAAACAGGCAGCCACTTTTTGGAGAGCAGAAAGAGGAGGACAAGATGAGAAAAAAAGTAGTGGGATGGATGCTGGCGTTTGCACTGCTGGCAACACAGGGAAGCGTGGCAGCGCTGGCGGCAGAAAGGGAGACAGAGACCGGTAGCAGCCCGGCGGCGAAAGAAAGTCTGGAAGAGGAACAGACGGCGGGGCAGGAAGCTGTGATCAGGCAGGTGACCCGGAAAACAGAAACTATGTCAGAAGGCAGGAAGCAGGTAGAGTTTTTGGCACAGGGAGAAAACCTGAAAGAGGTAGGTGTCCGCATAAAGATGGGGTTATTTGCTCAGAAGCTGGATCTGTTTCAGATCGTCAGGGAAGGGGAGGGAGAATCCCAAAGCATCAAGATCCTATTCCCTGAAAATGAGACCGGCGGCGAGGAGGTTTATGAGGTGCAGTTTTTCCCTACTCCGGAAACAAAGGGAAAAATTGCTTTTGAAACAAGCTATGAGGTTCGGATTCCCAGAAGGGAAGAAACGGGAGAGCCGGAGCTTTGGTGGGTTCGCAATGCCATGTGCTTTGGAGATCTGTATCAGGCCGGAGATGAAGTGGTTGTCTGGGTAAAGGGTAAGCATCTGACAAAGGAAAACGTTACGTTGGAGTTTTCTCATCCGGAAAGTGTCATGATTGAAAAGGTGGAGCATCCAAATGATGAAAACCTGACGTATACCCTGTTTTTTCAGGAAAATCCGGAAGCGGGAAGAAAAGAGCACATTATCACGGCAAAGGCAGGGCGATATGAAAAAACCATGAAGCTGACCCAGTATGGGACGGCAGATACAGATGCGCCGAAACCGGATGTAAAGCCGGAGCCTACACTGCCTCCGGTAATTCAGAATGCAAGGCTTTGCTGTGAGGAGATTACGGCAGAAGGCGGTGAGCCGACACTGACACTGGAGGGAGAAAACCTGAAAACGGACAACTGGAATGTGACGGTGGAGGCTTTTGAAAAAGGAACGGATACAAGGGTGGAGCAGATGGAGGTGACGGTGGAGAAGACGTCTGCGACTTCGGCAGTTCTGCATATTCCTGAAAATAAGACGGGAAAGGAACTGCAATATCAGATCTGGATCGGTGTAAAAGCCAAGGGAACGGAGCCGATTCTGAAGAACCTGTATCAACAGAAAAAGGAAGCCGAGACGGAGCCGATTGAGGAAGATCCACAGATCCGGGAAGGGTGGAAAGAAGATCAGACCGGAAAATGGTATCAATATGGAGACGGGAGTTATCCGAAGGCAGAAGCGGTAGAAATAGAAGGAGAAATCTATTATTTCAATGTGGTCGGATATCTGGAATGCTGTCGCTGGATACAGACAGGCGGACACTGGTATTACCTGACTTACGAAAGCAAAGCGGCAAAGGGATGGGTCGGAATCGGCGGAAGCTGGTATTTCTTTGACAAGAAAACGGCGCAGATGCAGACGGGCTGGCTCAAAGAAGGTGATGCGTGGTACTTTCTGGATGGAAACGGCGTCATGAAGACAGGTTGGCTGTACACAGGCGGCAGTTGGTATTACCTGGGAGAAACAGGCATCATGCAGACAGGTTGGCTGCACACGGGAGGCAACTGGTATTATCTGGATGAGACAGGAGCCATGAAAACGGGCTGGCTTCGGGAAGGTGGCAGCTGGTACTACCTGGAAGGCACCGGCGTTATGAAAACAGGGTGGCTGTATACGGGAGGATCCTGGTATTACCTGGAAGGAAACGGTGTCATGAGAACAGGATGGTTATATACGGGAGGCAACTGGTATTATCTGAAAGGCAATGGAGTGATGGCAGCCGGGGTGGCGCTGTCCGTATCGGGGACAAGCTACCGATTTGACGGAAACGGCAAATGGATCGGATGATAGAAGTAGAAAAATCAGGCAGGCAAAAAGAGGATCAGGCACAAAGGAAGAAAACCGGGCTTTGTGCCTGGTCCATAAAGAGGGGACAGGAGGTTATAAAAGGGAGATGATAAACGGGAGTCTATGAACAGGACGATAGACGATAGATGGGAGGCGGGAAAAAATATTGACGGAACCTGCCAGGTGTGATAGAATACACCATGTCGCCAGATCGCGGCAGAATAGGATACGGAGGGGTATCGAAGTGGTCATAACGAGGCGGTCTTGAAAACCGTTTGTCCGCAAGGGCGCGTGGGTTCGAATCCCACCCTCTCCGCTTTTGAGAAACAGGAAATGCTTACAGGTTAAGTATTTTCTGTTTTTTTGATCCGATCTTGAGCGACCGGAAGGCTGCACATAAAAAGCCCGCCGATGACGGAAAATCATCAGCAGGCTTTGGGATAGACGGAGATGGAGGGATTTGAACCCTCGCGCCGGCGAAGCCGACCTACCGGATTTCGAATCCGGACCCTTCAGCCACTTGGGTACATCTCCAGCGGAAATGTTGCATTTCCTTTCAGGGAGGGGGACTACAAAATTATCCACCTCTCATACCGAACCATTGTATCATAAAAAAGCAGAAGATTTCAAGAAAAAAATGATTGACATTTAAAAGTTGGTACTATATAATGACTAATGTGTCACGGCAAATTGCCTGATGACGATCGTGCGACAATGTCGGGGTGTGGCTCAGCTTGGCTAGAGCGCCTGGTTTGGGACCAGGAGGTCGCAGGTTCAAATCCTGTCACCCCGATCGTGTGCGGGTGTAGTTCAATGGTAGAACACTAGCCTTCCAAGCTAGATACGTGGGTTCGATTCCCATCACCCGCTTTTCTTGGAGCAGAAATGCCCGGGAAAATGGTTAGACGGTTTCTGTTTGGCCTGTGAGTCTGTAGCTCAGCTGGATAGAGCAACGGCCTTCTAAGCCGTAGGTCGAGGGTTCGAATCCCCCCAGGCTCGTTGGAACCACACAACTTAATATTGGGTACTTCATCGGTCTTAGTCCGGTAGGTAGATACATGGTGGGTATGGTGCAGTTGGTTAGCGCGCCAGATTGTGGTTCTGGATATCGTGGGTTCGAGTCCCACTACCCACCCTTTTTTCTTTTATTGGGCTATCGCCAAGCGGTAAGGCACAGGACTTTGACTCCTGCACTCGTTGGTTCGAATCCAACTAGCCCAGTTGCGGGCGTGTAGCTCAGTCGGTAGAGCACTTGACTTTTAATCAAGTTGTCCGGGGTTCGAATCCCCGCACGCTCATAAAAGCAAACAGCGGAAATCCAATACTATATGGGTTTCCGTTATTTTTATTTCATGACAGATCATTCTCAACTGTAAACATTTCTTCGATGGATACCTGGAACTGTTTTGCGATATTCCAGGCCAATACGAGGGAAGGATTATATCTTCCGTTTTCCAGATTTCCTATGGTTTCTCTTCTTACGCCGACTTTTTGAGCCAGCTCTTCCTGACTCATGTGGTATTTTGCCCGATATTCTCTGATTCTGTTTTTAATCATGACTGATCCCTTTAAATTCTCTCCACTCTAGTATGGTAACAGATAATGTAAAGCATAAAACTGCTATGGAAAAGCAAATGCCGAAAGATTCGGGAATATAGTTTTCTCTTTTTATGAAAAGACCCAGGATCATCAGCGTCGGAATGAGGGCGAACAACTGAACCAAAAAAGCTATTGTTGCTGATTTCTCAATGTTTTTCCAAAACGATTCATCGGGGATGACCCAAAAGTACCGTAAATAGAACAAGAATCCCAAAAATCCGAACCATCCGGGATTTTTAGTGAAGATCCCAAGAATGGAAATAGATGAAACAATAGATAAAAATCCAATTGGATTGATTCTTTTTCTCATAAAAATGCCTCCTTTTTTCTTATGTTTTTCAATGATCTGTTTTTCCGTAAGTGATATCCGTATAAATCTAAAATGTGGTATATTTATCACATTATGATATAAAAATATCACACCTCATACTTGCTGTCAACTCAGTTGTCGGCGATCTGTCGATGAGAAAAAAGGTAGTAAGGGGAAACGGACTTGCATTGCGCCGCTTTTCAGAGTAAGATGAAGCCAGTTCACATACGGAAGCTATCTTTCAAAAAGTGCGAAATAGAAAACAGAAAAAGGGACGGAGAAAGAAAACCGCAAAGAAAACCGCGAAAGGGAACCGTGAAAGAAGAAAGCAAAAAAGAGTGAGAAAGATACTTGCTGTTTTGTAAAAAACAGATCAAGATAAATTTCAAGAGAAAGAGGGAAGGCAAATGACATACGAAGAGATGCTAAAAGCAGCACAGGGAGAAATTGGAAAATTCTGCAAAGCCTGTCCGGTGTGTAACGGGAAAGCCTGCAGGAATCAGATACCGGGACCCGGGGCAAAAGGCGTTGGAGATACGGCCATCCGTAATTATGAGAAGTGGCAGGAAATTCGGGTGCAGATGGACACCCTGACAGAGAAACAGGAAGTGGATACCACATTTGAAATGTTTGGACGTAAGTTCCGCTATCCTTTTTTTGCAGGTCCTGTAGGCGCGGTCAACCTGCATTATGGAGAGAAATACAATGACGCTTCCTACAATGACGTTCTCGTATCCGCCTGTGCGCAGGCAGGGATCGTGGCAATGACGGGAGACGGCGTGAACGCAGAGGTGATGAAAGCGGCAACGGAGGCGGTAAAAAAGGCGAAAGGACTGGGGATCCCCACCATAAAGCCGTGGAACCTGGAAACCATTCGGGAGAAAATGCGGCAGGTGCAGGATTCGGGCGCGTTTGCGGTTGCGATGGACGTAGATGCAGCAGGACTTCCCTTCCTGAAAAACATGGTGCCTCCGGCAGGAAGAAAATCCGTAGAGGAGCTGCGGGAAATTGTGGACGCCGCCTCTGTTCCGTTTATCGTGAAAGGGATCATGACAGGAAAGGGCGCACTGAAAGCAAAGCAGGCAGGCGCATCGGCTATCATCGTATCCAATCACGGCGGACGGGTGCTGGATCAGTGTCCTGCTACGGCGGAGGTGTTAGAAGAGATTGTAGAGGCAGTGGAGGGAAGTATGCGCGTCTTTGTAGACGGCGGTATTCGCTCGGGCGTGGATGTATTTAAGGCGCTGGCTCTTGGCGCCGACGGAGTGATCCTGGCACGGCCTTTTGTAACGGCGGTATACGGAGGCGGCGAAGAAGGGGTGAAGCTTTACGTGGAGAAAATAGGCGGGGAACTAAAGGATACTATGGAAATGTGCGGAGCAGATTCGCTGGCGGAGATTAAAAAAGATATGATCCGAAAAGCTTAGATGCCAAGGACGGAAACCTACCGGTAGAAGAAACTCTGGCAAACATCCATGACCGGCTTTGCCGGGCTTGCAGAAACTTTGAAACAGATTCCCGCAAAAGAGGCTGTGCGGGTTTTGGAGCAGACAAAAAGACGACTGCAGACCAGGTGGAAGGATAGGAGAGGATAAAGCATGAAATATCGTGTGAGAGATTTGATGGAGCAGAGTGGTTTGGGGAAAATGAGGGTGATTGCCGGAGAAGATCATCTGGATAATGAGATCGGGGGAGTGACGATCATTGAAGCGCCGGATATTGTCAAATTTATCAATGGCGGCGAAGTGCTTCTGACGGGACTGTATGCCTTCAAATCCTGCAGCCTGTTGGAAATGGAAGGCTATATCCGGGAACTGGAGCAAAAAAAGATCAGTGCGGTGATCCTGAAACGAGGACGGAACATTGACTTTGCAGAAGAAAAAGTAGAAATGTTCAAGGCTTATGCGAATCGCAGGGAGATTCCCTGTCTGTCTGTGGATTTTGATACTTCGTTTAAGGACATTATGGAAGTGATCATGGGGGAGCTGTTTAGTGACGAGGTAAAACGGCTGAAATATTTTAAGACGACCAGAGATAATTTCGAGGCGCTAGTACTGTCTTTGAAACCGGAAGAGGACGGGATCGTGAAGCTGCTGACGGTACTGGGCAAGCTCATCAGCAATCCGACGGGGGTGTATGATCAAAATGGGGTTTGCATCGGAGAGACAAAAACCGTTCCCACTGATCTGGAGGTTTCGGGAGAACTGATCCAGGTAGATCCTGAAATCGCCTCCAACTACCAGTACATGAAGAGAAGTGTATACATTTATGGAGAAGGAAGAGCGGTTGACCAGTACGTAGTCCGCATGAAGAGGATGTTTGGGATCCAGATGTATCTGGTGGTGACAGAGATCGGGGAAAAACTGGACGCCATGGATTATATTGCGATCGACAGTGCGGTATCTGCTCTGCAATATGAACTGTCAAGAAGATATGCGGTACTGGAACTGGAGAAAAAGTATCAAAATGATATTTTGCATAACATTTTGCACGGAGAGATCCACTTCATCGAGGATATGAAGAAAAATGTAAGCCTGCTTGGCATGTCCTTTGGAGGGATGTACCGGGTCGTTGTTTTCGGGATGGAATATAAGAGAGGGAAGGAGCCAAAAGACATCAACGTCCGGATGGATGATGTAAACCTTCTGAAAGAAAGAATCCGCAGGGTGTTCCCGGGAGCCGTGATATCCAATGACCTGGATAAGGTCATCGTAGTAGAAACGGAAGAAATGGAAAAGCATGAATGTGAATTTAGAAAAGACATGCAGGCTGCCATAGAAAAATTGAAAGAGTTTCTGCGGGAGCAGAAAAAAGGCTTTGAGATCAAGGCGGGAGTGGGGAAAAAAGTAGACGGTATCGTCAATTTGAAGTATAGCTACCGGGAAGCGGAGGATGCGTTGGGATTCCTGGATATTGCAGGCAGCATCTTTGGAAAGGAGAAGTCTGATATCCTGTTGTTTTCCGACATGGGAATCCTGAAGCTGCTGTCAGGGTTGAAGGAGGAAGAATTACAGGAATATATACCGGAGACTCTCCAGAAGCTGTATAGGGATCATAAAAGTCAAAAGAGGGAATGGATCCTGACGCTTTCCACCTACCTGGATTATAATCAAAATCTGATGAAAACGGCGCAGGAGCTGCACATCCACTACAAGACGGTGGCTTACCGGATCGAAAAAATCGGAATGATGACAGGAATGCGCTTTGATGATGCAAGAGAAATGCTGAGTGTGCGAATCGGGCTTGTGGCATGTAAGATCCTAGACAAATTAAAGAAGGGGTAGGAGCAGGATGCCTGCTTCTTCGTACTGCCGGGGAGCAAAACAAAAACCATTTTATCTGAGAAAGATAAAATGGTTTTTGTTTTTTATCATGAAATGACGATGAAAATTGTTAAAAAATAAACTACAATGACGAATATACACAGGGGAAAGAAAAAGAAAAGGGAATAATAGGATAAATTGCACAAAAATAACCTTCTGTTCTTGTGGAACCTGACAGGGAGGAAAAGAGAATGGTCATTGACGCAGAAAAAGTCATGTTTTATTTGGAGGAACTTTATCAATGTGGAAAACAGCCGGACGGCACATTTTCCAGGATCGCCTACTCAAAAGAGGATCAGGAAGGAAGAAGGCTGTTTGCGGGATGGTTTGCAGAAATCGGAATTTCCACGCGGGTAGACGAAGCGGGGAATCTGATTGCCAGAATGGAAGGAAGGAATCCGGCTTTGCCGGCGATCCTGCTGGGCTCTCATCTGGATACCGTTCCCGATGGAGGCAGATATGACGGCGCTGCCGGCTGCGTGGGAGGCCTGGCGGTATGTGAGGCTATGAAAAAAGCAGGATACATTCCCGATCATCCCATTGAAGTAATCGTTTTTACAGATGAGGAAGGGGCAAGGTTCGGAAGCGGACTGTTTGGAAGCAGCGCTATCTGTGGACAGCCGCTGGAGGTGTCAGAGGAAGAGGCGGACGGATGCGGAAACAGGCAGAAGGAAGTGATGGAAAAGAGCTATGGGATCCGGATGGAAGACGTGTGGAAAGCAAAGAAGGAGCCAAAGGATGTTAAATGCTTTCTGGAGCTTCATGTGGAGCAGGGAGCGAGGCTGGACAGAGAAGAAAAAGCGATCGGAGTCGTTTCTTCTATCGCCGGAGTAGTAAGATTTGAGGTGGAGATTTTCGGCGAGGCAAACCATGCAGGAAGTACAGCCATGGGAGACAGAAAAGATGCACTGGTAGCAGCGGCGGAGCTGATCGGAGAAATCCCTGAAATCGTAAAGAAAACCGGAAAGGAGTTTACCGTAGCGACGGTGGGAACCATACAGGTCTCTCCCAATTCTGTCAATGTGATCCCGGGAAACTGCCGGTTTCATCTGGAGATCCGGGATCAGGAACGAGAAATCATGGAGGCGGTAGAGAAAAACGCTTTCGCATATCTGGAGGAAGTCTGCCGAAAAAGCGGATTGGAATTTCGGGTGCAGAAAATCTCGGACCATGATCCGCAGCCAATGCAGGACTGGCTGAGGAAACAGATCGAGGAGGCGGCCAAGGAGATGGACTATAGCTACACGATCCTTCCCAGCGGAGCATTTCATGATTCTCTGGCGATGGCACAGGCATTTCCCACAGGCATGATTTTTGTACCAAGCAAGGGCGGGATCAGCCATTCCAGATATGAGCGGACAGAAAAAGAAGAGATGAAAAAAGGCTGCGAGGTATTATTACATACCGTATTAAAAGTAGATAACATGAAATAACTCATGTTAGAAATAAAAAAGAAAGGAAGGGCACACAAATGGAGAAAAAGAGAATTGGGATCATCGGCGGAGGAATTTCAGGAACCTGTCTGGGTTATCATCTGAGTCTTTACGATCAGGCGGAAGTTACGGTGTTTGAGAAGAATACAGTGGGAGGAGCCTCTACGGCAAAATCTGCCGGAACAGTATGCCTGTTTGACGATTCTTTGAAAAACCGATACTGGGACGTGCGTCTCTATGGGTTTGAGTCTTACCTGAAAATGGAGGCAGAAGAAAAGGGATCAGCAGGATTTGATAAAACGGGGACACTGGTGGTAGCTACCAATGAGGAAGTGGAAAAGGTCATTCAGACGGGGATCGCTCTTGCAAAAGCGGCAGGCTATACAGGGGAATACATCACCGATAAAGATCGGATCAAGGAAATCCTTCCGGATATTTCCACGGAAAATATTCTGGGAGCAGGCTATACCCAGGATGACGGATATTTTGACGGCACCATGATCTCCAACACCTATGCAAAAAAACTGCAGGCAAACGGCGGCGTCGTAAAAACAGGTGTGGAAGTAACGGAAATAAAGGTAGAAGACAACAAGGTCAAGGGACTGAAAACCAGCGAAGGAATCGAGTATACCTTTGATGTGGTAGTAGACTGTACAGGGCCCTGGAGCAAATTTACCGGAGAAATGGCAGGTGTTGACGTACCGATCTGGCACACAAAAGCAGAAGCCTTTTTCCTTTGCCCTCCGGGAAAGAAGCTGGATTATACCTTCCCGGTATTAAAATACCCGGAATTTTATGCATTGCGGGCAGGAAACAATATTTTCATCTGTAAGTCTCACCTTTCAATGGATCTGAGCAATCCGATGCACGCAGGACAGTGGGATCCGGATAAGCTGCCGGCAACGGGAGGAACGGACGAGTATTTCATTGATTTCCTTCTGGACCAGCTGGAAGCGAAGGTACCCGGAATCGTAGACAGCGGATTGGTATCTTCCTGGCTGTCCTACAGAGCGGAGCCAAAGGATTTCTGGCCGATCCTTGGCGAGACGCCGGTGGAAGGCTATCTGCTGGCAACAGGCTATGGCGGAAATGGAGTGATCGAAGCGCCTGCAGCAAGCAGAGACCTTGCGAAACTGATCATGGTGGGCGAATCCACGCCGCTATTGGAAAACTGGGCGTTTAAGCGTCTGTTAGAGCAATAAGAAGTGAAAGACACTGCAAGAGTAGATAGGAGAGACATATGAATATAGCAGTTCTGATAAAACAGGTTCCTGTTTCCAACAACGTATCGGTAGATCCGGAAACACATGCGCTGGTTCGCACGAGCATGGAAGGAATGCTGAATCCTGCCGATCTGAATGCCATTGAAGCTGCCATGCTGTTAAAAGAGCAGGTAGGCGGGAAGGTAGTTGCCTTTACCATGGGACCGACAGAAGCGGAAAAATCATTGCGGGATGCCATGGCGCTTGGCTGTGAGGAGGGAGTGCTGATTTCAGACCGGTGCTTTGGAGGAGCAGACACACTGGCGACAGCGAAGCCTCTTGCAAGAGCCATCAGGAAATATGGGACGTTCGAACTTATTTTAGGAGGAGCGATGTCCAGTGACGGAGCAACAGGACAGGTGGGTGCAATGGTAGCGGAATATCTGGGGATCCCTCATATTTCAGAAGTGTCGGGCATAGAGTATGACGGGAAGGAAGGAATACGGGGAATCAAACAGTGTCAGGGAGAAGAGGTGACCTTGGAGGCGCAGCTTCCGGCTTTGATGACGGTATGCTTCGGATGCAATGAGCCGCGCCTTGCAACGCTTCGCACGAAGCGTAAGGCAAAGGAGAAACCGTTGAAGCTGTACACGAATGAGGAGCTGGGATTTGCGCAGGAGGAGATCGGGATCAAGGGATCTCCCACTCTGGTAGCGGATTCCTTTGCTCCTGAGCGGACAAGGAAAGCTGTTATGTTAAAGGGAACACCGGAAGAGATGGCGGCAAAAATTCGAGAGTGGATAGAGATTGAGAAAGGAAAAAATTAAATGGCGAAAGGAATTTGCGTTTTTGCGGAACACTTTCAGGGGAATATAGAAGCGGTGGTAGCGGAGCTTGTTTCGGTGGCACATTTGATCCGGGAGACGACGAAGGAACAGATATCGGCCATGGTTGTCTCTGACGACTGTGAGAAGCTGATCGAAGAACTGAAAAAGCTAGGGCTGGATGAGATCTATGCGGTGAAAACAAAAAGAGATCCCCTGTTTCAGGACGATGCAGTCAGCCAGGTGATCGCAGACATGCTCCGCAGGATCGATCCCTCCGTTGTGCTTGTTCCTGCAACAATGACAGGGCGCTCGATTTTTTCACGGGTAGCTGTAAAGCTGGGATGTGGACTGACGGCAGACTGTACAGAGGTGCTGGTGGGAACAGAGGAGGACGGCTCTTTCTATATCAAGCAGAACAAGCCCTCCTTTGGGGAAAATGTATTCGTGACCATCGTGACCAGACCGGGAGTATATCCGCAGATGATGACGGTAAGACCGGGAGTGTATCAGCCCTATGAGGCGACGGGAGAAAAAGAACCGCGGATCAGCTATTTGGAGGTAGAAGTGCCGGAATCCGGGATCCGGGTGGTAACAAAGCGTCCGGCCGTCTCTTGTACGGACAGCATCCTGGGGGCGGAAACAGTTGTGATCGCCGGAAGAGGAGCGGAAACGGCAGAAAGCTTTGAACTGCTCCGGCGGTTCGCCGGGCATCTGGATGCGGCGGTGGGAGGAACGAGACCCATTGCAGATGAAGGGTGGATTCCCTTTGAAAATCAGGTGGGGCAGACCGGATGTACCATCCGTCCTCGTATCTGCATTGCTCTGGGGGTATCCGGGGCGATCCAGCATACGGAAGGGATCAAGGATACAAAGCTGATGATCGCGATCAACCAGGATGAGGAGGCTCCGATCTTCCAGATTGCGGACTATGGGATCGTGGGAGACTTGAATCAAATTCTTGCAGAGTATCTTAAAGAAAAATAGAGAAATAAAACTTATCCGAAATGGATATAAAATATTTTGAAATTTATCGGTATTAGCCAATGTGTTACAGTGTGAGATATATTATAATTGGCGATATATACAAGAGATACAATGGTGGATTAAGATAACTGTGCATAGTTACTAAAGCGAAAAGGGGCAGGTGCATTTACACCCGCCCGTTTTCTATAAAGTCCAGGACGAAGAAGATCCCGTACAGGGTATCTATGCCGGAGGAATGTCCGATGGCTTCGAAAGAAGCCAGAATGGCTCCGGGCTCCGGACATTTTGCAAGAGAAAGAACGGCAGGACTGAACCGGTGGTTCAGCGCGCAGCGCAGGAAGGTCTGACTGATGGTGTTGGTGCGGTGTAAGTCGGCTGCAACCTGTTCCTTCAGCAAAGAAGCAAAAGAAGAGCTTCCGTTTCCGGAAAGGATCAGGCCGGCCAGAACACCGCAAAGGAAATCGTCGCCGGAGGGAGTCAGACCAATGCCCAGTCCCAGGAGCCGGGACAGGCAGACGGAGGCAGAAGAATACTCTTTTTGGGATAACGCCTGTCGGGCCTGCAGAAGATACTGCCGTCCGCCTTCTAAGATCGGGGAAGGAAGGGGGCGGCCGGGCTTCTGAAAGGCGTGGAAGATGGCGTCAAATCCTCCGGTGTGGGAGGAGAGCAGGACGGCGGCCAGACGCTCCTTTAAAAGGGCTATCTGAGCAGGCGTCAGTTCTTCCTGCAGACAGGAGGAATAGGATTTGGCTCCCTGAAACAGAAAGCGGAAAGAGCCGATCAGAAGGGAAGTGTCGGTAACTCTGACAGGTGTACCTTCTGAGAGGTTCAGTTTGCGCAGGGACTCCTCGGAAAGATCAGCGATCAGGCTGATGGGAGACAGAGGGGAAGCGTTCGATTGTAAGGCGATCAGTGTCTTATCAATACAAAGGTTCACAGTTTTTCGATAAACGGAATGCACGAATCCGTCTTGTCTGGTTTTTAACAGGTGCAATGTGAGGTCTGAGGCTTGTATGATGTCGTAATACATAGTATCTTATCTCCAAGGAATTTCCTGAGTATTTTATCTATAGATATGTACGTATGGTAGCAGACAAGGAAGAAAAACGCAACAGCAGGCAAGCAGGAGGGAAAAAGTTATGTATGATCTATTAATTCAAAACGGAAAGTTGGTAACTCCGGATCGTATCTATGAGGCAACGGTAGCGATCCATGACGGGAAGTATGCAGCATTTCTTGATCCGAAAGCAGAGGTGGAGGCAAAGGAAGTGATCGACGCGAAGGGAAACTATATTTTCCCCGGAATCATCGACTGTCATGCCCACTTAAACGAGCCGGGATTTGAATATCGGGAAGATTTTGAAACAGGTTCCCGTGCGGCAGCGGTAGCAGGCTGTACAACGTTGATCGACATGCCTCTGAACAATGATCCTTCTTTGTTAAACAAGGAAATTTTTGATTTGAAAATGGGAAAGGTCAGCAAGCATTCTGTGATCGACTATGCGTTGTGGGGCGGCATTGTAGGAGACTACAGCGACGATCCCAATGGGATCAAAAGCAATATAAAGGATCTGGTAGATCTGCATCACTGCGGCGTGGCGGCTTTCAAGGGATTTACCTGTCCAAACGGAGACCTGTTTCCAACGGTGAATATGGGGAATGTAAGAAAAGCGTTAGAGACCTTAAAGCCTTATGGGGCGCTTTGCGGATTCCATTGTGAGGAATGGGGACAGGTGTATGAAAGAGAAAAAGAAGCAAAGGCCAAGGAAGGGCGTACCAATGAAGAGAAGATCCGCGACTTTTTAGATGCCCATGATGTATGGACCGAATATGTGGCCACAAAAAATGTGATCGATATGGCAAGGGCAACAGGAGGAAGGGTGCATATCTGCCATGTCAGCCATCCGATGGTGGCGCAGGTGGTAAAGGATGCCATCCATGAAGGGCTTCCCATCACGGCGGAGACCTGCCCGCATTATCTGGGATTCACAGAAGACTTTGTGTTTGAGAAGGGTGCGCCGGCAAAATGTACGCCGCCCATGC
Organism: Suipraeoptans intestinalis; assembly: GCF_034091795.1. Lineage (NCBI taxonomy): Bacteria > Bacillati > Bacillota > Clostridia > Lachnospirales > Lachnospiraceae > Suipraeoptans > Suipraeoptans intestinalis. The sequence goes on along the minus strand of NZ_JAXFXH010000025.1, from coordinate 94,604 downwards.
GGACACGGGAGGATATGGAAAAGCTGTGGGACTATGTGCTGGACGGCACCCTGTCCTGTGTAGGAAGCGACCATTCCCCGGCGGCTGACGAGGAGAAAGACAATGCCACAAAGGATATCTGGCATGCCTGGGGCGGATTGAATGCGATCCAGTATTTCCTCCCAATGATGTTTGATATGGTGGTGCATCAAAAAGGGCTGTCTCCCAGTCTCATTGCAAAAGTCATGGACTACAATCCTGCCAAAGTGTTTGGGCTTTATGGACGAAAGGGTGCGTTTGAGATCGGGTTTGACGGAGATATTGTGATTTTGGATCCGGAGAAAGCATGGAAATGTGAACAGGAAAAGCTGCTGACGAAAGGGCATGTTTCCTGTTTCAACGGACTGGAAGGAAAAGGAACGCCGGTATGTACCATTATTCGCGGCAAGGTGGTGGCGGAAGACGGAGCATACAGGGAAGAGGCCATCGGACACGGAGAATATGTTACACCGGTAAAATAGAACTGTGGGAGAGAGAAAACAGGAGGGAATTATGAGTGAAGTAAAAAACAAGGAAGTGAAAAAAGAAGCCAGTTCGCTGGCGCCCATCAAAGAAAAAGACCGTATCATGGGCTGGGGCTCCAACACCATGCTGTGGCTGGGAGGCTGTATTTCCATCGGAACACTGACCATGGGATCTGCCCAGTTGGAGAAAGGCCTGAATCTGGTTCAGCTGTTTGCAGCCGTGCTGTTGGGATCGCTGCTTTTGATCGTTGGAATTGCCATGAATGACCAGTTCAGCTATAAGACGGGAGCGCCTTACAGCGTACAGCTAAAGAGCGCGTTTGGAACCAAGGGAAGTATCGTGCCGGTTATGATCCGGGGACTGCCCGGTATCGTCTGGTACGGGTTTCAGACATGGCTGGGAGGAGCGGCTCTGAACAATATTTCCATTGCATTCTTTGGCTATGATAATATCTGGGTGTACTTTGTCCTCTTTCAGGTGGTGCAGATCCTGCTGTCCATCAAAGGGTTCCAGGGAGCAAAGTGGGTTGGAAACATTGGCGGTGTAGTAATCTCTCTTGCCATGATCTATCTGCTGTACATCTGCATTTCACAGTACGGAGATACCATCGGACAAAAACTCCTGCATAAAGAGGGAACCTGGGGAATGCCGTTTATTGCGGCGGTGATTGCATTTTTTGGAAACAGTACCACCGTTATGCTAAATGCGGGGGATTATTCCCGTGAAATGAAAAGCGGATATTCTGCCGTTACGCGCGGGGTTTCCTATTTTCTTGCAATGGTGCCGGCGACGGTGCTGCTGGGACTGATCGGAGCCATGGTTTCCACAGCGACCGGAATTGCAAACCCTATCAACGCTTTTGCACAGATGGTGGAAAATAAATTTGTCCTGGTTGTAACGTTGGGATTCATCATTTTTGCACAGTTGTCCACAAACCTGGCAAGTAATGTCATTCCTCCGGCCTATGCGTTCATGGACGCCTTTAAGATGAAACACAGGACGGCAGTGATCCTGGTAGGAGTGCTTGCGGTGGCGACCTGTCCCTGGATCTTGACCAGCAACAGCTCTGCGGCGGGACTGGATATATTTGTGAAAGTTTATACAGCATTTTTCGGACCGATTTTTGCGGTGCTGATCACAGACTTTTTTATTCTTCGCAGAAGAACATACACCGAAGAAGCCCTGCAGGATCTCTATGATGAAAAGGGAGACCACGCAGGGGTCAACTGGGCGGCGATCCTTGCCATTGCAGTGGGGGCAGTCATCGGCTTGCTGAACGTAAATATTTCATTTTTTACGGCAACGATCCCGACGGGTCTGATCTACTACTTTGGTATGAAAAAGATGCCATCCTGTGCCCGTTTCAGAAAAGGAACCTCTTTAGAATAACAGACGTACAGAAAAAACAGGAGGGAATGAGGAATGTTTGACGTATTGATCCAAAATGGAACCATTGTGACGGCAGAGGCTGTTTGCAAGGGCAATATTGGAATAAAAGATGGGAAAATTGCGGCGATCCTGGAAGCAGGGATCGCTCCGCCGGCAGAGAAGGTGATTGAGGCAGAAGGAAAGTATGTATTTCCGGGAGCCATTGACACCCATGCACATCTAAATGATCCGGGGTTTGAATGGCGGGAGGACTACGCGCATGGAACGGCGGCAGCGGCTCTGGGAGGCTATACTACAGTGATCGACATGCCGCTGCAAAACGATCCCTGCCTGACAAATGCAGAGGCTTTTGATTTTAAGGAGGCGAAGGTGTCTCCCAACGCCTATGTGGATTACTGCTTCTGGGGCGGACTGACCAGCTATAATCTGGGAGATCTGAAGGATCTGGACGAAAAGGGATGCGTTTCCTTTAAATCCTTTATCGGGCCCGTTTCTCCGGACTATGAGTCGCTGAACTATGGACAGGCGATGGAGGCCATGGAGATCATCAAAGAATTTGACGGACGCGCAGGATTTCACTGTGAAGATTACTCCATCATCAAAAACCAGGAAAAGAGGATGAAGGAGGCCGGGCGTACCGACTGGAAAGCCTTTCTGGAATCCCGTCCGGTGGTGGCGGAAATCGTGGCGACAGACGCCATTATAGAGATCGCGAAGGCCACCGGCTGTAAGGCACATATCTGCCATGTATCGCATCCGGAGGTGGCAAGACATATCAAGGCGGCGCAGGACGAAGGATATGATATTACGGCAGAAACCTGTACCCATTATCTGACCTTTACCTCGAAGGATGTGATCGAAAAGGGCCCGCTTTATAAATGCGCGCCGATCCTGCATTCCCAGGAGTCGGTGGAGCAGATGTGGGAATATGTAAAGGCGGGCGTATTCAGCGGCATTGCTTCGGATCATTCTCCCTGCTCCTATGATGAAAAATACAAGGAGATCCTGGGGCAGAAAATAGAGACGGCGTTTGATGTATGGGGCGGCTGCTCCGGGATCCAAAGCGGATTTCAGGCGTCCTTCAGCGAAGGGGTCGTAAAGCGGGGAGTATGCCCCACTGTGCTGGCAAATGCCATGGCGGTTTTGCCGGCAAAGGCATTTGGGATCTATGGAAAGAAGGGAGACATCCGGGTGGGATTTGATGCGGATCTTCTGGTGGTGGATCCTGAAAAAGAATGGGAGATCACAGGGGATTCCCTCCTTTATGTAAACAAGATCTCTGCTTTTGTGGGATTGAAGGGAAAAGGACTTCCCATCCTGACGATGGTCCGGGGCAATGTAGTAGCACAGGACGGCAAGATCGTAGCGGAAAAAGGATGCGGAGAGCTGGTAAAAAAGCAAAAATAAAAAAGTTGGGAAAAAGGAGAAGAAGGGATGAGTAATCTGATAGAAAATAAGGAATTAAGGGCGGATCTGGCGCAGCAGATCGACCCGGATCTGCAGCCGACAAAAAAGAGGATCATGGGTACCGTTTCCTACGGGGCAAGCTTTATGGGCGGCTGTGTATCGGTAGGGACATTTTCCATGGGAGCGGGTCTGATCGGGGTACTTACCGTACCACAGGCGATCCTTGCGATGTGTATCGGATGTGTTGTCATTGCGGTGGCGCTTGCGATCATCGGAGAATGCGGACATATTTATGGCATACCGTTTGCCGTGCAGTTGCGCAGCAGCTTTGGCGTAACGGGAGTAAAAATCCCCGGTGTTCTTCGGGGACTGCCTGCCATTGTCTGGTTTGGCTTCCAAAGCTGGGTAGGAGCCGGCGCCATCAACGGCTGTTGTAAGGTTTTGTTTGGGTTTGACAATCTGCCGGTGGTATACGCATTGTTTACGATCCTTCAGGTGGCTCTTGCTATTAAAGGGTTTGAGGGGATCAAGTGGCTGGAAAATATTTCCTGTGTCTTCATCATCGGAATTTTGATCTATATGCTGTATGTGGTAAATACGCAGTTTTCTACAGAGATCGGAGACGTATTCTCCAAGGTGAAGGGAACCTGGGGGATGCCGTTTTGGGCAGCGACAACTTCCTTCCTTGGGATCTATTCGACCATGATCATTAATGCTTCCGACTATTCCCGGAACGCAACGCCGGATATCAAACCGGTAAAAGCGGCAAGCATCTACACCATCTCTATCTTGCCGGTAACCCTGTTCATGGGCCTGATCGGACTTCTGGTAACGGCGGCGACAGGCAACAGCGACCCGGTGGAAGTATTTTCTACGACGATGGGAAGTAAATTTCTGACGGTTGTGACCCTGCTGTTTATCGCATTTGCACAGGTGACCACAAATGTATTGAACAATATCGTACCTCCGGCATATGTTCTGATGGAATCCTTTAAAATGAAGTGGTCTCACGCAACCGTACTGGTTGGTGTGTTGTCCGTATGTGTGATGCCGTGGAAGCTGGTTACGGCAGATTCGGCAGCAGGTCTGAACCTGTTTACCCAATTCTACTCTGCCTTTTTAGGACCGATTTTTGCGGTGATGGCAGTTGACTTCTTTATCCTGCGAAAGAAAAAGCTGGATGTCAATGATATTTACGACAAACAGGGAACCTTCAAGGGAATCAACTGGGCAGGAATCATCGCGATTCTGATAGGCTCCATCTGCTCGCTGTTTATCATGAAGCTGTCCTGGTACGTCAGCCTGATTCCGACAGGGGTTCTGTATTATTTCCTGATGAAGACGCTGCCGTCCTCCAGGAAGTTCTGCAAGGGAACTATCTTTGAAAAATAAAGCATAAGAACAGAATGAGAGGAGGTGTCGTTTTCGTGTCCGGATGGGAAGGAAAGCGGCACTCTCCTTCCGTTTATAGGAGAGTATCCATAAACGGAAGGCTCCTGCTTGAGGCAGAAGAGGATCAGACTGCAAAGAGCTGATGCAGGAAAGCCAGAGAGGCATCCAGAAGAGCGGCAGTAAAGGCAGAGGAGGGATCCCGGTCAAAATCGTGTTCACTGCAGGGAGCCACATAGGAAAAGGCGTTGTATTTTGTGCACAGAGCAAGAAATTCTTCGTAAGGGACATCGGTATCTCCGGTGCTGTGGGCACAAAAAAGTGGGCAGGGAAGCCGGTCGCAGGTGCGAAGGGAGTGCTGCAGGAAGAAAAACTTTTCCCGTCCTTCGTAGATCAGATCCTTCCAGCAGCCCTGTTGCCTGGCGTAGACATAGACGCTGTAATGGGTCTGCAGGCTGCCGGTGGGATGGATCTCTTTCGGGATGGCCTGCAGACAATCGGCCGACACCGGTGGAAATGTGCGGTAGAAACTGCTGGGGGACTGAAACCAGTTGTCACACAAAAACCCATATCCGTAGTAGGAGAGGATCCCTGACGGCGGGCTGGGAAGCTGCCCGCAGGCAGCGGCGCTCAGGCAAAGATAAGCGCCGGCAGAACGTCCCCACAGCAGGTAGGGGAGAGGGCGGCAGACATAGGAAAGCGGATGCTCCAGATAATGCCGGATGGACGCGCAGACATCCTCCAGAATGAGAGGGAGCTTTGCGGCCGGCGCCAGGGGATAATCAAAGGAAATAATGCTGTAGCCGGCTTCGGTAAGCCGGCGGATATGGCAGTCGGGCAGATCCCTTTTATCTCCGTACAAAAGTCCTCCGCCATGAAAATATAAAAGGACGGCATGAGGCTTACGGAAGGAATGGGAATAGACGATGGCGTTTTTGGGATAAGGCAGCTGCTGTAAACAGACTTCTTTAGACTGAAACATAAAAAACCTCCAGAAACCGTTGATTAAAATGTGGTTAATAAATAAAAGAAAATTTCAATACATATTATAACACGAACAGCGAGAAAATAAAGAGGAACTGCATTGGAAATAAAAAATGCAGAATAGATAAAATAAAATTCATGAATTTGTTTAAAATGACTATTGAAAAAATAGGATACTAAGAGGATAATAACTATTAGAATCCGGTTGACCACAACACATAAAAATTATTGGGAAATCAAGAAAGGAAGGATGAAAGCTATGAGTTATTTAAACAATCAGACAGGATACAGAGAGGATCTTTTAGAAACACGTTCCGTAATCAAGAAGGACAACTGGGTACTTCTTGAGCCGGACGGACTGGTAAAGAACGCCATTCCGGGATATGAAAACTGTGATGTGACCATTCTTGCATCCCCGGCCATGGGCGCGTCTTTTGCAGACTATCTTGTAACGGTACACGAAGGCGGAAAGAACCTGAAGGGGATCGGTGGAGAAGGAATCGAGACACTGCTGTACGTTCTTTCCGGGAAGATTCATGTAAAAAATGCAGATAAGGAAGCAGACCTGACAGAGGGCGGCTACCTGTTTTCTCCGGCAGGGAAGGACATCTGCTTTGAGAATACAGGAAAGGACACGGCAAAGCTGTTTGTTTACCGGCGCAGATATGATGCGGTAGAGGGATATGCGGCGCATACGGTAGTAAACAACACAAATGACATGGAATGGGTGGAATACGAAGGCATGGACAACTGCCACATTAAAGACCTGCTTCCGGCTGCGGGAGATTTTGGCTTTGACATGAACTTCCACATTCTGAAATTCAAGCTGGGAGCTTCCCATGGATATATCGAAACACACCTGCAGGAGCATGGGATGTATTTTCTTTCCGGAAAAGGAATGTATCGTGTGGACGGCGAATGGATCCCGGTAAAGAAGGGGGATTACATGTTCCTGGACGCTTACTGTCCGCAGGCATGCTACGGCGTAGGACGGGAAGAGGAGCTTGCCTATCTGTACTCCAAGGATTGTAACAGAGAGGTTCGACTGTAATCGGGTAGAATAAAATAAAGGAAAAGGGAAGGAAGTTATGAAGCTTGCACGTCAAGAGTTGAAAGATTTAATGAAGCATAAAATGATGCAGGGAGGGCTGCAGGAAGAACACGCAGAGCAGACGGCAGAGATCCTGACATGGGCACACGAGAGAGGGTATGCGTCTCATGGAGCGGTACGTGTGGAATATTACACAGAAAGGATCGCAAAAGGAGGGATCACCCACGACCCTGCCATCACATGGAAGCAGACGGGCCCCTGCTCCGGGATCATGGACGGAGACAACGGGATCGGCTACTATGTGGCGACAAAGGCGACAGAAAAAGCTATCGAAATGGCGAAAGAAAACGGGATTGCGGTGGTTGGAATGGCGAATATTTCACACACAGGCTCCATCGGGTATTACACGGAAATGTGTGCGAAGCAGGGACTGCTTGCCATAACCTTCTGTCAGTCTGATCCCATGGCAGTGCCCTATGGAGGGACAGAGCCTTACTATGGAACCAATCCCATTTCTTTTGCGGCGCCGACAGCAGACGAAAGAATGGTGGTCTTTGATATGGCGACTACCGTGCAGGCATGGGGAAAGATCCTGGATAAAAGATCACAGGGAGCAGAGATTCCCGGTGACTGGGCAGTGGATGAAGAAGGAAGCCCGGTAACAGATCCCCATAAAGTGAACGCTCTGGTACCGATTGCAGGAGCAAAAGGATACGGACTGATGATGATGGTAGACATTTTCTCAGGAATCCTGCTGGGAGTTCCCTTTGGAAAGCATGTAAGCTCCATGTACGCAGATTGCTCCAAGGGACGGGAGCTGGGTCAGATGATCATTGTGATGGATCCGGAAAGATTCTGCGGGGCGGAACAGTTTATGAAAAACATGTCCCAGTCCTGCGATGAGCTGAGCGGAATGAAGGCGGCGCCCGGGTTTGGAAAGGTGTATTATCCGGGAGAAAGAGCTGTGATGAGAAGAGACAAAACCTATGAAGAGGGCGGCATCGAGGTGGTAGATGAGATCGTGGACTACCTGAAAAGCGACCAGCTTCATTTTGACAGATATGATCACAAAAACAGATTTGCCGATTAGGGAGAAAAACTATGTTAAAAACAGTTGTAAAAAAAGGAAGCTATCATGATTCCGTCGTGCTGATGCTTTTGACCAACCATATTTCAGCGATCGAGGGAGTAAAAAAGGTATCCATCATGATGGCGACGCCCGCCAATAAGGATATTTTCAAGCAGAGCGGGCTGGATACAGAAGAATTGATGGCCGCAACGGCAAACGATATGGTAGTGGTTGCGGATATGGACCGGGAAGAGATTTTGGATATCATCCTGGAGGAGTGTGAAGCATTCTTGAAAAAGCAGTCGGGAGACAACGAGGAGAAAAAGGGGGCAGAAAGTGTCAAGTCCTGGGAAAGGGCGCTGAAAAAGCTGCCGGAGGCAAATCTTGCGGTGATCTCTATTCCGGGGGCGTATGCGGCGCTGGAAGCAGACCGGGCGTTGGATGAGGGGCTGCACGTGTTTATGTTCAGCGACAATGTAACGGTGGAAGACGAAAAGAAACTGAAGGAGAAGGCGCACGAAAAAGGGCTTGCAGTGATGGGGCCGGACTGCGGTACCGGAATCATCCAGGGAGTTCCCATTGCCTTTACCAACAACGTGACGCCCGGGTCCATCGGGATCATCGGAGCTTCCGGAACCGGGATCCAGGAGCTGACCACCATCATTGACCGGCTGGGAGAAGGAGTAACGAACGCCATCGGGATCGGCGGCCGTGATCTGAACGCAGCCATTGGCGGGATCACGATGATGGATATGATCGACGGAATGGAAGAGGACGAAGCGGTAAAAGTGCTTGTGATCGTATCCAAGCCGCCGGCAAAGGAAGTCAGGGACAAGATCTCTGCAAGACTTTCCAATTTCAGCAAACCGGTAGTCACCTTATTTGTAGGAGAAAAACCGGACTATCACGAAGAAAACTTCTATCATGCCTATACGCTGGATGAGGCGGCAAGACTTGCCGTAGGTCTGGTGAGAGGCGAAGAAGTGCCGGAGGCGGAGATAAACGCAGACACTTCCGCGTTCTTCCGGGCAGAGGATGGAAAGACCATCAAGGCATATTATTCGGGAGGAACCCTGGCAAATGAGGCGGCCATGCTGATCAAGGACGCCATGGGATGTAAGGTTCCGCCGGAGGATATTGAAGGGTATATGCTGCAGCTGGACGGAAATGTTGTGGTAGACCTAGGAGACGACGCTTATACACAGGGCAAGCCGCATCCGATGATCGACCCGGCAAAACGGATCGAATGCATGCAGGAAGCAGTGGATGATGAGACGACGGGAGTGGTTCTGTTTGATATCATGCTGGGCTATGGATCCCATGGGGACATGGCAGGCGCCCTTCTTCCCACTATTGTGGAATTAAAGGCCAAGGCAGAGTCGGCGGGAAGAAAGGTTTTCTTTATCGGAACGGTATGCGGAACGAAGAAAGATGTACAAGGATATGAAGAAGCTGTAAGCAAGCTGGAGCAGGCAGGCGTGATGGTCTGCGAAAACAATAAGCTGGCGTGCCGTATGGCGATCCGTGCCATTGGAAGAGATTTTACAGAACCGAAAAAGGAGATCCGCAAAAAAGAAGTGACTCCCTGGGAGAAAAAAGCTCCTTCTGACATGCTTCGCAGACTGCTGTCAGAAAAACCGGGGATCATCAATATAGGGCTGAAAAGCTTTGCGGAAGTAGCGGATCAGTTTGGCTGTCAGGTGGTACAGTACGACTGGATGCCACCGGCAGGCGGAAATGTAAAGCTGATAAAAACCCTGAATTTTTTAAGAACCTGCCAGGAGATCGATCAGAAGAACCGGGAAGTGATCGCAAAGATTGTGGGAAGTCAGCCCATCCTAAAAGACAATGTCCGGGCAAAAGATGTGATCCCGGAATTTTCAGAGAATGGCGGAAAAGTCATTTTACATGCCGGACCTCCGGTGGCGTACCGGAATATGCCGGATCCTATGCAGGGATCCTGCGTCGGGGCCGTCATGTTTGAAGGATGGGCAGAGACGGAAGAAGAAGCAAGAAGGATGCTGGAGGCGGGCGAGATCCGGTTTATTCCCTGCCACCACTGCAATGCAGTAGGGCCGATGGGAGGGATCACCTCTCCCAACATGGCAGTCTTTGTAGTGGAAAATGCAGTAGATGGACGCAAGGCTTACTGTACGATGAACGAAGGGATTGGAAAGGTGCTGCGCTTTGGCGCTTATGATGCGGAAGTAGTAGACAGACTGCGCTGGATGCGGGACGTACTGGGTCCCACACTGGGAAAAGCCCTTCGATCCATGGAAAACGGTCTGGCTGTCAATCCGCTGGTGGCAAAGGCAATTGCCATGGGAGATGAATTCCATCAGAGAAATATCGCGGCATCCCTGGCTTTCCTGAAAGAGGTGGCGCCCATCATCACAGCGATGGATCTGGAAGAAAAGGACCGCTATGACGTGATCAAATTCCTTTCGGATACAGATCAGTTCTTCCTGAACATTATGATGGCGACAGGAAAGGTGGTCATGGATACAGCAAGAGAAGGAACGGACGGAACCATCGTAACAGCCATGTGCCGGAACGGATATGAGTTTGGGATCCGCATTGCCGGAATGGGAGACGAATGGTTTACCGGCCCGGTAAATACACCGCAGGGACTTTACTTTACGGGATATGACGCAGAGGACGCATGCCCGGATATGGGAGACAGTGCGATCACAGAGACCTTTGGCGTAGGAGGCATGGCAATGATCGCCGCGCCTGCCGTAACAAGATTTGTGGGAGCCGGCGGATATGAAGATGCGCTGAGGACCAGCAATGAGATGATGGAGATCGTGATCGACAGGAATCCCAACTTTACTGTTCCTACCTGGAATTTCCAGGGAATCTGTCTGGGAATCGACGCGAGACTGGTAGTGGAAAAGGGAATCACACCGGTCATCAACACGGGAATTGCAAACAAAGTGGCAGGAAAGGGACAGATCGGCGCAGGTACGGTACATCCTCCCATCGAATGCTTCGAGAAGGCAATCGTGGCATATGCTAAGAAACTGGGATTTGAGGCATAAAATATAGAAAGATAGGAGATGGCTATGGAGAAAAAGAAAGTGGTCATTGCTCTTGGCGGAAATGCCCTGGGAAAAGATATCGAAGAGCAAAAGAAAGCAGTTGCAAAAACGGCAAAGGTGATCGTGGATCTTGCGGAGCAGGGACTGGACATCATCGTCACCCATGGAAACGGGCCGCAGGTAGGCATGATCCAGAATGCAATGGACAATCTGGTGGTGGCGGGAGAAACGGACAAGCAGATCCCGCTTCCCACCTCTGTGGCCATGAGCCAGGGGTATATTGGCATCGATCTGCAAAATGCCATCAAGTACGAACTGCATAACCGGAAGATCGACGGAAAGGTATCCACCATCCTGACACAGGTGGAAGTGGATCCAAAGGACGAAGCCTTTCAGAACCCCACAAAGCCCATCGGAAGGTTTTTGACGAAGGAAGAGGCGGAAAAAAATGAAGCCAATGGAGTGGCGTGCATGGAGGATGCCGGCAGAGGATACCGTGTGGTGGTAGCCTCTCCCATGCCCATGCGGATCCGTGAGCTGGAAACTATCAAAACACTGGTAAACGCAGGGCACATCGTGATCACCTGCGGTGGCGGCGGGATTCCCGTTGTGAGCGATGAAGACGGAAGACTGGTAGGAACCAACGCAGTGATAGATAAGGACAATGCCAGCAGCCTTCTGGCGGCGAAGATCGGCGCGGATTACCTGGTCATCCTGACTGCGGTAGAAAAGGTGGCCATCAACTGGGGAAAAGAAGATCAGAAATGGCTTTCGGATATTACGGTAGAACAGGCAGAAGAGTACATTGCACAGGAGCAGTTTGCAAAAGGCTCCATGCTTCCCAAGGTAGAGGCGGCGATCCGCTTTGCCAGATCTGCTCCGGGGCGCCGGACGCTGATCACGCTGCTGGATAAAGCATCGGATGGGATCGCGGGCAAAACAGGTACTGTGATACATTCTTAAGAGTCCGGAGAAAGGCCATATTCTGCAGCTCCTTCCGGGGCTGAGGGGTATGGCTTTCGGACAAATTTACAGAAACAGCAAGTAGGAGATAACTATGAATATACCAACAAACTTATTTATGTGGATCATGGCATTTCTTCCCATCGTGGTCTTATTGGTGCTGATGATCAAATACCAGTGGGGAGCGACTGAAGCCGCGCCCATAGGACTTCTGATCACGATCGTTGCGGGCATGGTATTTTACAAGGCGGATATCAGGCTTCTGGCGGCGGAGAGTGCAAAAGGGATCTGGAGCGCCCTCACTATTCTGGTAATCGTGTGGACCGCCATTTTGATGTATCAGGTAGGAGAAGAAGCTAGCGCTTTTTCGGTGATCAAAAGCGGAATGCGGAAGCTTCTTCCCAATGAGCTTTTGCTGGTGCTCGCAATGGGATGGATTTTTGAAAGCTTCCTGCAGGGAATTACCGGATTCGGGGTTCCGGTTGCAGTGGGAGCTCCTTTGCTGATCGGGATCGGGATGAAGCCGAAATGGGCCGTGATTCTTCCTTTGTTAGGACAGGCATGGGGAAATACCTTCGGAACACTGGCGGCGGCGTGGGACGCCCTTGCTATGTCGGCAAATCTGGCGGCAGGAAGCAGGGAATACCTGGTGACGGCTCTTTGGACGGCAGGCTTCCTCTGGTTCTGGAACGCGATTACCGGATTTGCCATCTGCTGGTTCTACGGAAAAGGAAAAGCCGTCAAAAAAGGATTTCCGGCAGTGGTCCTGCTGTCTCTGATCCAGGGAGGCGGAGAGCTTCTTCTGACGCAGGTCAACACGACACTGTCCTGCTTTATTCCTTCCTGTATTTCACTGGTGGTAGTATTGCTTTTGGGAAAAATGAAACGGTACAAAGAGGAATGGATGATGGAAGACAGCGATCTGATGAACCGGGAATTTACAGGACGGTCCTCCGAGAAGGAAGAGACGGATATGACGCTTTTGCAGGCGTTCGTCCCCTACATTCTCTTATCGGCAATGACGCTGGCCGTACTGCTGATAAAGCCGGTGCATAACCTGCTGCAACAGGTGGAATTTGGCTGCCCGTTCCCGGAGACGACTACCGGATATGGATTTGTGAACAAAGCGTACGAGAGCTTTTCTCCATTCCAGCCATTTACGCATGCCAGTATGTTTTTGCTCCTGGCTTCCCTGATCGGCCTTTTCTACTACAGACAGAAGGGCTGGATCAAAGAAGGCGGCGTAAAGCGGATCTTCGGGAAGTCTGTCGCCATGACGATGCCGTCGGGGATCGCAGTCATCGGCCTTGTTATTATGTCCAAGATCATGAGCGGAACAGGACAGACAGTGGTTCTTGCCAACGGGATCTCAAGGGTACTGGGAAGGATCTATATCGTGCTGGCTCCCTTCGTGGGACTGCTGGGAACCTTTATGACAGGCAGTAATGTCAGCTCCAATATCCTGTTTGGAGATTTTCAGGTACAGACGGCAAAGCTGCTAGACGTCAACGCCCCGGCTGTACTGGGGGCTCAGTCTGCCGGCGGAGCGATCGGAAGCGCCGTCAGTCCCAGTAAGATTATTCTGGGAACAACAACCGCCAATATTCTGGGAAGCGAAGGACAGGTGCTAAAGAAGATCATTGTGATCACAGTGCCTGCCACCATTGTGATCGGAATCATTTTGTATGCGGCAACTGTCATTTAAACACAAAGGAATGGAGGCAGGAAAATGGAAAATCAAAGTTTCTTTAAGACGAAGGCGGGCGGTCTGACGCTTGTATTTCTGATCATGATGCTGGCGTTTGGAATCATCATGGCAGGACTTGGCCTGTCAAACGACGTGTTGTGTACCGTTGGATTCCTGATGGTCATTGCAGCCATGCTCTATTCGCCCATCAGGGTATTTATCATAGAACGGAAAAAATAAGGGAAACAGAAGAAAGAACCGAAGGCATGGTTCGTTTGAAAGGGAGAAAAGAACGCATGATGGAGATTGATGGAATCATTGGAAGGATCGCGACAAATTTAGAGCATTTAAAACAGTATACGGCTACGCCGGGAGAGGGGTGTACACGGCTTCCTTTCACGAAAGAAGCAAGGGATGCCGTGAACTACCTGACAACGATCATGAAAGAGGCAGGAATGCAGGTACGAGAAGACGCTGCCGGCAACGTGATCGGGGTCCTGGAGGGGAAAAATCCCGAAGCTCCCTGTGTCATGATGGGCTCCCATTATGACTCTGTGATCAACGGAGGAGATTTTGACGGGATCGCAGGAGTCGTGTGTGGGATCGAGGTGGCAAGACAGCTAAGAGACAGCGGAATCATGCAGGACCGGAACTTTGTGGTAGTCGGCTTCTGCGACGAGGAAGGAATGCGTTTTGGAACGGGATACTTTGGATCGGGAGCCATGCTGGGCGACCGTGACGTGGAGTATTGCAAAAGCTTTAAAGACAAGGACGGCGTCTCGATTTATGACGCCATGGTAGAATATGGACTGGTTCCGGAAAAGATCCGGGAAGCCGCATGGGCGGAGGGCTCCATCGGACAGTTTTTGGAGCTGCATATTGAGCAGGGCCCTGTTCTGGATACGGAAAATGTTGAGATTGGTCTGGTAGAAGGAATCGTGGGGATCCAGAGGTATCAGGTAACGGTACACGGAAGGGCGGACCATGCAGGAACGACGCCGATGGATATGCGTATGGACGCGGTAGACGCAGCCACTAAAGTGATTTCCAAGATTCCGGATTGGGCGAGAGAAAAAGCGGATGGAACGGTGGCTACCACAGGTTATATCCGTACCATACCGGGAGGAATGAACATTGTTGCGGAGCGGGTGGAGTTTACGGTAGATATCCGTTCCATGAATAACGACAATATCAATGATATTGCAAACAGGATCCGGGCGGCCCTGGAACGGGAAGTCAAGGCGATGGGCGGAAGCTATGAAATCAATGCAAAGCTTGAAATCACACCGGTATTTCTTTCAAAAGAAATGTTAAGCAGAATGGAAGAAGGCTGCAAAAAGCATGGGTACAGCTATAAATATCTTCCCAGCGGAGCAGGACATGATTCCCTTGAGATCGGGCAGGTCATTCCAACTGCGATGCTGTTTGTGCCCAGCAGAGACGGGAGAAGCCATTGTCCGGTCGAATTTACAAAGTACAGCGAGTTTGCAAAGGCAACCGTCATCATAACAGAGCTTGCAATGCAGCTGTTAAGTGAGTAAAATAGGATAGAAAGCTGCTAGGGGTGCGGAAGAATCGGAATGGTGGGAGGACGAGCTTTGAGTTCATTATACAAACATGAAAATCTCAGAATTTTCAGGAGACATCTGGGACTGACACAAAAAGAATTGATCCATCACTTCCTGGGCGAGGAAGAAAGACCCATCAGTATTGCGACTCTCTCCAATCTGGAAGTGAAAGGCGGAGTAAGACTGAATGATGTGGTGTTGAAGATAGCGGACAAGGTGTCGATAGATCCGATGCTCTTTGCTCTGGACACACAGGAATTTGCGGAGCAGATCGCTTCCCTCTTTCCAAAGAAAAAAGACAGACTGCAGATTCCGGGGCAGGGAGGCAAAAAAACCGGGATCAACCATCTGATCAACCAGCTGACCATGCATTTTGCGCAGCAGATGATGAACGGCACACTGCAAAAGGGAGATAAGATCGAGGCGGACAGAGAGCTGGCGGTCCTGCTGAATGTAGGGCGCTCGGCGATCCGGGAAGCCATGAAGGTGCTGGAGGTCCTTGGGATGGTAGACATTCGGCCGGGACAGGGAACCTACATCAGCAGCGATGAGGCGGATTTTTTCCGGATCCCTCTGTCCTGGTCTCTGTTTCTGAATCGGAGCCAGATCGAAGACATTATTGTGGTTCGCAACAGCCTGGAAACGAAGGCGGCAGAGCTTGCGGCTTTTTGCGAGGATGTGGATGAGCTTCACCATCTGTCTTCCATCTGCCATAGTATGCAAAGGGCATTGCTGGAAGGAAATCATGGAGAATTTCTGCAGGGGGATCTGGATTTCCATATCTGCATCGCAAGATGCTCCGGGAATGATGTGATCTACACCATGATCCAGACCATCAGCAATCTGATGCGTCACATCAGTGGAACGGGCATGGTGTACGAGGAGCAGATTCAGGAAATTTACGAAGAGCACCAGAAAATTTATGGATCGATCCTGATCCATGACGGGGACGGGGCAAGAGAAGGCATGCGGCTGCATCTGGCCAGATCGAGGGAGCGATACAGTTGCAAATATGACAGGTATTAGTGCCGGCGGAAGAGGAATTCGTCAGGGGAGACGAAGAATGCGGAAGAAAGGCGCTTGCATTGCCGAAGGTTTCGGAGTAGTATAGGAATGATTCATATATAGGAGCTAGGATTCAAAGTCAAGAGAGGAAAAGAAATGAAAAATTGCAAGAAAAGAAACAGGGGATTCGCTTTTCTGACAGCAATGGCAGTGGCATTGGGGATGCTGTTGCCAAAAGCGGTGGTCGTCCAGGCGGCGGATGAACTACAGGTGGCACAGTACACTCAGACGAGCGGGACGGCAAGCTGTGGAGCCGCTCAGAATACCGCCACATTCAATGGAAGCTGGAAGGCCTCCATTCCTATGGGAAAGGTGATGCAGGGGATTGAAACCCAAATGAGACTGGCGGCAGTTAACGGATTCTATCCGCACGGAAAGGATGGAGCCAACACGATTGCCTATGTGGAATACACGGTAACCTTTCCGGCAGGCGCCGTCATTGACAGCGCTGCCATTCAGAAGACCAACGCCACATCCATGTTTAATACCACCGCATTTTCGCATAATGTCAGCGGACAGTCGGTGACCTTCAAGCTTCCGTTAAAGGATGTAAACTGGTCGGGCATCTATGAATATTACCTCAAGGATGGAGGAGGAGCCTCAGACAAGACGATCGATATCACCATTCCCTATACCGTTACAGCGGGGAGTCTGGACGAAACAAAGGAATTTGAGAAGCAGACTGTCACGGCTAAGGGAGAGTTTGAGACGCATGCATCAGGAAGCTTTCTTTGGGCACCTTCAAAGGTGGTTTATGGAACAGATGTCAGCTCGCAGCCTTTGGCGCCGGGATTTTCAGCGGCCAACTGCTTTGGACAGCCAAGCAACGAGGATGTAAAGCAGCAGCTGGATCTGGACGCGGATCTGAAGCTTGGGGATGATACGGGAAATACGGCAGTCACGAAGCAGAAGACGGAAGAAATGGATTTTGTGGGGACACTGGACGTAAAAGCCATCAAAGAACAGATGGCAAAGATCGAAAATACCTACGCAGGTGCAGAAGCCTCAAATATCAAATTGGAAAATCTGGAGAGTACCTTTACAGCCAGCTTGATGTTGCCATACGAGTTAAGCTTCACAAAAACAGAGGCGACGCTTTCCGGCGCGAACGGGGTGTTTGAGGTCGGACAGACTACGCTGGAGAATGCTGACAGGGTGGCGGTAGTCACCCTCAAGCTGGCGGGAGCCGAAAGCATAACCAGCTATGATAAGCTTCGGGATGCCATCAACCGAATGGACGATGAGCTGAAAGTCACCTTCCGGACAGTCAAATTTAATGAAGCGGCGGAAGGCGGCAAAACTTATGAGGTAACGGGCCTGGTGACCGGACGGATGGAAGCAAAGGCAACCCATACCGTTTCCGGAAAAGCGATCAATTTTAATTTACAGTGGGACGGAAAGCAGTCGGAAGGCGGAAAAAGCGTAGCCAATCCGGGAGAGATCGCAATTTCCGTGCATTATCCGGCAGCGACGGAGCAGACGATCCAGAAGACGGGAAATCTGGACGGAGACCTGCTGGTAAATGAGGATACCCAGCACACCAAGGTTCCGGTATTCAAAAAAGCAGATACGTTTAAGGTAACGGGACTTCTGAATGTAAAGCCGATCAAGACGCAAATGAAGCAGGTAGAGAACGCCTATCAGGCAGACCAGGTTGCCACGAATATCGCCATCAGCGATATACATCATGCATTTACAGCATCTATGGAGCTTCCGGAAGGACTTCGGTTTACGGAGAATGCAAAGGATCATATTGAGCTGAAGGGAGCCAATGGAAAGTTCAAGATCTCCGATGCGAAGATAGAGGGCAAGAAACTAAGCGCTACCATGGTGGTTGCCGCAGAAGTAAATACATTTAAGGAAATCAAGGAAGCGGTAGACGGAGTAGAAGATCACTTAAAAGTGGAAGTTGGCGGTGTGACATTTGCAGACGATGCAGTGAGCGGACAGAACTACACGATAAAAGGGGATGTGACAGGAGTCTTCCAGGCAAAGGCAACGCACAAGCTGACGGGAAATGTGATCCGTTTCGATTATAAGTGGAAGGGAGTTCAGCTGGACGGGGGAGAAGATTCCACAGATCCGACCACAGATGCCATTCAACTGACAGTAAAATATCTTGCGGAAAAAGATGTTCCGGCAGATCCAAAAGATCCTTCCAAGCCGACGGATCCAAAAAAACCTTCCAAGCCGGAAGCTCCGGGAAAGGTTGCCGGCGTGAAGAAATCAACAGCGGCTCCAAAAACGGGAGATTCTCCGAAGGTTCTGTTCTATTCCGGGGCAATGCTGCTTTCGATCGCAGGAGGGATCCTGGTATTCACGAAAAGAAAAGAGGAACAGGGAATATAGAACCGCTGAAAGCGGGAAAGATCCTGGTTGGCTGCCTTGGCAGCCGGATCATTGAAGAAACAGACACAATTTCTGCCATCAGCGAAAGCTGATGGCAGTTTTGACGTTCGTTTTGTGTTTGAAATGGATTTGTGATCGGGATCCTAGGATGCCTTTTGGGCTGATAGGACAAAAGGCTTTTCAAAAGGCTTTCACGAGCCTTCTTTATTGAAAAAGAATTGACAAAAATCGCTAAAAAAAGTAGAATAGGGAGTGCCCTGTTTTCATCATTTGACTTGGGACAGGCATGCGGATGTGGCGGAATTGGCAGACGCGCTAGACTTAGGATCTAGTGTCCATGACGTGCAGGTTCAAGTCCTGTCATCCGCATCGGAACAGATACGGTAATTGATACAATTTGTCAGTTGCCGTATCCTTTTTTTTATTGCGCTTTCGGAAGCAAGAGAAGAACATCAGAAGGCGCAGGAAAGAATTCTCCCCTAAGTCAGATCTGCCACGCCAAAAGGAAGGATCTGTTTGAGAACCTCAAGAGACAATTCCACCTGATGGCCGATCTTTCCGCCGCTAAAAATGATGGTAGGAAAGGAGAGAGCCTGCTGATCGATAAAGGTAGGAAAAGACTTTTTCATACCAATGGGAGAGCAGCCGCCATGGATATATCCGGTTAGCGGCAGCAGTTCCTTTGCCTTCAGCATTTCTATTTTTTTCTCTCCCGCTGTTTGAGCGGCTTTTTTAAGCTGCAGCTCCTTGCAGACAGGGATCATAAACACATAATATTTTTTGGAAGCGCCGACAGCGACCAGCGTCTTAAATACCTGTAAAGGATCCTGATGAAGAATGGAGGCGACCTCTGTTCCGCTGAGGGCGTCGGTATCGCTGTAGTCATGGGTAGTGTAAGGGATCTTCTTTTGATCCAGCAGGCGCATCACGTTTGTTTTCAGCATAAGCATTCTCCTTTTTGCCTGGAATCTATCAAGGCTGTCTGTTGCAGAAGAAAACTGCCTGTAAGAAGGCGGTGGGGACAGCCTAGGTAAATTGTAGAAAAGAACGAGCGGAATTTCAAGGTGTTTTTTTAACAGAGAGACGGAGAAAGCGGATCTGTTGCGAAAAACAGTTGACGGGTCAGATAATGTAACTGGATCATGAATACATCTAAGAGAAGCGAAGAGCAGATGTGCCAATGGGTTCTTGCGAGGAGTCCGGCAGGAGCCTGTGGCTTTTTGAAAGTAGAAATCTCCGCAGGAGTTTGCTATAATGACGCTGGATATACAGAAAATCCAAAGAAATGCAAAGAGATTCAAAGAAATACAGGAAGAAGGATGATCTGTCCTGAAAAATAGAACGGATAAAGAAGGGAAGCGGGGAAAGGAATTCGACGGAAAGGGAAGAAAGCATGAGAAAGAAATGTATTGTCAGTGATCTGGATGGAACCCTGTTAAAAGAGGGGGAAGAGAGGCTTCCAGAAGAATTTTTCGACGGGATTCGGGAGTTGGGATCCCGGAAAATAGATTTTGTGGTAGCCAGCGGCAGATCTTACGGAGATCTGAAAAAATTGCTTGCGCCGGTGCTATATGAAGTGACCATGATCTGCGAGGAAGGAGCCGCGATCATACAGAAGGGAAAGATGCTCCATTGCAGACCCATTCCCCGGGAAACGGTAGAACACTGGGTGAAGGAGGCAAAACGACAGAAAGCGGAGCTTTTGCTGGCAGGGAAACACACCTGCTACACAGAATACGAAAATGAAGGGCTAAGAAGCAGGTATCAGAAACAAAGAAGAGCAGTCATGCCCGTTCGGGACGTCAGGGAAGTGACAGAACCGGTGCTTCGAATGTCGTTTTTTCTGGGATCGGGGGAAAAAGGAGGCTGGATCAGAAGGAAGGGGGAGAAAGATCACGAGGTACGGATCAGCTTTCAGGATGAAAGCTGGCTGGATCTGGTTTTGGCGGAAGCAGATAAAGGAAGCGCGCTGCAGTGGCTGCTGAAGGAGAGAGGGCTGTCCGTAGAAGAGGTTCTGGTATTCGGGGACAATACCAATGATATTCCCATGTTTCATTTGGTGCCGGACAGCTTTGCCATGAAGTGGGCAAAGGAAGAAGTGCGGCGGGAGGCGGGCCACGAAAGCGCATGCGTCATGGAAAGCGTGAGAGAGCTTCTGAAACGGCAGCTGTAGGAGGAAATTCAGAGAGGAATCGGCAGACAGCCCGGTGAGGTCGGAAGAGGCAATGGCATTTTCAGTAAGAAAAATTTGGGCGTAACGGGAAAGAGAAAGGTAGTTCGTAATAGCAGCAGTCAGAAGAAAGAGTCTGGCTGCTGTTTTTTGTGGTGTATTTGTGGGTTGTGGTGGGAAAAGCGATAGAACATCCTTGACAGGACAATAAAAACAACATATAATCAACATAAAATACAATAAAAACAACATAAAATTCATAAAAAGCCAATAGAACACACAAAATGGAGGGAAGAATGGGAAAGTATAACAGTACAGACATTCCAAAGACAGACCGGATCCCGGCCCTGGTAGAGCATTTGTATGCCAAAATGCCGGAGATCGAATCCGCCAGAGCGGTGCTGCTGACGGAATCCTACAAGGAAACAGAGGGAGAACCGATGATCCTGCGCCGGGCGAAAGCATTCGCCCATATTTTGGATCATATTCCCATCCTGATACGTCCCCAGGAATTGATCGTAGGAAGTACCACACTGGCTCCGAGAGGGTGCCAGACCTATCCGGAATTTTCTTATGCCTGGCTGGAAGAGGAATTTGATACGGTAGAGACCAGAGCGGCAGACCCTTTTTACATTGCAGAGGAAACGAAACAGAAGCTGCGGGAGGTACACCGCTACTGGAAAGGAAAAACTACCAGTGAACTGGCCGAGCATTATATGGCGGAGGAAACCAAAAAAGCCATCGCTCACAATATGTTTACTGCCGGGAATTACTTCTATAACGGAGTGGGTCATGTGACGGTCAAATATGAGATGGTACTGCAAAAAGGGTATCAGGGCATTCTGGAAGAGGCACAAAAAGAATTGGAGAGCTGTCAGGTGGGTGATCCTGACTATGCCTCCAAGTCCAGATTTTTGCAGGCGGTTCTGATCAGCTGTGAGGCTGCGATCCGTTATGGGAAACGATACGGAAAGCTGGCGGGAGAGCTGGCTGCCAAAGAAGGGGAGCCAAGGAGGAAGGAAGAGCTTCTTAAGATCGCAGAAAATTGCAAAAATGTGCCGGAAAAGGGGGCAAAAAGCTTCTATGAAGCATGCCAGAGCTTCTGGTTTGTACAGCAGCTGATCCAGATAGAATCCAGTGGGCATTCCATCTCTCCGGGAAGATTCGATCAGTATATGTATCCCTATTATAAGGCGGATCTGGAGGCGGGAAGGCTGACCAGAGAACAGGCACAGGAGCTGATCGACTGTATCTGGGTCAAGCTCAACGACCTGAACAAATGCCGTGATGCTGCCAGTGCGGAGGGATTTGCCGGCTACAGCCTGTTCCAGAACCTGATCGTGGGAGGACAGGATACAGAGGGGCGTGACGTGACCAATGATCTTTCCTTTATGTGTATTCAGGCGTCTCACCATGTATTTCTGCCGCAGCCGTCTCTGTCTATCCGGGTGTGGAACGGTTCGCCGCAGGATCTTCTGATGAAGGCAGCAGAACTGACCCGGACGGGGATCGGGCTGCCGGCCTATTACAATGATGAAGTGATCATTCCCTCTTTGATGAGCAGGGGGCTGACGCTGGAGGACGCCAGGGATTACAACATCATCGGCTGTGTGGAGCCTCAGAAGGCAGGAAAAACGGAAGGGTGGCATGACGCAGCATTCTTTAATATGTGCCGTCCGCTGGAACTGGTGTTTTCCAACGGAATGGACAGAGGAGAGTTGGTAGGTGTCAGGACGGGCGATGTGGAGCAGATGACCACCTTTGAAGAAGTTTATAAAGCCTACGAAGCGCAGATGAATTACCAGATCTCTCTTCTGGTCAATGCAGACAATGCCATCGACGTGGCGCATGCACAGAGATGTCCGCTTCCTTTCCTGTCGTCGATGGTGGACGACTGTATGAAGAAAGGAAAGACGGTACAGGAAGGCGGAGCCGTCTATAACTTTACCGGTCCCCAGGGCTTTGGGATCGCCAATATGGCAGACTCCCTGTATGCCATCAAGAAGCTGGTATTTGAAGAAAAGAAGGTGACTCTGGGAGAATATAGAAAGGCAATGGCCTTGAATTACGGAGAAGGCCTGGACGCGGTCAGCATGACAGAGATGGCGGTGGATATCCTGAGAGAACTGGAGAAACAGGGACAAAAGGCGGGGCCAAAGGAAGTGGAAGCTGTGGTCAAAACCTTAAGTCAGGATCTGATCCCGGAAGAAGAAAAGCAGAAATACAGGAAGCTGCGGCAGTGGATCGACGAGGTTCCCAAATTCGGGAACGATCAGGAGGAAATTGATGAATTTGCCAGAGAAGTGGCATACCTTTATACAAAGCCGCTTCCATACTACCGTAACCCAAGAGGAGGGACCTATCAGGCAGGGTTGTATCCGGTATCGGCCAACGTTCCTTTGGGAGCCCAGACGGGAGCAACCCCCGATGGACGGCTGGCGCACACACCGGTGGCGGACGGAGTTTCTCCCTCTGCCGGAAAGGATGTGTATGGACCTACGGCGGCTGCCAACTCGGTGGCGAGGCTGGATCACGGAATCGCTTCCAACGGAACTCTTTTTAACCAGAAGCTGCATCCTTCCGCCCTTAGCGGGATCAAGGGACTGGACAACTTCGTCAGTCTGATCCGCTCCTACTTTGACCAGAAGGGAAGCCACATGCAATTTAATGTGGTAGACCGGGAAACGCTTTTGGATGCACAGAAACATCCGGAAAAATATGCGCATCTGATCGTGCGGGTAGCAGGATACAGCGCATTGTTTACCACACTTTCCAAGTCCTTACAGGACGACATCATCAACCGAACAGAGCAGGGAATCTAATTATGGAAGACTACAGACAGACAAAAGGAAGGATTTTTGATATCCAGAGATACTCTATCCACGACGGCTACGGCATCCGGACCATTGTGTTTTTAAAGGGATGTGTTCTAAGATGCCGCTGGTGCTGCAATCCGGAGTCCCAGGAATATCGGATCCAGACCATGATAGTAGGCGGGAAGGAAAAGATCATGGGACGGGATGTGACGGTGGAAGAAGTCATGGAAACAGTAGAAAAAGACCGCCCCTATTACCGGCGTTCCGGAGGGGGACTGACCCTTTCTGGCGGAGAAAGCCTTTGTCAGCCGGAATTTGCCCGAGATCTTTTGAAAGCTGCCAAATATGCAGGAATTTCTACTGCCATGGAAAGTACCGCCTGCGCACCCTATCAGGCCATCCGGGAACTTCTGCCGTATCTGGATCAGTATCTGCTGGATATCAAGCACATGGATCCTGGGAAGCATAAGGCCTACACCGGAAAGGACAATCGGCTGATCCTGGAAAATGCAAAGAAAATCGCAGCGTCGAAAGCGACAGAACTGAATATCCGGATTCCGGTGATCCCGGGCTTCAATGACACAACGGAAGAGATCCGGGCTATTGCCTCCTTTGCGAAAGAACTGGCGGGAGTTAAAAGGTTGTTTCTCCTGCCGTATCACAGACTGGGGCAGGACAAATACGAAGGTCTTGGGAGAAACTATCTGATGGGAGACGTACTTCCTCCCACCACGGAGAAGATGGAACGACTGAAACAGGCGGCAGAGTCGGCGTCCATGCTGGCGTGTCAGATCGGAGGGTGATATGGAATACAGAGACAGTGAAAAACAAAGGATCGTACAGGAGCTGGTACCGGGAAAACAGCTGACGCTGGCACATATCATCGCCAATCCGGATCGAAGCCTTTATGAAAAAGTAGGGCTGGCTCCCGGAAAGGAAGTAAAAGCAGCCATTGGGGTGCTGACGGTGACTCCGGCGGAGACGGCCATTATCCTGGCAGATATCGGAATGAAGGCTTCCGGGATCCGGATCGGCTTCATGGACCATGTCAGCGGATCACTGGTGATCACAGGAAGTGTATCAGAGGTAGAAGCCTCGGTCTGTGCCATTCTGGAGTATGCCAGCAGGAAGCTGGATTTCAGTGTGTGCGAGATCACAAGAACCTAGATGACGGGGAAATGGGATAGAAATCCGGGAAAAAGATCTGAAACGGTTAAAAACAACATAAAACAACACATAAATAGTTGACATTATGTTGTATTTAGATTAAAATACAAAAAGAACCAAGAAAAACAAATAAAATGATCATTCCAGGGAGGAACAAGCGATGTTGAATGAGTACGAAATAAAAAAACAAATGTGTGAGATCGGACGAAGAGTCTACAACCGAAACATGGTTGCCGCAAACGACGGGAACTTTTCTGTAAAGCTGAACGACAATGAGTTTTTGTGTACCCCTACCGGAGTATCCAAGGGATTTATGACGCCGGAATATATCTGCAAGGTCAATGCCAAGGGAGAAGTGATCCAGGCAAACAAAGGCTTCCGTCCTTCTTCTGAGATTCTGATGCATATGAGGGTCTATGAAAAACGACCGGATGTAGGAGCGGTAGTACATGCCCATCCAACCTTTGCCACCAGCTTTGCTATTGCCGGGATCCCGCTGACCCAGCCCATTATGCCGGAAGCAGTCATTTCCCTGGGATGTGTTCCTATCGCAGAATACGGAACTCCTTCTACGGTAGAGATTCCGGACAATGTAGAAAAGTACCTGCCGTACTATGACGCCGTACTTTTGGAAAGCCATGGCGCTCTGACCTGGGCACAGGATCTGCTGTCTGCTTACCACAAGATGGAGTCGGTAGAATTTTATGCAGAACTGCTGTACAAGTCCAAAATGCTGGGCGGACCGAAGGAGTTTGACAGCCAGACGGTAGAAAAACTGTACGAGATCAGAAGAAAGATGGGAATTCCGGGAAAACACCCGGCAGACCTTTGCCAGAATAAAAACGGAAAGAACTGCCACAGCTGCGGATGCCAGAGTCAGAGCAAGCCGAAGACAGAGGCGGCAAGCAATGCCGATCTGGTAGCCTCCATTACCGCAAAAGTGATGGAACAGCTGGGAATGTAGTGCAGGCAGGGCAGACAGATGAAAGAAGAAAGGGTAGCAAGGCTTGTAAAAGCAGCCTGGGGCGGAAGCCGGGATAAGCGTCTGGGAATGACCCTGGAACTGGCGGCTGCCCTGGTGGAATGTGTAGAAGACCGGGCAGAAGAACTGGGACTTGCCATCGTCAGCGCCGTTTCAGATGCGTCGGGCCATCCCATACTGGTGCGCAGTATGGACGGGGCTTACCGGGGAAGCTACGATGTGGCGGTCAATAAGACCTACACAGCCGTTGCCTTTCAAAGGTCTACCAGTGAACTGGGAAAAGCTGCACAGCCGGGACAGTCTCTGTACGGGATACAGTTTACCAACCATGGCAGGATCGTTCTGTTTGGCGGAGGCGAGATACTGCAGGAGAACGGAAAGATCATCGGAGCGTTGGGCATCAGCGGCGGAAGTGCAGAACAGGATGAAGGACTGGCTGTGTACGGGAAGAAGTTATTAGAGGAGGTGGTTTCGTGCCGATAAATGAGGAACTGTTGCAAAATATCGTGCAGGAAGTGGTGGCAAAGCTGGAGATCCGGAAAGATGCAGCCACGAAGCACGGAGTGTTTGAGGAGATGACAGAGGCCATCGAGGCGGCGAAAAAAGCGCAGCAGATCGTAAAACGGATGACCATGGATCAAAGAGAAAAGATCATTTCTGCCATTCGTAAAAAAACAAAGGAGCAGGCAGAGGTCATGGCTCGCATGGGCGTAGAGGAAACCGGAATGGGCAACGTGGGTGATAAGATCCTGAAGCATCACCTGGTGGCAGAAAAGGTTCCGGGGACAGAAGACATTAAGACAGAAGCTTATTCGGGAGACCGGGGGCTGACCCTGATAGAAATGGGACCGTTCGGGGTGATAGGAGCCATTACACCCTGTACCAATCCCAGTGAAACGGTGCTTTGCAACACCATCGGGATGCTGGCAGGTGGAAATACGGTGGTATTTAATCCACATCCGGCAGCGATCCAGACGTCCATCTATGCCGTCAATCTGATCAACGAGGCTTCCCTGGAAGCAGGCGGGCCGGACAATATTGCCGTAACTGTCAGAAAGCCTACCATGGACAGCAGCAATGTGATGATGAAGCATCCGGACATTCCGTTGATCGCGGCGACCGGCGGACCGGGCGTGGTAACGGCGGTACTTTCTTCCGGGAAACGGGGGATCGGAGCAGGAGCAGGAAATCCTCCTGCCCTGGTAGACGAAACGGCGGACATTGCCAAAGCGGCAAGAGATATTGTAAACGGATGTACCTTCGACAACAATCTTCCCTGTATTGCAGAAAAAGAGGTGGTGGCCGTCAGCGAGATCACAGATGAGCTGCTCCATTATATGCAGACAGAACAGGGATGTTACCAGATCAGTCAGGAAGAACAGCAGAAACTGACAGAGCTGGTGCTAAAAGGCGGCAGGCTGAACCGCAAGTGTGTGGGCAGGGATGCAAAGACGCTTTTGGAAATGATCGGCGTGTCTGTGCCTGACGGGATCCGATGCATTATTTTTGAAGGACCAAAGGAGCATCCCCTGATCGCGGAGGAACTGATGATGCCTATTCTGGGGATCGTAAGGGCAAAGGACTTTGAAGACGCGGTAGAACAGGCGCTCTGGCTGGAGCATGGAAACAGGCATTCCGCACACATTCATTCCAAGAATGTGGATCGGATCACCCATTACGCAAGGACACTGGACACGGCGATCCTGGTAAAAAACGGGCCCTCTTACGCAGCATTGGGATTTGGTGGCGAAGGCTTTTGTACCTTCACCATAGCCAGCAGAACCGGCGAAGGACTGACCAGTGCCAGCACCTTTACAAAACGGCGTAAGTGTGTCATGTCCGAAAGTCTTTGTATTCGGTAAGGAGGAAACAATGAATAGCAATGTGAATGTAGAAGAAATCGTAAAACAGGTGCTGGCCAACATGATGGCGGAGCCCTCCGGCATGACTGCTCCGGCAAAGGGACAGGAAGCCATTCCCGGGACGGCAAGGGTGGCCATGCTGACAGACCTGGAGCATTATGACATCAAGGAATTCCCCCTTCCGGAAGTAGGAGACGGAGACATTCTGGTAAAGGTAGAAGGCTGTGGGATCTGTGGAACGGACGCCCATGAGTTTAAACGAGATCCCTTCGGGCTGATCCCGGTGGTGCTGGGACACGAGGGTACCGGAGAAATCGTAAAAATGGGAAAACATGTAAAGAAGGACAGTGCGGGAAAGGATCTGCGGGTGGGAGACAAGGTGGTAACCTGTATGATCTTCAAGGACGATCCGGATATTACCATGTTTGATATGAACAAGCAAAACGTAGGCGGGGCAGACGTATATGGCCTGCTTCCGGACGACAAGATCCATTTTAACGGCTGGTTCTCCGACTATATCCTGATCCGAGAAGGCTCTACTGTATTTAACGTAAGTGACCTGGATCTGTATTCCAGAATCCTGATCGAGCCCTCTGCCGTACTGATCCACGCGGTGGAACGGGCAAAGACTACCGGGATCCTGCGGTTCAATTCCAGAGTCGTGGTACAAGGATGCGGCCCCATCGGACTGATCTGTATCGCGGTGCTGCGGACGATGGGAATTGAGAATATCGTAGCAGTAGACGGAAATGCAAAACGGCTGGAATTTGCAAAAGAGATGGGAGCGATGAAGTCGGTGAACTTCCAGGAGCACAAGGGTCTGGAAGCGCTGACTCAGGGAGTGAAGGAGCAGTTTGACGGACATCTGGCAGATTTTGCTTTCCAGTGCACCGGAAACCCCATGGCGCACGCCAATATTTATAAGTTTATCCGGAACGGAGGAGGCTTGTGCGAGCTGGGATTCTTTATCAACGGAGGAGACGCCACCATCAATCCTCATTTTGATCTTTGTTCCAAGGAAATTACGTTGGTAGGTTCCTGGGTATATACGCTGAGAGATTATGCCACCACCTTTGATTTCCTGAAACGGGCAAAGGGGATCGGCCTCCCGATGGAAAAGCTGATCACAGACACCTATTCTCTGGAAGAGATCAATGAGGCCCACCAGAAAAATCTGGCAATGACGGGACTGAAGATCGCCATCATTAATCGGTAACGGAGCGCATGGATATGAAAGAAGCAGTAGGAATCCTGGAAGTATATGGTCTGGTCTGCGCCTTCCTTGCAGCGGATGCAGGATGCAAGGCCGGGAATGTACGATTGGAATATTTCGATAAAAATAAGCCGGGAAATGCAGAGGAGCTGCCGGTACCCCTTCTGGTCACGGTAAAGTTCAGAGGTGCTGTGGCAGACGTGGAAGCGGCGCTTACGGCGGCAAAGGAAAAGGCATCCCAGGTAACGGGAGTGGTACAGAGCTATCTGATCCCTAATCCCACCGGGGATACGGAAAAGATGTTAAAGCTAAATGCTTTTGACAAAAATTAGAACGCATTTGTAAAAAACTTGTAAAAAAGAAAACGGAGGAATGTCACATGGCACAGGAAGCATTGGGAATGGTAGAAACAAGAGGACTGACGGCGGCGATCGAGGCGGCGGATGCAATGACAAAGGCAGCGGAGGTAGTCCTGGTAGGGACAGAAAAGATCGGTTCCGGTCTGGTAACGGTGATGGTAAGAGGTGATGTAGGAGCGGTAAAGGCAGCAGTAGAAAGCGGCAGTGCAGCGGCAGGAAGACTGGGAGAGCTGGTAGCAACACATGTGATTCCAAGACCTCACTCAGACGTAGAGAAGATCCTGCCGGGCGTATAATACAAAGACAGGGAGAGGACCCATGGGAAAGTCATATGGATTTGTAGAAATAACCGGAGTGGTGGCGGCGATTGACGCACTGGACATTATGTGCAAGACGTCGGGAGTTACGCTGGAAACCTGGGAAAGAAAGCTGGGAGGCCGACTGGCTACCATCATCGTCAGCGGAGACGTTGCCTCCGTCAAGGAAGCAGTGGAAGCCGCAAATACCCAGGGAATCAAAAAGCCGGTGGCATCCGGGGTCATCGCCAGTCCCCACATGGAGATACAACGTCTGGTGGCGCTTAGCGCCAGCCGGTTCCGGACAGATAAGACGGAAGCAAGGACACAGGCAGCGGTGGAGACAACGCCCACAGAAAGCACAGACAAGCAGGCAGCCGGGACGAAAGGATCGGCAGAAAGCGCGAGAGAGGCAGAAGAAACAGAACCGGTAGACAGCATAAAAGAAGTACAAAAAGAAGCGCTTCAGAAAGCAGAAAAGAAGCCTGAAAAAAAGGCTCAAAAAAAGGAGCAGAAGAAATACCAGAAGAAGAATCAACCGAAACGGTAAAGAAAGCCCCGGGAAAGATCCGAAAAGATGAGACGGATCCGCAGGGAAAAGCAGACACAGAGAACAAAAGGAGGATATGAACATGGCACAGGAAGCATTGGGAATGGTAGAAACCAGAGGATTGGTAGCGGCAGTGGAAGCAGCAGACGCAATGTGTAAGGCAGCAAACGTAACACTGGTAGGGACAGAAAAGATCGGTTCCGGGCTGGTAACGGTAATGGTAAGAGGAGACGTAGGCGCTGTAAAGTCTTCTGTGGAAGCAGGAGCAGACAGTGCGGGAAGACTGGGAGAGCTGGTGGCAACACACGTGATCCCAAGACCTCACACAGACGTAGAACAGATTTTGCCAAAAGTAAAATAAAAGAGAAAACGAATTCCGGACATACCCTGCAACGCAGCTGCTTGCAGGGTATGGAACCATAACGGGCAGACAGCCGGGGAAAGGGTGGAACCTAGTTTGGAAACGAAAGAAATTGCAGTCATAACGAGAATGGTATTGGAGGCGATGGAAAAAGAACGGCCTCAGAAACCGGGCTTTGAAGTCCCGGTAGGGATATCTGCGCGGCATGTGCATCTGACGCAGGAGCATATAGAAACCCTGTTTGGAAGCGGATATCAGCTGACGAAGAAAAAAGAACTGATGGGCGGACAGTTTGCATCAAATGAAACGGTGACCGTCATCGGTTTAAAGCTTAGAGCGATAGAAAATGTAAGAGTATTAGGACCGGCCCGGAAAGCTTCCCAGGTGGAGATTTCCGCCACAGACGCCGTCCGGCTGGGAGTTAAGGCGCCTGTCAGAGAGTCGGGAGACACGAAGGACTCCGCCCCCATTGCGGTGGTAGGACCCAAGGGAGCCATCTATCTGAAGGAGGGCTGTATCGTGGCCATGCGCCATATCCATATGTCCCCAAAGGATGCAGAGGCGGCAGGGGTCAGAGATAAGGAAGAAGTGTCCGTGCAGGCGGACAATGAGAGAGGAACGATCCTCAGGCATGTGAAGATCCGGGTGGATGAAAGCTTTACGCTGGAAATGCACATGGATACAGACGAGGCAAATGCCTGTGGGATCCGCCAGGGGCAGACGGTAACGATCTTGCAGAAAGGACGATAGATTCATGCTGGTTGGAAAAGTGGTGGGAAGTATCGTTTCCACGAGAAAAAGTGAAAAGCTCATAGGAAATAAATTTATGATCGTAGAGCCGCTGGAAAAAGGAGGCGGCTCGGAAAGAGGAAGCTTTGTAGCCATTGATCATATTGGAGCCGGAGTGGGAGAAACGGTTTTGGTAGCAACGGGAAGTGCGGCAAGGATCGGATGCGGCATGGAGTCGGCGCCGGTGGATGCGGCGATTGTGGGAATTGTAGACGAGGCATAGAAAAGATGAAAGAGATTCAGGAACTAAGAGACCGGATCCGCCGCCTGGGAGTGGTGGGCGCAGGAGGCGCAGGGTTTCCTACCTATGTGAAGATGGATGAAAAAGTGGATACACTGATCCTGAACTGTGCAGAATGTGAGCCTTTGCTGAAGCTGCACAGGCAGCTGTTGTCCCGGAGGGCACAGGAGATCCTGGAAACACTGGCAGAGATTGCCCGGATAGTTCAGGCAAAACAGGTGGTTATCGGTATCAAGCGGGAATATACTTCCACGGTCAGAGAACTGGAGCGATGGAAGGAAGCATTTCCCCAGATCCGGATCCATCTGCTGGACGGGGTGTATCCCATGGGAGACGAGATCGTCCTGATCTATGAAGCTACCGGACGGGTGGTAAGGCCGGGAGGCCTCCCCATAGAGGAAGGGGTAGCGGTACTGAACGTGGAAACCGTTTTTAATATTTACCGGGCGCTGAAGGAACAGGAGCCGGTGGTAGAGAAACTGGTATCTGTGGTGGCGGAAGTAAAGCATCCCTCCACCGTTTCGGTTCCGCTGGGGACATCGATCCGGGAAGCGGTAGAGATGGCCGGAGGGGCAGCGCTGGAAGATCCGGTCTACCTGGTGGGTGGCCCTATGATGGGAACAGTCAAAACCGCAGAAGATGTGGTAACCAAAACCACCAATGCGATCCTGGTACTGCCCAGGGAGCATTATCTCATCCGGAAAAAGGAAAGCAATCCGTCTATCGAGCTGAAACGGGCGGCGTCTATCTGCTGTCAGTGTCAGGCTTGTACGGATCTTTGCCCCCGGCATATGCTGGGACATCCCATTACGCCCCATCTGTTTATGCGGGCGGCTTCCAATCAGGATTTTCAGGACAACCATCCTTTTGTAAACACTTTGTTCTGTTCCTCCTGCGGGGTCTGCGAACTGTATGCCTGTCCGCAGGAATTATCCCCCAGGACGCTGATGGGAATTTATAAGGGCGGACTGAGAAAATCAGGAGTCCGGCCGCCGGTGGCAGAGGCAGAGCCGGTCCGTGCGATCCGGGAATACAGGAAGCTTCCGGAGGAACGGCTGATGGCAAGGCTGGATCTGACCCGGTATGATACGGAAGCGCCCCTTGTGGAGGAGACGGGATATCAGGTAAAAGAAGTGAGGATCCCTCTTTCACAGCATATCGGAGCGCCGGCAAAAGTAATCGTCCGGCCGGAAGAACAGGTAGAGAAGGGGCAGATGATCGCCAAACCGGACGAAGGGCTTAGTGTGGGGATTCATGCGTCTATCAGCGGAAGGGTAGTGTCAGTGACGGAAACTTATGTTACAATAAGAAGTGTAGGATAGAAAGGACGAACGTGCAGTGAACAAGGCAATAGGAATGATCGAGTTTAAGACGGTCGCATCGGGGATCACAGCCACTGACGCCATGGTAAAGGCGGCGCAGGTGGAGATCATAGAAGCGCAGACGGTCTGTCCCGGAAAATACATTGCGATCGTAGCGGGAGAATTAAGCGGGGTAAAGGCGGCCGTTGAACTGGTGCAGACACAGTACCCCATGCATTTGATCGGCGATTTCGTTCTGGGAAATCCACACGAAGATATTTTCCCGGCACTTTATGGAAGCTCCCAGGTGGGAGACATGCGTGCTTTGGGAATTTTGGAGACGTATGATGTGGCATCATTGATCGTGGCGGCGGACGTGGCGGCCAAGACGGCAATGGTCAGACTGATCGAAGTCAGGGTGGCAAAAGGGATGTGCGGAAAGTCCTATCTGCTTCTGACGGGAGAGGTTGCGGCAGTGGAGGCGGCGATCGAGGCGGGAAAAAGGAGCGTGGGAGAAAAGGGAATGCTTTTGGACGCTTCCGTGATCGCCAATCCTGATGCAAAGCTGATTCGTACAATCCTGTAAAGAAACGGATCAAAGGAGAAAGGCAATGCTGGCACTGGAAAGAAGAAAAGAGATCTTAAAAAAGCTGCAGGAAGAAAAAAAAGTGATCGTGGGGGAGCTGAGCCGTCAGTATGACGTTTCAGAGGAGACCATCCGAAGAGATCTGGAGAAGCTGGAAAAAGAAGGACTGGCTGTAAAAAGCTACGGCGGAGCGGTATTGAACGACAGCACCAGTATTGAGCTGCCCTTCAATGAAAGAAAAAAGCACAATGTGGAAGGGAAGCAGAAGATCGCAAAGCTGGTGGCGGATCTGGTAGAAGACGGAGAGCATATTATGCTGGACGCCAGTTCTACTGCGGTATTTATTGCCAAGGCAATGAAAAAAAAGGAGCAGCTGACTGTGCTGACCAATTCCATCGAGGTGCTGCTGGAGCTGGCAGACACGGAGGGCTGGGAAGTGATCTCCACCGGAGGCGTACTAAAGGACAGATATCTGGCGCTGGTGGGAGCCAAGGCAACAGAGGCAGTGCAGCAGTATCATGTAGAAAAAACCATTATTTCCTGCCGGGCTTTGGACGGGGACAAAGGATTTTCCGAGAGCAACGTGGAGTTTGCCCAGATGAAGCAGGCCATGATGAAAGCGGGAAGACAGGTGATCCTGGCGGCAGACAGCAGCAAGCTGTACCGGTTTGCTTTTGCCAAGGTAGGAGATCTGAAGGATATCGACATCCTGGTGACGGACGAAAAGCCGGACGCCAGAATGCAGCGTCTGCTGGATGCGGCGCAGGTAACATGCCTCTATCCGGAGTAGAGGAAAAAAACAGAAACAGCTATTGCAGGGGCAGGCGCAGGTATTTTCTTGGCGTCAGCCCCTTATATTTTTTAAAGGTTTTAGAAAAATAGCTGACGTCGTTAAAGCCACAGCTAAGGGCGATCTCCGTGACAGACTCATCGGAGGTGACCAGCTTGAAACAGGCCTGCTCGATACGGTAATAGTTCAGATAATCTATGGGGGTGCGGTGGGTCATTTCCTGGAAAAACCGGCAAAAATACCGGGGATTCATACCGGCGGTCCGGGCAAGATCCTCCAGCGTCAGGCAGTCGGCATACCGGTCGTCGATCAGGTCAAAGACAGCCCGCAGCTGCTCCATCCGTCTGTGATTTTTCCGGGAAGACAGGGGGCGCTCCGTATAATAGTGACGCTCAAACACACATCCAAAAAACTGATAGATGGCGCCGGTAATGATCAGCTCTCTGCCGGCGGAGGTGTTGCGCATGGTGTCAAACAGCGTCCAGACGATTCGATGAAGATCGTCCCGGGTATCCGGAAAGCAGGAGTTGACCCAGACGGCGTTGCTGCACACCTGGCCCAGCAGTTTCTTTCCGGCTGTATTGCTTTTGGCAAGGGCGTGCAGATCAAACACGATGCACTCGTAGACGCAGGAGGAGGGGATCCCGCCGTGCAGGGCGCCGCTGGGGACAAACGCCAGGTCGCCGGAGCGGATCAGGAATTCCTTGTCCTCCATGGTCATCAGAAACTCTCCTTTCAGCACGCGGATCAGCTCACATTCCATGTGCCAGTGGTAGGTCATCTCATAGCGGGGATGGCTGGGCGTCACGTGATAAAATTCCACAGGGAAGTCAAAGGTTCCGTGTTTTTTTCGTTCATGGTATTCAATATATTTCATTTTGGGCTCCTATGCAAAAGTGAATATTATTATATTTTTTCTCTATTATAACACAAGAAAAGGGAAAAGAGCAGAGGTATAATGTAGTAAATGTATAAAATAGTCATAAAGGAGGAATTCATATGGCAGCGAGCAGATTAGTAGGAGCTTATCCGGTGATCGGGATCCGTCCCACCATTGACGGCAGAAGAGGAGCGCTGGATGTAAGAGGGTCTCTGGAAGAGCAGACCATGAATATGGCAAAGGCAGCAGCAAAGCTGTTTGAAGAAAACTTAAGATATTCCAACGGAGAACCGGTGAAGGTGGTCATTGCGGATACCACCATCGGACGCGTGGGAGAGACGGCCGCCTGTGCGGAAAAGTTCCGCAGAGAAGGCGTAGATATCACGGTGACGGTGACACCCTGCTGGTGCTACGGATCAGAAACCATGGATATGGATCCTCATACCATCAAGGCTGTCTGGGGATTTAACGGAACCGAGAGACCGGGAGCAGTTTACCTGGCCTCCGTGCTGGCAACGCATGCACAGAAGGGACTGCCGGCGTTCGGGATCTATGGACACGATGTGTGCGGGGCAGATGAGACAGACATTCCGGCAGACGTGAGGGAAAAGCTTCTCCGCTTCGGACGTGCGGCAGTGGCGACAGCCTCCATGCGGGGCAAATCCTACCTGCAGATCGGCTCCATCTGTATGGGTATCGGCGGATCTATCATTGATTCCGACTTCATTGAATCCTATCTGGGTATGCGGGTAGAATCCGTAGACGAGGTGGAGATCATCCGCCGTATGACAGAAGGTGTTTACGATCAGGCAGAATATGAAAAGGCTCTTGCATGGACGAAGGAATATTGCAAGGAAGGCTTTGATACCAATCCGGAGCATCTGCAAAAATCAAGAGAGCAGAAGGATTCTGACTGGGAATTTGTAGTGAAGATGATGGTGATCATCAAAGACCTGATGAATGGAAACAAGAATCTTCCGGAGGAATTTTCCGAAGAAGCCATCGGGCACAATGCGCTGGCGGCAGGATTCCAGGGACAGAGACAGTGGACGGACTTTTATCCCAACTGCGACTACCCGGAGGCCCTGCTGAATACATCCTTTGACTGGAACGGAGCAAGAGAACCGTATATCCTGGCAACGGAAAACGATGTCCTGAACGGACTGGGCATGATGTTTATGAAGCTTCTTACCGGAAAGGCTCAGATATTTGCAGACGTTCGCACCTACTGGAGCCCGGAGGCAGTAAAAAAGGCGACCGGATTTGAACTGACAGGACTGGCAAAGGAGTCGGACGGATTCATCCATCTGATCAATTCCGGAGCGGCTTGTCTGGACGGAAGCGGAGCGGCCAAGGATGAAAACAGCAACGGCGTGATCAAGCAGTGGTGGGAAGTAACGGAAGAAGACCAGAAAGCCATCATGGATGCCACGACCTGGCACTATGCAAATAACGGATATTTCCGGGGAGGCGGATATTCCTCCAGATTTGAAACGAAGGCGGAAATGCCGGTAACCATGATTCGTCTGAACCTGGTGAAAGGACTGGGACCGGTGCTTCAGATCGCAGAGGGATGGACGGTCAATCTTCCGGAGGAAGTATCGGACGCCCTGTGGAAGAGGACGGATTATACCTGGCCCTGTACCTGGTTTGCACCAAGGATCACAGGAAAAGGCGCCTTCAGATCTGCCTATGATGTGATGAACAACTGGGGAGCAAACCACGGAGCCATCAGCCACGGACATATCGGGGCAGACGTGATCACCATGGCGTCTATGCTTCGGATCCCGGTATGCATGCACAATGTACCGGAAGAAGAGATTTTCAGACCGGCAGCATGGAATGCATTTGGAGAGGATAAGGAAGGACAGGACTACAGAGCCTGCGCTACATACGGACCACTTTACAAATAGAGGGGTGTGCTATGGAAAAAAGAGTATTGGCCTTTGACTTTGGGGCATCAGGGGGAAGAGCTATGTGCGGCACCTTCGATGGGGAGAAAATCTCCATCGAAGAGCTGCATCGGTTTTCCAACGACCCGGTGCTGGTGAACGGCACCATGTACTGGGACGTGTTGCGGCTGCTCCATGAGATCAAGCAGGGATTGATCCGTGCAAAAAAATACGGGAAAATAGAAAGTCTGGGAATTGATACCTGGGGGGTGGATTTCGGACTGGTGGATGAGCAGGGAAGGCTTCTGGAGAACCCTGTTCATTACCGGGATGTGCGTACCGCCGGCATGATCGAAAAGAGCTTCCGGAAGATAGATAAGGAACGCTTTTACCGGATCACCGGAAACCAGTTTATGGAATTAAATACGGCGTTTCAACTGCTGTCCCTGACAGAAGAGAGAAAAGAACTGCTGGAGAGGGCGGACCAGATGCTTTTAATGCCGGACCTGTTTAATTTCTTCCTGACGGGAGAAAAAAAAGCAGAGTATTCCATCGTATCCACCACGCAGCTGATGGATGCAAAGGAAGGATGCTGGTCGAAGGAAGTGATTGAAGCCTTAGGGATCCCGGAACATATTTTTCCGGAGATCATTCCCAGCGGCACCAGGGTAGGAGAGCTGTCCGACGCCGTCTGTCAGGAATTGGAGCTGGACAAGATGGATGTGATCGCGGTGGCGGGACACGATACCCAGAGCGCCATGATCTCTGTTCCGGCGAAGGAGAAGGATTTCATCTTCTTAAGCTGCGGAACATGGTCGCTTCTGGGAACGGAGCTGGATGCGCCCATTATCAGCGAAAAATCCAGAAACTACAACATCACCAATGAGGGAGGCTATGAAAAGAAAGTCTCTTTCCTGAAAAATATCATTGGCCTTTGGTGTATCCAGGAAAGCCGCAGACAGTGGATGCGGGAAGGCAAGGAATATGGTTTCGGAGAGCTGGAAGAACTGGCAAGAAAAGCCCAACCTCTGAAATGCTTTATCGATCCGGATGCACCGGAATTTACACCGGCAGGAAACATCCCCAGACGAATCCGGGAGTTCTGCCAGAGGACAGGACAGGAAATTCCTGAGACGGTAGGAGAGATCGTCAGATGTATCGACGAAAGTCTGGCTATGAAATATCGTTATGTCAAGGAAGAGATCCAGGAATGTACAGGAAAGACCTACGAAACCCTCTATATGGTAGGCGGCGGGACACAAAGCAGGTTGCTTTGTGAATGCACGGCAAATGCCTGCGGCTGCACCGTCAGCGCAGGTCCCATAGAAGCTACCGTACTGGGCAATATTGCCCTCCAGCTTCTGGCGCAGAAGGAAATCTCCACACTGGAAGAGGCGAGACAGATCATTGCACGCTCCCAGGAGATCAGGCAGTTTGAGCCGGAGAACGAAAGAGACTGGGATGAGGCTTACGAAAGATTTCAGAAGGTCATAGGAAAATAGGACCAGATACAGAAAAAAAGCTCAATCGGAAGGCTGCAGGCAGCAGGGATACCGGTTGGGCTTTTCATTGTCACAAAACAGAAATCATGATAAAATCTGCCTATGTGACCAGGGAAACAGAGGACGCCAGAGGCGGGCAGACTCTGTCGG
The DNA here is from genome assembly GCF_034091795.1 of Suipraeoptans intestinalis. Lineage (NCBI taxonomy): Bacteria > Bacillati > Bacillota > Clostridia > Lachnospirales > Lachnospiraceae > Suipraeoptans > Suipraeoptans intestinalis. Next base: position 56,231 of record NZ_JAXFXH010000025.1, on the reverse strand, counting down.
GAAACGGGAAGAGAAAGTGGAGGCAAGGATGTACAAGGCAATATTAGTAGACGATGAGATTCTGATCCGGGAGGCCATCCGTGACAACATAGACTGGGAAAGTCTCGGATTTGTACTGAAAAGAACCTGTGAAAATGGAAAGCAAGCCATAGAAGCCATTGAGGAAGAGCAGCCGGATCTGGTGCTCACAGATATCTGTATGCCTTTTGCAGATGGACTGGAGGTGTCCCGGTATGTCTATGAGCACTGTCCCCACTGCAAGGTGGTCATTATCAGTGGGTATGATAACTTTGATTATGCACAGCAGGCCATCCGCTATCAGGTCATGAAATACGTGTTGAAGCCGGTGACGGCCCAGGAACTGAAGAAGCTTCTGACGGAGACGAAGGAGGAGCTGGATAAGGAAAAAGAGCAGGAAGAGCAGCTGGAGAAGATCCGGGCCGTATATGAACGAAATAAGCCATATTTCAGGGAGCGGCTCCTGAACCAGATGATACGGGGGAAAAAGCTGGGGAAGGCGGGAAAGCGACAGCAGAAGGAGTACGGCATAGCATTTTCCGGAGAATATTTCAGTGTGATTCAGATCTGCTTTGCCCATCCGGAAGACTGCGACGACCTGAAACTGTTTATTTTATTCAATATTACGGAGGAACTGGTGCAGCAGGAGACAGGCTGTATTTCCTTCCTAGATATGGGAAATACGGCGACCCTGATCCTGAGCGGGGAAAGCGAGTACCATCTGGAAAAAAGAGTCCAGGAGGTGGGAAATCATATTCTGTCGGTGTTGACCAGCCATATCCGGCAGCCGCTTCTGATGGTGGTGGGCAAAAGCGTGACGGATCCGGAAGATCTCTCGGTATCCTACGATAACGTGCAGAAGGCAAAGGAATACGGCTTTTTATTTGAAGACAATTCCATCGTGTTTGGCAAAGAGCTGACGGGTTTTTACAGGCAGAGGATCTCCGGAGAAAATGACTGGGCGGCGCAGCTGATCCCGATCATCAAACGAAATGAAAAGGCGGAGCTGCAAAAAGAGGTTCGATCCTGCTTTGACGATATCCGAACAGAAATGATGACCAGAACCAGGGCGGCCATCTACCTTCAGAGTATCCTGATGAAGCTTCTGTTTTTTGTGGAAGAAGCGGGAATACGCCCGGAAGTGAGAGGCGACTGGGAAAAGAAATGTCTGGAAGAAGCTTTTTACCGGGGAAATTTAGACGAGATGGAAGGCTTTCTCTATACCTTTTGTGAGGAGATCGCACAGGAGCTGTCTGCGGAAAGAGACGACCTGGGAAGGAACATGGCGGTCTGTGCAATGGAGTTTATCCAGAAAAATTATAAGGATTCCAGTCTGTCTTTGCAGCAGGTCTGTAAGTTTCTGGCGATCAGTACCAGCTATTTCAGTACCCTGTTCAAAAATCAAACGGGGAAAACCTTCGTGGAAGCTTTGACAGATTGCCGGATCGAGGCGGCGAAGGAGCTGCTTTCAACGACACAGATGAAAAGCTACGAAGTGGCGGAGGCTGTCGGATACAGTGATGCGCATTACTTCAGCAGTATTTTCAAGAAAAATGTGGGAATGACGCCGAAAGAATATGCGAGAAAACGGAGTAAAGTATGAAAAAGATTCTGGCAAGCTACAAACAGTTTTTGCAGAGACAGAAGATCCAGACGGCTCTGATGATGTACTTTGTGGTACTGCTTCTGGCGTCGTCCATGCTGTTTTTCTTTTTAACATTCCGGTATACCCAGAAAAGTATGGTGAACAATTCCAGGGAATATACGACACAGCTGATCCACCAGGTCAACAATGAGATAGACACCTATATGAACCACATGAAAGACATTTCTTCCATGGTGTTTGACAGTCAGGATATCCAGAACTTCCTGTTTCGGGAGCCAAAGTGGGAGGAAGGAGAAAAAGAACGGGTGCTGGCACAGTTTGGAACGATCATGGATACCAGGAAGGACATCCGCAATATTGCGGTGATCGGAGACGACGGAAGGATTGCCCTGAACAAAGGAACCTCCCTGCTGAATCCCTATGCCGCTTTGTCAGAACAGGGGTGGTATACCCAGGCAAAAGAAAGAGGTGGGGCAGTGGTGCTGTCCAGGCCGCATATTCAGAACATGGTGTTTGGCAGATATGATTGGGTGATCACCTTAAGCCGCGGCGTCGTCCATGACGATACCCAGCGGGTAGGAGGGGTCTTCCTGATCGACCTGAACTATCGGACCATTTCCAGTCTGTGCGGCAGCGTCAGCCTGGGAAGCAAGGGATATATCTATGTGGTAGATCAGAAGGGAAACATCATCTACCATCCCAAACAGCAGCTTTTTCACAGCGGACTGAAGCAGGAGGAACTGGGAGTAGCCGCTTTCCTCAGTGAAAAATCCGAAACCAGCGTGATCCGGGGGAAGGGAAAAGAGAGAAAGCTGTACACCATGTCTACCTCTCCCAATACCGGCTGGACCGTGATCGGAGTGGCGTACATGTCGGAATTCCAAAAGGAAAGTAGGCATCTGCAAAGGGCATATCTGATGATGGCAGTGCTGTTGCTTTTGCTGGGGATCAGTCTGTCCGTATTTTTATCCAAGAGCATCACCCGTCCTATCGTCCGGCTGGACCAGGCTATGAAAGAAGTGGAAAAAGGGCATTTTAAGGAGGCTGTGGTAGAGACGGAAGGACAGGCGGAAGTAAGGAGGCTGGGGGAATCCTTCAACCTGATGGCAGAAGAGATCCAGAACCTGATGGCAGAGAATGTAAAGGAGCAAAGGGAAAAAAGAAAGGCAGAGATGCGGGCGCTTCAGTCTCAGATCAATCCGCACTTTCTGTACAATACCCTGGATTCTATCATTTGGATGGCAGAAAGCGGAAAACATAACGGGGAAGTGGTAGAGATGACCTTCGCCCTGTCCCGGCTGTTCCGGCAAAGCATCGGAAACGAGGAGGAGATGGTAACGATCGGAAAGGAGATGGACTATGTCCACACTTATCTGACGATCCAGGGAATGCGGTACCGGGATAAGCTGACCTACACCATGGAAGTGGAAGAGGAGGTGGCGCAGGAGACCATCGTGAAGCTGACACTCCAGCCTTTGGTGGAAAATGCGATCTATCATGGGATCAAGTACATAGAAGGACCGGGCAGGATCTCCATCCGGGGCTATTATCAGCAGGAGGATATCGTTCTGGAGGTGTCGGACAACGGCATCGGAATGGAGGAGGAACGGCTTCGGACGCTGTTGTCGGAAGCTGCGTCATCCCTGCAAAAAACAGGGCTGGGCGTGGGCAATGTCCAAAACCGCCTGAAGCTGTATTACGGAAAGGATTACGGCTTATCCTACGTGTCTCAGCTGGGAAAAGGAACCACAGTCTATGTGCGGATCCCGGCAGGAAGAGGGAGCAGGGAGGTGACGGAATGAACAAAAAGAAGCGGAATGCACTGCTTTTGCTGACAGCGTTTCTGGGGCTGCTGCTCCTGGGCGTCCTGACGGAGCAGGGCAGACAGAAGATCCGGATTGTTTACATTTCTAAAAGCAATGAGCAAAGTATTGATTTCTGGCACTCTCTGACGGAGGGGGCGGCCATGGCGGCAGAAGAATACGAGATCGACTATACCTTTCTGGCACCTCTAAAGGAAACCGATTACCAGAAACAGAATGCACTGATCCGGGAGGCCATCCGGATGAAGCCGGATGTGATCGTCCTCTCACCGGCAGATAGTGAAAAAACGCTGAAAGCGGCGAAAGAGATCAAGAAAAAAGGGATTCCCCTGGTGTTGGTGGATTCAATCTTAAAGGAGGAGATCGCCGACTGCATCGTGGCAACAGACAATGTAAAAGCCGGGGAAGAGCTGGGAAATTATATGAACACCATCTGTAAGGGGGAAGAAAGCGTGGGACTGGTCAGCCATGTAAAGGACAGTTCTACCGCCATCGACAGAGAGACCGGGATCAAAAACGTTATAGAAGCGCCGGTGGTGGATCAGGTATACGGGGAGTCCGATTACGAGTATTCTTATGAAGTGACCAGACAGATGCTGCAGGCGCACCCGGAGATCACGGTGATCATCGCCACCAACGAATATGCCACGGTGGGAGCCGCTACCTACATCAAGGCGACGGAGCAGGGGGGAAAAGTAAAAATACTGGGATTTGATAATTCGGTGAAGGAACTGCAGATGCTGGAAGCAGGGATCATAGACGGGATCGTAGTGCAAAGGGCATTTGACATGGGATATCTGGGAATCCAGGCTGCCACCTCGATCGCCCAGGGAAAACAGGTGGAAAAACGGATCCACTCCGGCTTTCGACTGATCACAAAGGAAAGCATGTACACGGAGGAAAATCAAAAGCTTCTGTTCCCCATCTGGATGGATTAAAGTGAATATTTTACTAAAAAAGGTAATTATCTTTCGGATTGCGTAAGATATTTACCTTTTTTTGTAAGATTTCCCATTCCGGTGAAAGATGGGGGATTTTATAATAAACAAGAACCAAGAAAGAGGCAGAACAGACAAGATAGAATGGAAGGTGAGAGAGTGGGTGAAGTGATTTTAACAATGAAAGAGATCGACAAATCTTTCGTTGGAGTACACGCACTGAAACAGGCGCAGCTGGAACTGAAAAAGGGAGAAGTACACGCACTGATGGGTGAAAATGGTGCGGGAAAATCCACTTTGATGAAGATCCTGACCGGTATTTACAGCAAAGATCAGGGAACCATCGTTTACGAAGGGAAGGAAGTCGAGTTTAAGAACCCGAAAGAGGCGCAGAATGCAGGGATTGTGATCGTGCATCAGGAGCTGAACATGATGAACCATCTGACGGTAGCCCAGAATATCTTTGTGGGCAGGGAAAATATGAGCGGTAAATTCATCAACGACAGGAAAATGGTGGAGGAAGCGCAGAAGCTGTTTGACCTGCTGAATATCGACATCGACCCGAGGGAGACCATGGGAAGACTGACCGTTGGGAAGCAGCAGATGTGTGAGATCGCAAAGGCCATTTCCACAGATGCGAAGATCATCGTATTTGACGAGCCTACGGCAGCCCTTACAGAGACGGAGATCAACGAGCTGTTTAAGATCATAGACGACCTTCGGAAGAAGGAACTGGGACTGATCTATATTTCTCACCGGATGGATGAGATCAAGCGCATCACGGACCGGGTAACGGTCATGCGTGACGGAGAATATGTGGGAACCCTGGTTTCCAAAGACTGTACCAAGGACGATATCATAAACATGATGGTAGGCCGTGTGGTATACGAGGAACCGAAACAAAAGAGCAATGTGCCGGAAGATGCGGAAGTGGTGCTGAAGGTGGAAAAGCTGAATGCAGGAAAGCTGGTGAAAAATGTCAGCTTTGAGCTGCGAAAGGGCGAGATCCTGGGATTTTCCGGGCTGATGGGCGCGGGGCGGACGGAGACGGCGCGGGCCATCTTCGGGGCAGATAAGATAGACAGCGGAGAGATCTATATCCACGGAAAAAAGGTGGAGATCAAAAGTCCGCAGGATGCCGTCAGACACGGGATCGGATATCTTTCGGAAGATCGAAAGAGATACGGCGTCATCGTGGAGAAGACGGTAGCAGAGAACACCACCATGGCATCCCTGGAAAAGTTTACAAAGGGACTTTTTATAGACAAAAAGAAGGAAGAAGAGATTTCCGGGAAATATGTGGAGGCATTAAAGACCAAAACGCCTTCTGTGAGACAGGCGGTCAGAAACCTTTCAGGAGGAAATCAGCAGAAGGTTGTCATTGCAAAATGGCTGACAAGAGACAGCGATATCCTGATCTTTGACGAGCCTACCAGAGGAATCGACGTAGGAGCCAAAAGTGAGATCTATGCATTGATGAATGAACTGGTCAAACAGGGAAAATCCATCATTATGATTTCTTCAGAATTAACAGAAGTGCTGCGTATGAGTGACCGGATCGTGGTAATGTGCGAAGGCCGCAAGACGGGAGAGATCGACATTTCGGAGGCATCCCAGGAAAGAATCATGACGGCAGCAACACTGAGAGATTAGAAAGGAAGTACGGAAACATGAAAAAGACAATTAAAACACAAAAATTTGTGGCGGTACTGGCATTGATACTCCTGTATGCATTCTTCAGCTTTTTTGGAGCCAACTTTTTTCAATACAGTACCTTGATCAGTATTTTTGATTCAGCTTATTACATCGGTTTCATGGCGATCGGAGTAACCTTTGTCATCATCACCGGAGGAATCGATCTGTCCATCGGTACCGTCTGCATTTGCTGCTCCCTGATCGGAGGCGTCCTGCTGAAAAAAGGAGCGCCTATGGCAGTAGTCCTGCTGGTTATCCTGTTGCTGGGCGTTCTGCTGGGACTGGCAAACGGACTGATGGTATCCATCATGGGACTTCCGGCATTTATCGCAACGCTTGGCACCATGATGATCACCAGAGGCTTTGGATCCATCGTAACCGGAACAGCCAGCATCACATACCCGCAGGGAACGGATGCAGGGGCATGGTTCCATAATATCTTCAAATTTAAGGGAGAAGGACTTCCGGGAGCAGGGATCCCCACAGGATTCATTCTTCTGATCGTACTGGCAGTGGTAATGTCCATTATCCTGAATAAGACCAGACCGGGACGCTATATCCTGGCGCTGGGAAGCAACAAGGAAGCAGCCAGATTGTCTGGTGTAAACGTAGTAAAATGGGAAACACTGGCATACATTTTCAGCGGATTCTTTGCGGCGCTGGCAGGAATTTCCTACGCGGCAGTGTATTCCACCTTGATGCCGGGAACCGGAAACGGATTTGAGCTGGATGCCATTGCCGGTGTCGTGATCGGAGGAACATCTCTGTCAGGCGGTATGGGATCTATCTCAGGAACTTTGATCGGTGTATTTATCATGGCGGTATTAAAGACAGGACTTCCTTTCGTAGGTCTGCAGCCGCATTATCAGCTGTTCATTACCGGATTTGTATTGATCGGCGCAGTATTTGCAGACGTGCTGAACAGGAAAAAAGCAGCGTCTGTCTAAAGAGGCAGAAGAAGCCGATGCGGGAGAGGTTCCGGTCAGCGGCAGGAGATGGAGGCTTCTCAAAGAGAAGATCCTGCAAACAGATATTATGTCTGCTGTGGCAGATGTAAATATAGAAAACAAAAAAGAAAAAGGGAGGATTTCAAAATGAAGAGAAGAATTCTTAGCGTGTTGTTGTGTGCAGCAATGGTGTCCGCACTGGTAATGGGATGCGGATCCAAAAAGGAAGAGAAAGCTTCCGATGAGGACAGTGCAAAGGGCGGCACGGTAGAAATCGTAGCAAAGGGATTCCAGCACGATTTCTGGAAAGCGGTAAACAAGGGTGCAGAAGAGGCTGGAAAAGAGTTCGGCGTAGAAGTGAATTTCGTAGGACCGAAGGACGAGTCTGCAGTGGCAGAGCAGGTAGAGCAGCTGAACAACGCCATCAACAAGAAGCCAAGCGCAATCTGTCTGGCAGCTCTGGATCCGGACTCTGTAAAGAGTGCACTGGATACCGCACAGTCCAGCGAGATTCCTGTGATCGGATTTGACTCCGGTGTTCCGGGAAGCAAGGTGATCGCAGCTAACGCTTCCACAGACAACTATGCAGCAGGAGAGCTGGCAGCAGAGAAAATGTATGAACTGATCAAAGATAAGGTAACAGATCCGGCTGACACTGTACGTATCGGCGTTGTTGCACAGGATGCGGTATCTCAGTCTATCGGCGACAGAACGGCAGGTTTCATCGACAAGATGGTAAAACTGATTGGAGAAGATAAAGCTTCTGTAGAAGGACATGACAAATACAACAAAAAAGTAGACGGTGCAAAAGTAATCGTTGAGGTTGGAATTCCGGCAACCGTAGAAGATGCAGCCTGCGTAACGGTAGCAAACACACTGCTGAACAAAAATGATCTGGTAGCGATCTATGGTTCCAACGAGTTCTCTGCAAAGAACCTGGTAACGGCAAATGAAAGCTTGAACAAGCTGGGCGCAGACAAGGTGATCGGTGTTGGATTTGACGCTGGAAAGATTCAGCTGGATGCCATCAGAAGCGGAGTTTTGGCTGGTTCCATCACACAGAATCCGGTACAGATCGGCTACAAAGCAGTAGAGCTGGCTGTAAAGGCTTCCAAAGGTGAGAAAGTATCTGACGTAGATACCGGATGCCTGTGGTATACAGCAGACAACATGGAAGATAAGGAAATCGCTCCTTGCTTGTATGAATAAGAAAAAATCCTGTGAGGCCTACGAAACGGTTTTATTTCCCGGAATGTAATTTTCCATGAAATAAAACGAAGGCAGATCGGTTGTCAGGATACGGATACGGAGGGTGCCAAAAGCACCCTCCGTATCGTTGAAGGAACAACCCGGGAACAAAAAACGCGGGAATACATAAAAAATATCGGAAAAATATGGGGGGGAATAAGAAAAAACAGAACCCCCAGAATCAAAGACAGAAAGAAGAGGGAGAGAACCATGCTGAAAGGAATACCAAAAATCTTATCGCCGCAGCTTCTGAAGGTGCTGTGTGAAATGGGGCACAGTGACAGGATCGTGATCTCAGACGGGAATTTTCCGGCGGAATCCATGGGGAAAGATGCGATTGTGATCCGCTGTGACGGACACAATGTTCCGGAACTTTTAGAAGCGATCCTGGAGGTGTTTCCTCTGGATACCTATACCGAAAAACCGGTGACTTTGATGGAAAAAGTTCCGGGAGATACGGTGGAGACACCCATCTGGGATACCTACAGGGAAATTGTGGGAAACTATGATGCCAGAGGAGAGGCTGCGGTAGGAAATCTGGAAAGATTTGCTTTCTACGAGGCGGCAAAAACAGCATATGCCATTATTGCAACCGGGGAATCGGCCCTGTATGCCAATATCATGCTGCAAAAAGGTGTGATATAAAAGGGCAGGGTCATAAGAACCGAAAAATACAAAATACGAAAAACAAAAAGACACAAAAGACACAAAAGACACCTCATCGAATCTGATCTGTGTCCTTTCAGCCGGAATGAAATCTATCGTCATGCCTACTGAAAAGGGAGCAGATCAACCGAAAGGAGGTGTCTTTTATCATGGGTGTTACTCCAGACTGTTTTTAAAGACAGGCGCCGGCATTCCATTGACTTCCAGATAGTCCTCTACCGGGATCACCAGACAGTTTCGTCCGTCGATCTCCCGGACAGAGATCAGGTCGCTTCTGTCGGCAGGTACTTTCACAGATACTACCGAGGTTTCCACCTGAAAGTGCTTGGTGCCTGCGATATTGGAAGCCAGAAGAGTGCGGGACTCTCCTGCCATCTGATCAAATTCTTCTTCAAATGTGCGCAGAGATTCCTCCGACGCCCCTTCCTGCGCCAGCAGTTTTTTTACATCCGATCTGGAAAGCTCCAAAGGCTCCGGAGCGTCCTTGCTTTCCTCCAACATTTCCTGGATGGATTCATGGATGTTTCGGATGGCCTCATAGTGGCAGGCATCTCCCAGCGTATCGCTGACCAGCGCCTGGAAGGAGGTTTTTTGATCCATGGCACTCAAGGGGACGTTGCCGCCCAGCACATTCTGGATAAAAACCGGCTGGAGCTCTTCCAGTTTTTTTGTATAGTACAGGGCATGGTGCATATCACAGAGTCTGTCGGAGAAAGCAGGAAATAAAAAGCCTCCCACAGGAGCTTCCACAAACCAGTCCCGGATCCGTTCTTCGATCAGATCCGTCTCCGCATTATAGGTCAGTCCCGGTTTTGTCAGCTTTACAGGACAGATACTGCATAAAATGTGCTCGTACACATTGTCCGAAGCGTCAAACATCTGGGAGCCGTCGGAGGATTTTCCGGGAACATCATAGACGGCATGGATCAGGGTGATATAGTAATTTTCCGCAAACACATAATTTTCAATCACCTTATCAAAAAAGGAATGGACCAATTCCTCATCTTCCAGTCGGGAAGTACGAAGCTGGCAAAGAAGCTGATAGGCTTCGCCGGAGAGCTCAGATTCCAAGGGAAAATCTACGGACAACAGATGCTTTCCAAAAGTACCGGACAGGGTGTGCCTGAAAATATCAAAATATTTAAACGCTTCTTCCTCCGGGAGAGTCAGGAAGGTTTTGGACATCTGCGCCTTTTTTTCTTTTTCATAATCTACATAACAGCCGCAGATACGGGTAATGGAGCAGTTCTCCGGTGTAAACTGACGGCGGATTTCCAAGATTTCTTTTTTGTTCATACATGTAACCTCTCTTCTTTTAAGAATCAATATTGCCGAGAGGATCGCAGATCCTGCCGGCAGCGAGAATGCGTCTGCTTTCCGCATGGTGATGCCTTCTTAGTTTAGCATGGAATCTGTGAGGATAAAAGAGAATGTTTTCCATACAAAAATAACCAGAATTATGATAGTATGACTTTGTTAAACAGAAGAGATTAAAAACAAATACTTACTATGCTTAGAAAGTGAGAGATGGAAATGTCTGATTTTGATGATATAAAATTTTCTTTTTTATATATTGATTTATATAGTATGGGGAAAGAATGGTTTTATCCGGAATCAAAAGTCCCGTACAATATGCTGCGTTATATTGTACGGGGAGAAGCAGAGTTTTTTATAAACGGAGAAAAAATACATGTAAAACAAAATGATATTGTTTATATTCCATGGGGATGTAAAATGTCCTGCCGTGCGGTTTCCGGAAATTTTGAGTTTTACAGTGTCCGTTTTATTACTTCGGTATTCTGGGAAGATAAGGATGTTTTAAAAGAATATTATGGGCTTCAGAGAATTACCCAGGCGCAGGGAGAAGAAAAATATTTTGAAGAAATTTACAAATGGGTCAAAACAAAACATGTGGCGAAAAAGAGTTTTATTCGTGGATATCTGTATGTCTTGATCGCAAGTTTATCTGTCAGAGGAATTCCGGAGCATGTGGAAAGAAGAAGAGAGGATGCAAAAGAGTGTGATCTGGACAAGATTCTTTTGCGGGAATCAAAATGTAATAAGATGGATTCCAGAGTGAGAATTGTAACAGATTATATCATTCTGCACCCGGAAGAAAAATTTACACCTGAAAAGATGGCGAGGATGGTGGGGTTAAGCAAACAGCGTTTTAGCACACTTTTCAAAGATAATACCGGAAAATCTCCTATGGAATATGCGAAAGAGATTAAACTTACTACAGCCGCAAGAAAATTATTGGTCAGTACGGAAAGCATCAGCGAAATTGCCTATGATGTAGGATATGAAGATCCAAATTATTTCATTCGGGAGTTTAAAAAGGCGTTTGGTTATACGCCGAATCGTTATCGGGTAGGGGCAAAAGAATTTTAGATGAAAAAAATTACCGGACGTTATAATGTTCAAATTATATCGCCCGGTAATTTTTGTTTACGACCGATACCGCATAAGAGAAAAATCAAAAATGATGACTAAAATAAGCGTAAAATGCTATTTTTGCTACTTGAGTTAGTAGAAATGTATAAAAATAAAGAATATAATTGCAATATATTGCAAGATACGCACAAAAATGTGGGAGAGTGTTGAGAGAAAGGAGATTATTATGAAAAAGAAACTGGCAATGGTATTGACTGTAACAATGTTGGTGACTGCATTGTTTACAGGATGTGGGAAAGAAAAAGAAAAATCCGCATCTACGGAAGCATCGGGGGAATTGAGTGGAGATATTACGTTTTGGCATTCATTTACACAGGGGCCAAGACTTGAGACGATTCAAAAAGCGGCAGACGAATTTATGGAAGAGAATCCAAAGGTTAATATCAAAATAGAAACATTTTCATGGAATGATTTTTATACAAAGTGGACAACGGGACTTGCATCAGGAAATGTTCCGGATATGAGTACTGCATTGGTAGGTCAGGTGGCGGAAATGATCAATGCAGATGCGTTAATCCCGCTAAATGACCTGATTGACGATATAGGGAGAGATAAATTTGCAAAAAGCACATTAGCAGAATGTTCTGTTGATGGAAATAATTATGCGATACCTTTATACTCACACGCTATGGTAATGTGGATCCGGAAAGATCTTCTGGAAGCAAACAATTTAGAAGTTCCCAAGACTTGGGATGAACTTTATGAGGCAGCAAAAACGCTTACAAAGGACGGGGTTTATGGATTGTCCTTCCCGTGTGGGTCTAGTGACTTCCAAGCTACTAATTTTCTGAATTTCTATGTTCGTAGTGGAGGTGGAAGTCTTTTGACGGATGATTTAAAAGCTGACCTGACAAGCGATCTGGCGATTGAAGGAATAAATTACTGGTTAAAAGTGTACAATGAGTGTTCTCCGAAAGAGTCTGTTAATTATGATGTATTAGATCAGGCTACATTATATTATCAGGGGAAAACTGCATTTGATTTCAACAGTGGATTTCAAATTGGGGGTGTTGAAAAGAATTCTCCGGATCTCCTGCAGTATATTGACTGTTATCCGATTCCTACAATTGACGGATCAGAACAAAAGGGAATTACTACGTCAAATCAGCCAATGGTGATCTGGAAAAATTCCAAGCATCCGGAAATTTGTGCGGCATTTATGAGAAAACTGTATGAGGAAGACACATATGTTAAGTTTCTTCATGCACAGCCAGTAGGGATGCTTCCTGCAGTAAAAGGAATTGCAGATACAGAATCATACAAAGATAATGCAACCATACAGCAATTTTCTCACGCAGAAGAAGTAATTTCATCCCAAATTCCGGGAGGGACTGCAATTGGATTTGAACATGGTCCGAGTATACAGGCAGGAATTTTGACTAATCAGCATGTGATTGAAGAAATGTTCCAGGACATCATTACAAATGGCACAGACGTTAAAAAGGCAGCTAAAGCGGCGGAAGATAAATTGAATGCATTATTTGAAGCTGCACAGCAGTAAATGACAACAAGGGGGGGAAGCAATGCCTTCCTCCTCTTTCCAAAGGTGGTAGAAGAATGAAAAAAGACTATATAAGATGGCTGTTTGTGTTTCCTGCTGTGATTACAGTGATAGCACTGTTTGTTTATCCGATATGTTCAAGTATTTTCTATAGTTTTACTAATAAAAACCTGATTCGGTTAACATATGACTTTGTTGGAGTCAAAAACTATCAAGATATATTAGCAGATGCGAACTTTTGGAATTCTTTTTGGAATTCATTAAAATGGACGGTTCTTTCGTTATTGGGACAGTTACTTGTGGGGTTTACGGCAGCTTTGGCATTGAATCGAGTAAAACACTTAAAAGGGATGTATAAAACGCTGTTGATTATCCCGTGGGCTTTTCCGTCTATTGTAATCGCATTTTCCTGGAAATGGATTTTAAATGGTGTTTATGGTGTTTTGCCGAATATTCTAGTGGAGTGGGGAATGTGTGAAACACCTCCTCAGTTTTTGACAGAGAAGACAATGGCGTTTTTAATGCTTGTATTTATTAATATCTGGTTTGGTGCACCTATGATCATGGTGAATGTATTATCCGCTCTGCAGACTGTTCCGCAGGATCAGTATGAAGCAGCAGAAATTGATGGGGCACGCAGATGGCAGTCTTTTTTGTATATAACTCTACCTCACATTAAGATTGTAATGGGATTGCTGGTGGTCTTGAGAACAGTTTGGATATTTAATAATTTTGACTTTATTTACCTTATTACGGGAGGCGGTCCGGCCGGGGCGACGGAAACAGTTCCTGTATATGCATATAATATGGGATGGGGGACAAAGCTTTTAGGAAAATCATCTGCAGTCACGGTGATATTGTTCCTGTTCCTCATGACTGTATGTATTATGTATTTCAAAGTTATTGCATATTGGGAAAAGGAGGAGCGGAAATAATGAAAAAACGAGGTAAAAAAATTGGAGATATATTTTGCCATATTTACCTTTTGATGCTTACGGCAATTGCTATGTTTCCGCTTGTCTGGATTATCATATCATCCATTAAGGGAAAAGGTGAGTTGACAGGAAATCCAACAGGATTTTTGCCTAAAACAGTTACGTTTGACTATTTTAAGCATGTGATTTTTGACTTGAATTTTATCGACAATATAAAAAACAGTATACTCATAGCATTGACGACCACAGCAATAGCCATTGTTGTATCTGCTCTTGCAGCATATGGGATCGTGAGGTTTTTTCCGCGGTTGGGTGCAATTTTATCAAAAATTTTGGTGACAACCTATATTTTTCCTCCAATTCTTTTGGCAATTCCATATTCAATAGTGATGGCGAAACTGGGGTTGACAAATACGAGAATTGGACTGATCACCGTTTATCTATCATTTAGTATCCCTTATGCAGTATGGCTTCTTGTAGGGTTTTTTAAAACGGTACCTGTAGGAATTGAAGAAGCCGCTAAAATTGATGGAGCAAGTAAAATGATCGTCTTTAGGAAGGTTGTATTGCCACTTGTGATGCCAGGGATTGTCGCGACAGCAATTTACACATTCATCAACGCATGGAATGAGTTTTTGTATTCGCTGATTTTGATAAATGACACCAGTAAGATGACGGTTGCAGTGGCTTTGAGATCTCTGGACGGCTCTGAAATATTGGATTGGGGAGATATGATGGCAGCATCAGTTATTGTAGTGATACCGTCAATTATTTTCTTCTGTTTTATCCAAAACAAAATTGCGGGTGGATTATCAGAAGGATCAGTGAAATAAAAGGAAACGATAAGTAATGGAGGATAATAGAATGACGAATTATGGTGTGGTTGGAGTAGGATACTTTGGAGCAGAACTTGCCAGAATCATGAAAAAAAATGAAGGTGCGGCAGTAACGGTGGTTTACGACCCGGAAAATGGTGAAAAAATTGCAAAAGAATTAGGGTGTGCTGTTGCTTCAAGTTTAGATGAACTTGTATCAAGGGCTGATGTTGATTGTGTTATCGTTGCAACGCCGAATTATCTGCATAAAGAACCTGTTATGAAAGCGGCACAAAACGGAAAACATGTTTTTTGTGAAAAACCGATTGCATTAAATTACAAAGACTGTGATGAAATGGTCAGTGTATGCGAAGAAAATAATGTGATTTTTATGGCAGGGCATGTTATGAATTTTTTTAATGGTGTACGCCATGCAAAACAGCTGATTAAAGACGGAGCAATTGGAAAGGTGCTTTATTGCCACTCTGCCAGAAATGGATGGGAAGATGTTCAGTCGTCTGTTTCTTGGAAAAAAATCCGCGAAAAGTCAGGCGGGCATTTATATCACCACATTCACGAACTTGATTGTGTTCAATTTATTATGGGAGAAACGCCAGAAACAGTGTACATGAATGCGGATAATGTTGCACACAAGGGAGAAGCATTTGGAGATGAGGATGATATGCTTTTTATCAACATGAAATTTTCTGATCACAGATATGCAGTATTGGAATGGGGATCCGCATTTCATTGGCCAGAGCACTATCTGCTTATTCAAGGAACTGAGGGAGCTATTAAACTGAACATGTATGACGCAGGGGGAACACTAAAGGTGGACGGAAAAGAAACACACTTTCTTCTCCATGAAACACAGGAAGAAGATGATGATCGCACGCGTATTTATCATAGTACAGAGATGGATGGAGCAATTCAGTATGGAAATCCCGACAAGATTCCACCGTTATGGTTACAGGGAATTATGGTGAATGAGATGAAATACCTAAATGACATAATGCACGGAATGGAAGCAAGTGATGAATTTAAGCCACTGTTGACGGGAGAAGCGGCACGAGCTGCGATCGCGACGGCGGATGCTTGTACAAAATCGCGTTACGAAGGAAGAGTCGTAAAAGTAAGTGAAATTACAGGCTGATAAGTGTATGCGTGTAGAAGGACTTCGCTTGAAAACTATTTTGAAATAGAGATCATATTCTATGAAGGACTTACCGACAGAGAATCAGGAAAAAAGGTTTTTGATAAGTACAGAATAAAAAGGGGAAGCTTATGAAAGATTTGAGGAAATATAAAGGCATTATCCCGGCATTTTATGCCTGCTACGATGAAGAAGGAAATGTAAGCAGGGAACGAACTGAAAAATTTGCGGAGTATCTGATCAATAAAGGCATCAGGGGACTATATGTTTGTGGTTCGTCGGGAGAGTGTATTTACCAAAGTAAAGAAGAAAGAAAGAAAACCCTTGAAAGTGTAATGAAGGTTGCAAAAGGAAGAATTACAGTTATCGCACATGTGGGATGCAACAACACAGCAGACAGTGCCGAACTGGCTGCGCATGCGGAAAAAGTCGGTGTGGATGCAATCGCTTCGATTCCACCCATCTATTTTCACCTTCCGGATTATGCAATAGAAGATTATTGGAATGAAATCAGTGCCGCTGCACCGAATACAGATTTTATTATCTATAACATTCCGCAGCTGGCAGGTGTTGCATTAAGTACATCTTTGTACAAAAAAATGAGAGAAAATCCGAGAGTGATCGGTGTTAAAAATTCATCTATGCCAGTGCAGGATATCCAGATGTTTAAGGAAATCGGAGGAGAAAACAGTGTAATCTTTAATGGCCCTGACGAACAATTTGTGGGGGGGAGGGTTATGGGAGCCGATGCGGGTATCGGGGGTACTTATGCGGTTATGCCAGAGCTGTACCTTGCAGCAGAAGAAGAGGTTCAAAACGGAAACCTCCAAAGGGCACAGGAAATACAGTATAGAATCGACAGGATTATTTACGCAATGTGTGCATGTTACGGAAATCTCTATGCAGTCATGAAAGAAATTCTAAGAGCACAGGGGATGGATATTGGAGGCGTCAGAAAACCGCTTCCGGATATCATTGAGGATGATAGGCATCAGATAGAAGTATGCGTGAAAATGATAAAAGAGGCAATAGACAGTTTGAATAAATAACAAAAGGAGGTTCCAATACAACAGGGAGCCTCCCTTTAAGGTGTGACAAAATGAAAGAATATATTTGCATAGATATTGGGGGAACCACGATCAAGTATGGGATTATAAATGAAAAAGGAAAGTTTCTCAAAGCAGAAGAATGCAGTACGGAAGCACATCTTGGAGGACCTCATATCTTAAAAAAAGTGATTGCATTAGTGGAACAATTAAAAGCAGAGTGCAATGGTGAAGGAATATGCATTTCTACGGCAGGGGTTGTAGATTGCAAGCATGGAGTTATTACGCACGCTGCTCCGCTGATTCCAGATTATGCAGGAACAAAGATTAAAAAAGCCATTGAGCAGAGTTGTAGGCTTCCGTGTGAAGTGGAAAATGATGTGAACTGCGCAGGGTTGGCAGAATGCTATTCGGGGGCCTCTAAAGGCACTTATGTCAGTGTATGCCTTACGATAGGAACAGGAATTGGCGGAGCATTGATCATTGACAGGCGGGTGTTCCATGGGTTTTCAGGAAGTGCCTGTGAGGTAGGATATATGCATTTGCCGGGGGGAGCATTTCAGGATCAGGGAGCAAGTAGCGTATTGACAAAAAGAGTAGCCGCCATGAAACATATTCCTGTTTGTGGCGTGAATGGGAAATATGTGTTTGATCAGGCAAAAAGCGGAGATAGGGATTGCATAAAAGCCATCGAAGAAATGACGGATATATTAGGAATGGGAATTGCGAATATTTGTTATATGGTTAATCCTGAAATGGTAGTTCTTGGAGGCGGGATTATGGCACAAAAAGAATACTTAGAACCGTTGATATTAAAAAGTGTAAATAGTCACTTGATCAGATCCGTTGCCAGGCATACCAAAATTGCATTTGCCAAGAATGGAAATCGAGCAGGGATGTTGGGGGCATATTATCATTTTGTTTCCTGTCGGCAGTTGGTTTGACAAGAGAAAATAGATGCGTATCGGAAAAAATAAGGGGGCTTCTCGAATGTGAATGATAAATAAAGAGGAAAATAACAGAGAAGCTCTCCAAAGGAAAAGTATTGTAAAAACAAGAGGTGACAAGTATGATTTTTGATTCTATTTGCAACTATAAAAATTACATAGGGTATCCGGAGTTATACGAAGTACTTTGTTTTTTGGCAAAGCTGAAGGAGGGAGAATCCGTGGAGGCAAATACTGTACTGGCGCCGGATCGGATTTCCTGTAATCCTATTGTATTTATGTCGAAACCGGAGAACGAGTGTAGATACGAAGCTCATCAGAAATATATAGACATACACTATATCGTAAAAGGAACAGAAGGCATCGCGACAGCAGATGTAAATACTCTGGATGTAGATATTCCTTTTGACAGTGTGAAGGATATTGGATTTTATACTGGGAAAGAAAGCGGGAGATATTATCTGAAAAAGGGAGACTTTATGGTTTGCTATCCCAATGATGCGCATAAAGTGGGAATGATGTTGAAAGAGCCGCAGCAGATCGAAAAAATTGTTGTCAAAATCAAAGTGGATGTAGGGGCAAAAAAAAAGATGGACAAGCGGGACATTCTGGAGGCAATTCGGGGAAAATTGATAGTGTCATGTCAGGCATTGCCACATGAGCCATTACATTCTCCCTATATCATGGGAAGAATGGCGCAGGCTGCAAAGGAAGGAGGAGCCTGTGGCATTCGTGCCAATACAAAAGAAGATATTACGGAGATAAAAGCCCGTACTGGATTACCAATTATAGGGATTGTTAAGAGGGAATATGAAAACTGTAAAGTCTATATTACTCCAACGATAGATGAGATAGATGAACTTATGGAAGTACAGCCAGAGATTATAGCAGTTGATGCAACAGACACCATACGTCCGAATGGAAGGACACTGGAGGTGTTTTTCCATGAGGTAAAGAAGCGATATCCGGATCAGCTGTTTATGGCCGACTGTTCCACTGTAGAGGAAGCATTTTATGCGGATGCTCTTGGTTTTGACTTTGTCGGGACAACGTTGGTAGGATATACAGAACAGAGTGCAGGAGTAAAGATTGAGCATAATGATTTTGAATTTATCAGAAAGATTTTGAGCAAAGTAAAGCACCCGGTTATAGCGGAGGGCAATATCGACACTCCGGAAAAGGCCAAAAGAGTTATAGAGCTAGGATGTTACAGTGCGGTGGTAGGAAGTATCATCACCCGCCCACAGCTGATAACAAAAAAATTTACAGAAATACTTTGTTAAATAATGTTAGGTGTTTTGTCAAGAAGTTCTTCCGGTTGTGAAAGATAAAAGTTTGCCGGAGCATTCATGAATATGTTCCCTTCAATTTCAAATTTGGAGTTGAGGGGATTTTTTATACAGAATGACATATCTCACGAAATGTATTGTGATAAACAATATAGAAATGAACTGTGATGCCTTGTAGAGGAATGGTTTATCGACTTGCCTGTTTTTTTGTGATATGATAATCACTGTAATCAGAGCGTGTGGAAAGGAGCATTTTCATGGGGAATAATACATCCAAAAGTCATGAAAAAAGCGCGGAAAAAGAGCTGTCAAAACGTATTTGCGCAGGGATTTTAGCCCATGTGGATGCAGGAAAGACGACGCTGGCAGAGGCCCTGCTGTACCAGGCGGGAGCTTTGAGGAAGCTGGGGCGGGTAGATGAGAAAAATTCCTTTCTGGACACATTTGCGTTGGAGCGAAGGCGCGGGATCACGATTTTTTCAAAGGAAGCGCGGATCGAGGAAGGAGATACGCAGATCATCCTTCTGGACACACCGGGTCATGTGGACTTTGCGGCAGAAATGGAACGGGTGCTGCAGGTGATAGACTTCGGGATCCTGGTGATCAACGGAACGGATGGCGTACAGGCTCATACCAGAACCCTCTGGCGCCTTCTGGAACTTTATCAGGTGCCGGTGTTCATCTTTGTCAATAAAATGGATCTTCCGGGCGTTGACCGGGAACAGCTGCAAAGACAGCTAAACGGGGAATTGCAGGAAGGATGCATAGATTTCCAAAAGGAAGAAGATAAATTGTGGGAAGAGGCAGCCACCTGTGACGAGGAGGCGCTGGAAGAATACCTGGAAACGGGACGACTGGAAACGGAGACGATCAGGAGGCTGATCGGAAGCAGAAAACTCATTCCCTGTTACTTTGGTTCTGCCTTAAAACTCTGGCAGACAGAAGCGTTCCTGAAAGGAATCTTCACATATGGCCAGACAAAAGACTGGTCACAAACGAAGAAAGAGAAAAAAGAGAAGGTCGGGGAAAAGAAAGGAACAGGAGGATCCCGACAAAAAGAGACAGAGATTCCGCAGAAGGAAGGCTTTGGAGCAAAAATCTTTAAGATCACAAGAGATGACAGAGGCAGTCGGGTCACTCATGTACGGATCACAGGAGGCCGGATCGGACTTCGGGAATCGATCCCCTACAGGGATGAAGAAGGAACTCTTTACACAGAAAAAATCCATCAGATCCGTATTTATTCGGGAGACAGATATACCTGCCAGGAGGAAGCAATGGCCGGAGAAATTTGCGGGATCACGGGACTTAGCCATACCAGAGCCGGAGAAGGCCTGGGCTGGGAGGAAGGAAAAGGACGCCCTCTTTTGGAGCCGGTGCTGAAATACCGGGTGGAAGCGGAAGAAACGACAGACGTACACGAAGTGCTGCAGGCATTTCAAAAGCTGGAAGAAGAGGATCCGATGCTGAAGGTGGAGTGGTGCAGAAAGACGCAGGAGATGTATGTCCGCCTGATGGGGGAAGTGCAGGTGGAGATCCTGCAGGCATGGATACAGGAAAAGTACGGCTTGCGTGTACGATTTTCAAAAGGGAGCATCCTCTACAAGGAAACCATAGCAGATACGGTGGTGGGAAGAGGTCATTTTGAACCGCTGAAGCATTATGCAGAGGTACATCTGAAACTGGAACCGCTTCCCAGAGGAAGCGGAGTGGAGATAAAGAGAGACTGTGATACGAATGTGCTGGAGGAGCACTGGCAAAAGCTGGTGGTAGCAGCTCTCAAAGAAGAAGGGATCAAAGGAGTGCTGACGGGGGCGGAGGTAACGGATATCCGTATTACCCTGATAGCCGGCCGGGCACATATCCGGCATACAGAGGGCGGAGACTTCAGGGAGGCTGCAAGACGGGCCCTGCGCCAAGGACTTTTAAAAGCAAGATCGGTACTTCTGGAGCCCTATTACAGCGTGTGGATACAGGCGCCTTCCGAGAATGCAGGAAAGCTCCTGACCGATTTGGATCGAAGAGGCGCCAGACTTTTTCCGCTGGAGCAGGCAGGAGAAACGGTGCTGATCCGGGGAGAGGCGCCGGTGTCAGCTCTGGAGCAGTACGCTAGAGAAGTGGCGGCGTTTACCGGTGGGAGAGGAAGCTGTTCTCTGACGGTGGAAGGATACGGAACCTGTCAGGAGCCGCAGCAGGTCATAGAAATGGCAGGATATTCTCCGGAAGAGGACAAGGAATGGCCGGCAGGGTCGATTTTCTGTTGTCAGGGATCCGGGATTTCGGTATCATGGAAGGAAGCAGAAGAGCGGATGCACGTTCATACAGACGAAGGCAGACAAAAACCGGAGGAAGATACCGGTACGGGCGTAAGGACTGGAAGGAGTGTTTCCGGAAATCGGGAGATCACCCAGGAGGAAATGGAAGAGATTTTACTTCGCACCTATGGAAGAGTCGGTGGAAAAGAAAGGCGGAAGCAGACGGTTTCCGCAGGAAACCACGCTACTTCCCGGGAACCGGTGCAGGAATACCTTCTGGTGGATGGATACAACGTGATCTTTGCCTGGAAAGAATTGAAGGAACTGGCGCAGGAAGATATCAGTGCGGCAAGATGGAGGCTTTTGGATGTACTAAGTGATTACCAGGGATACCGGGGGATTCCGGTCATCGCCGTATTTGATGCCTACAAGGTGGAGGGAAACCCGACAAAAGTAGAAAAATACCACAATGTTTTTGTAGTTTATACCAAAGAGGCAGAGACGGCGGATCAGTATATTGAAAAAACGGTGCATCGGATGGGAAGGAAGCATCATGTGACTGTGGTGACGTCCGATTGGGTAGAACAGGTGATCATCCAGGGGCAGGGAGGAACGCTTCTTTCTTCCCGGGAATTCCTGGAAGAGATTCTTCGTATCAAAAAAGAGGGCCTGGCATATCAAAAGAGCAGACCGGAAGGAAAAACCTATCTGTTTGATGGGGTGGAAGAATCTCTGGCAGGTCAGGTAGAGGAAGTGCGCTTGGGGAAAAAAGAGCGGATCGATTAGAAAAAGAGGGGAGGAAACGCTGTGGAGGGCAGGAAAAGGACCGGGGGCAAAGCGGGGATCAAAAGAAAATATCAGGTTCTGACCGTGTTTGTACTTCTGGGGATCCTGGCGCTTTTGGGGATGGGGATCAGGCTTCTGCTCCCACAGAAAGAGGATGTGTCGGAGGGGAGAAAGCTCCTTCAAAAGCTGGAAAAAAGAGATCTTTTAAAAACGGAAGACGCTGTCCGGAAGGTGCGGCAGGAGCAGCTGCAGGAGGAAGGTGCGGCAGCGCAGCGAGATTACCGGGAGGCCTTTTCGGGGTGTGTCATTATGGGAGATTCGGTAGCGTCCGGATTTTCTACCTACAACGTTCTGGACAGTACGAATGTGGTGGCAGAAGTAGGAACCGGACTGACCTCTTACGACAAGCAGCTGGAAACCGTCACAGAGCTGAAGCCCAGGTGTGTATTTCTTTATTATGGGTTTAATGATGTGGGGCATGTGCACGGAGACGTGGAACTGTTCAGACAGGAATACGCAGATTTTATCATACAACTAAGGCAGGCGCTTCCGGAATCGGAGATTTTTGTGAACGGACTGTTTCCGGTACTGTCTCTGGATGTGGTGGAAAATGAAGCCTATAAGGATCTACAGCCCTACAATGAAGCGATCCGAAGCATGTGCAAAGAACAGGGAGTCTCCTTTTTGGATAACGAGGGACTGGCACAGGAAACAGATTATGCAGAAGACGGGTACCACTTTGAAATAGAATTTTATCCCAAATGGCTGCAGCAGATGGTGGAAGGGGCAGGACTATAAAGATGGAACAATATTCAGTGAAGCACATGCTGCAGCAGCAGGGAAACCGAAAAGAGAGAGTCCTTGTAAAAGGCTTAAAATACGCAGTGATACTGGGGATCGCCGTGTATGTAGGTTTCCTGCTGCACTATGTGGGAGGGAGCGACCAGAAATTTTCCAAAGTAAGGGAAGAAATGGAACAGGTAGTGGACACGCGGAGGTTGAAAAACGCAGGAGAGCAGGGCTTAAAGCGGTATTATGGTTTAAACGGCACAGATTATGAAGGCGTTCTTTGCTATGTGGCAACCACCAGTATGTCCGCACAGGAGCTTCTGGTTATCAAGGTGAAAGAGGAGTCCCAGGTGCAGGAGGTAGAGACGGCCATTGAGAGACGACTGGCAGATCGGAAAAATGATTTCGCAGGGTATGCCCCTAAACAGGTGGAATTGCTGGAGCATGCAGAGATCAGCATCCGGGGAACCTATATTTTTCTGGCTGTGTCGCCGAAAGCTTCTGGTTATCGGGATACTTTTTCAAAAAGTCTTTAAGGAGGAAGGGCATGTTATTTAGCAGTGTGACATTCTTGTTCGTATTTTTTCCGATAACGTTGCTGGCTTATGCCATTGCTCCCAAGCGTCTGAAAAATGTGGTGCTGTTGCTGGCCAGCCTGGTTTTTTATGCATGGGGAGAACCTGTCTATATCGGGCTGATGCTGTTGTCCATCTTGTTGAATTACATCTGTGGAAGGGATATCTATCTGGCCAAAGAGGCGGGAGGATCCGGAAAGCGGGAGCTGGGCTTTGCACTGGCTGCAAATCTGGCGCTGCTGGGATTTTTCAAGTATTCCGGCTTTTTTGCAGGGATATGGAACCAGATTTCTCCGGTTCCTCTTCCTTACAGGAAACTCGCGCTTCCCATAGGGATTTCCTTTTACACCTTTCAGGCGATCTCCTATCTCATTGACATTTACCGGGGAGAAGTAAAGCCGCAGAAGCATGTGATGAATTTTGCCCTGTACATTTCCATGTTTCCCCAGTTGATCGCAGGGCCTATCGTCCGTTACATCGACATAGACAAGCAGCTTGCCCAGAGAAAGGAATCTCTGGAAAAGTTTGGGGCAGGAGCCAGGTATTTCATTATTGGGCTGGGGAAGAAAGTGATTCTTGCAAATGGGATCGGCGCAGTCTTCGACATGATCCATGGCAGCTTCTTGCAGGAGGGAACCGCCTATGTGCTGACGGCATGGATAGGGGCGGTGGCCTATGCACTTCAGATTTATTTTGATTTCAGCGGATACTCGGACATGGCCATAGGGCTTGGAAAAATGTTTGGCTTTGACTTTCGGAGAAATTTTCATTATCCCTATACGTCCAGAAGCATTACCGAGTTCTGGCGAAGATGGCATATTTCTTTGGGAACCTGGTTCCGGGAATATGTGTACATTCCTCTGGGAGGCAACAAAAAAGGCGGAAAACGGCAGATCATCAATCTTCTGATCGTGTGGACGTTGACAGGGTTCTGGCACGGGGCGGCCTGGAACTTTCTATTCTGGGGACTGTATTACGGAGTGTTTTTGATCCTGGAAAAATTTGTGTGGGGCAACGCGCTGGAAAGAGGCCCCGGATGGATGCAAAGGATCTATACGCTGGCAGTGGTACTGATAGGCTGGGTGTTCTTTTTCAGTGACAGCCTGCAGGGAGCTATCCGCTATATCGGGATCCTGTTTGGAGTGGGAAGTAAAGGCGCACTGGATAGTATGAGTGTCTATTATCTGGCATCCAATTGGCTGCTTTTTCTGTGCTGTATCATCGGAAGCACACCGGCGGCAGTCTGGCTGCTGAACAGTGACAAGTATGAGGGAAATCCCCGATGGATGGCGCTGTCTTTGTATGCCGGGATATTTTTGGTGGCATTGTCCTGCCTGGTATCCAGTACATTTAATCCATTTTTGTATTTTAGATTTTAACTGTTTGTGCAAGGAAAAGGGATCAAAGCAATGAAAAGGGGAAATAAACGAGTAGGCATCATTTTTTTGACAGTAATACTGGCGCTGGCAGTGCTGGGGCCTGTGATCCGGGATAAAAAGATCTCGGAGGAAGAAAACCGGACGCTGGCACAAAGACCGGAGCTGACCTTCCACGGCGTGTTGTCGGGAAATTTTATGAAAAAGTACGAAGCATATGTATCCGATCAGTTTGTGGGGCGAAGTGTCTGGAGAATTTTTCACGCCTCCTTAAAGCGAATCGGCGGAAACCGGGAAGAAAACGGGGTCTATCTGGGAAAAAACGGACAGTTGCTGGAAAAAATAGAACCGCCGAAAAAAGAGTATGTAGAGAATACCGTCCGGGGAATGAATGATTTTCAGGGCAGATATCCGGAGGTGACGATGCGCATGATGCTGGTGCCGGATGCGGGAGAGATCCTGCAGGAGAAGCTGCCGCCTCTGGTGCGTCAGGCCAGCCAGACAGATATGATCGAAGGCGTCCGGGAAGAACTGTCTCCGGGGATCCGCTGGGTGGAGGCACAGCGGGTGATGGAGGATCACAAGGAGGAGAACATCTATTATAAAACGGACCATCACTGGACCGGTACGGGCGTTTTTTATGCTTTTTTGGAATATGGGAAAGAGGCGGAGCTGCCTTTGGATGAAAGTGCCTACAAGAAATATCCGGTAACGACGCAGTTTAATGGAGCTCTTTCCAAGACCAGCGGGTTCAGAAGGGGAGAAAAGGAAAAGATAGAGCTGTATCTTCCCAAGGAAGACCATACAAAGTATGTTGTCAGTTATGTGGAAAATCAGAAAAAACGGACCTCTCTCTATGACGAAAAGCAGTTGGATACCCAGAACGGATATCAGGTTTTCCAGGGAGGGAATTATTCCTTGCTGGACATTAGAACCGATGTGAAAAATACCAGGAGACTGCTTTTGGTAAAGGATTCGTTTGCCAACAGCTTTGTCCCGTTTCTGACGCCTTTTTACCAGGAGATTGTCATGGTGGACCCCAGATACTATGCGGGAAATGCGGATGAACTGATGGACACCTACGGAATCAATGAGGTGCTGTTTTTGTACAGCGGCAATACTTTTTTTCAGGACAACAACATCGGCGGATTCTTAAAACCTGTGGAATCCGGGAGTTCTTAGGAAAAAGAAGAGGGAACGCAAGGAATTCTTAAGAGGCACTTAAGGAATTTTCGATTTCTTTTAGAAAAGGAACATACTTTAGACATATTTCTTTTCTATAATGAACTCAGATAGTTGAAGAACACATCAACTATCATCCCCCTCACAAAAGTGAACACCGGAAGTGAAACACGGTGTAGCACTTTACTCTCATTCCTTTAGATAACGATAATAACAACGAAGCCCGCGAGCCGTATGGCAAGCGGGTTTTCGCTGTGCAAAAAAGGAAATTTTGAAACCTAAAAAGGCCGAACCTTTTTTACATCAAAGATTCGGTCCTCTATAAAGAGCTGCATTGCAATAAAATAAGCGGGTGATGGGAATCGAACCCACGTATCTAGCTTGGAAGGCTAGTGTTCTACCATTGAACTACACCCGCATGAAATATTATTTTCAACAAAAGGTATAGTATCATTCCAGGAAGAAAAAAGCAAGCAAAATTTGAAAAAAGTAAAAAAATCAAAAGGGAAGCCTCTCAAACAGGGAAGATACGATTGAAGGAGAAGACCTGTATCCGGCGAAAGGTGTTTTGAAGGTTCCGTAACCGGAGAGGAAAGTCAGACAGAAAACGGGAAAAGAAATGAGATTTGGCGGTCCCATTCGTTGACAAGCCACGTGGCTGGTTTATAATAGAAGGCAGGGAGGACGTGTGAAGTGGTGAGAGAGAGAGGAAAGAAAAAGAGTATTGAACACACAGTGAGACGACAGCAGCGGTTTCCGGCGATCCTTATGGGAGAAGGGATACTGGTGGGGATCGCAGCGGGAGTCGTAGTATTGCTTTATCGATTGTGTCTGGAACAGGCGGGAGAGTGGCTTTTCAGGATCGTTTCCTTCATAAAAGGAAAGCCTCTCTATGTTATCGCATGGTTTCTGGCACTTTTTTTTCTGGCAGTACTTGCGGGAAAGCTGGTGGCTCTGGAGCCGATGGCTTCCGGAAGCGGGATCCCGCAGGTCGAAGGAGAGATGCAAGGATCCATCAATCAGACCTGGTATCGGGTCCTTTGGACCAAATTTCTCGGGGGAAGCCTTTGCATGCTGGGCGGACTGGCGCTGGGACGAGAAGGACCGTCCATCCAGCTGGGAGCTATGGCAGGGAAGGGTGTGGCAAAAGGACTGGATGTGGGAAAGACGGAAGAAAAATTCCTTCTGACCTGCGGGGCAAGCGCCGGGCTCTCGGCGGCCTTCCATGCTCCCCTGGCAGGCGTGATGTTTTCTCTGGAAGAAATCCATAAGAATTTTTCTGTTTCTGTGCTGCTGTCGGTCATGACGGCATCGCTGACGGCAGATTTTTTGTGTTCTTCCATCCTGGGAGTCCATTCTGTTTTCCGGTTTCAGGTGACACGAGCCATTCCTCTGGAAAATTACTGGCTGCTCCTGCTCCTGGGGATCGTGCTGGGCGCGGGAGGAGTCCTGTATAACCACGGAACGCTGAAGGTACAGGAGTGGTATGGGAGAACCCTGAAGACGCCGGTAAAAAAAATGCTGCTTCCGTTTTTGCTGTCCGGACTTCTGGCGCTTTGGGTACCGGAACTATTAGGAAGCGGGCAAAAATTGATCGACAGCCTGGCCGGAGGAGGATTGACGGTGGGAGTCATGCTGCTGTTTTTGGTGGGCAGGTTCCTTTTTTCTACCTTCAGCTTTGGATCCGGCGCTCCGGGAGGAATCTTTTTTCCGCTGCTGGTGCTGGGGGCTTTGTTGGGAGGCGCGTTTGGAACCATCTGTCATCAGCTTCTGGGGCTGGATGGCAGCTACATCAGCAATTTCATTATCCTTGCCATGGCAGGCTATTTCACAGCCATTGTAAGAGCCCCTTTGACAGGGATCATTTTGATTTTTGAAATGACAGGCTCTATGAGCCAGCTACTGTCTCTGGCGGTAGTTTCTGTGGCAGCTTATGTGACGGCGGAACTTTTAGGATCCAAGCCGATCTACGAAAGCCTTCTGGAACGGATAGTGAAGGGCCGGACGAAAGCGCCGGCGGAGGAAGGAGAAAAGCTGCTGACCCAGTTTGTGGTGGAGCAGGGAGGCGCAATGGAAGGAAAACAGGTGGCAGAGGTTCCCTGGCCGGATAACTGCCTGCTGATTTCCATAAAGAGAGGAACAGAGGAGATCATCCCCAAGGGCAAGACCAGACTGGTAACAGGCGATCTGATCGTTACCATGTGCGACGAAAGGGATGCTCCCTGGATCCGGACGCAGATGGAAGCACTGAACCGGGTGAACTTCCATTAGACACCGCTTTGGTGTTTGTGATAAAATCGGGAAAGAAACAACAGAATAAGACGAGGAAAAGGAGAACAAAATGGGCGGTTTTTTTGGAGTAGCTTCAAAAAAGGATTGTGTGTTGGAATTGTTTTACGGAGTAGACTATCATTCTCACCTGGGAACCAGAAGAGGCGGGATGGCAACGTTTGGGAAACAGGGATTTGAAAGAGCGATCCACAACATAGAGAATTCCCCCTTTCGGACAAAGTTTGACAAAGATGTAGGGGAAATGCAGGGAAATCTGGGGATCGGCTGTATTTCGGATTTTGAGCCGCAGCCTCTGCTGATCCGTTCCCACCTGGGAAGCTTTGCCATCACGACGGTAGGAAAGATCAACAACACGGAAGAACTGCTGGATATGACCTACAGCCAGGGGCACACCCATTTTCAGGAAATGAGTACAGGGCAGGTAAATGCCACAGAACTGGTAGCTTCTCTTATCTGCAAGCAGGCCAGTATTGCGGAGGGGATCCGCTATGCGCAGGATGTGATAGACGGATCCATGACGATGCTGGTCATGACGGAAAAAGGACTCTATGCGGCGAGGGATAAAAAAGGAAGAACGCCTTTGGTGATCGGCTGTAAGGAAGACGCCTACTGTGTTTCTTTTGAAAGCTTCGCCTACATCAATCTGGGATACCGGGACTACAAAGAGCTGAAGCCGGCGGAGATCGCCTTTATCACGCCGGAGGGCGTGGAAACGGTGGGAGAGCCTTCGGAAGAAATGAAGATCTGCTCCTTCCTCTGGGTGTATTATGGGTATCCCACCTCTTCCTATGAAGGGATCAATGTAGAAGAAATGCGTTACAAATGTGGAAGCATGCTGGCAAAGCGGGACGGGAATCAGGTGGAGCCTGATGTGATCGCGGGCGTGCCGGATTCGGGAGTGGCACATGCGATCGGATATTCCAATGAAGCGGGCATTCCCTACGCAAGGCCCTTCATCAAATACACCCCTACCTGGCCGCGCTCTTTCATGCCGACTACTCAAAACCAGAGAAATCTCATCGCCCGTATGAAACTGATCCCGGTACAGGCACTGATCGAGCACAAAAAGCTGCTGCTGATCGACGATTCCATTGTAAGGGGAACTCAGCTTCGGGAAACGACAGAGTTTCTTTACAGAAGCGGAGCAAAGGAGGTACACGTAAGACCGGCCTGTCCTCCGCTGCTGTACGGCTGCAAATATCTGAATTTTTCCAGATCCAAATCAGAGATGGATCTTATCACCAGGAGGGTGATCCTGGAAAAAGAAGGAGGAGAATGCTCGCCGGAGGTGTTGGAAGAGTACGCAAAGCCGGGCAGCTGCCGCTATGAGCAGATGATCGAGGAAATACGAAAGCAGCAGAATTTTACCACATTAAGATACCACAGGCTGGATGATCTGGTAGAATCCATCGGTCTTCCTGCCTGCAAGCTGTGTACCTACTGTTTTAACGGAAAAGAGTAGAGGGAAGAGAATGAACGGATTTGTAGAACTGAAGCAGGTAAAAAAGATATACCACATGGGAGAGATCGAGATCGCCGCTGCCGACGGGATCGATTTTCAGATCGATCAGGGAGAGTTTGCCGTGATCGTGGGACCCAGCGGAGCGGGAAAGACGACGGTGCTGAATATTTTGGGCGGCATGGATACTGCGACTTCCGGAAGCGTGCTGGTGGATGGAAGGGATATTGCTCTTTGCACGCCAAAAGAGCTGATCTTTTACCGCAGGGAAGAAATCGGCTTTGTCTTTCAGTTCTACAATCTGATCCCAAATCTGACGGCCAAAGAAAATGTGGAACTGGCGCTGCAGATTTGTAAGGATCCGATGGATGCGGACCTTGTGTTGGAGGAAGTGGGACTGAAGGATCGGAAGGACAATTTTCCGGCACAGCTTTCCGGGGGAGAGCAGCAGAGGGTATCCATCGCCAGGGCGCTGGCCAAAAATCCCAAGCTGCTCCTGTGTGATGAACCTACGGGAGCACTGGACTATCACACAGGAAAGGCCATTTTGAAGCTGCTGCAGGACACCTGCAGGCAAAAAAATATGACGGTAGTGCTAATTACCCACAATCTTGCTATCGCACCTATGGCAGACAGGGTGATTCAGGTAAAAAACGGAAAGGTGGCTTCCGTTCAGAAAAACTCCGCTCCTATTTCGGTGGAGGACATTGAGTGGTAGGGGAAGGATATGAAACGTCTGGCAACAAGAAAAGATTTTTTCAGAGAACTGTATAAAAGCAGAGGGCGGTTTTTGTCTATTTTGTTTATCGTGGCGCTGGGAGTGGCCTTCTTTTCCGGACTGCGTTCGGCGAAGCCTTCCATGCAGATCACCGGCGACGCTTATTTTGATGCCCGGAATCTGATGGATCTGGAGATCGTTCATCCGGAAGGGATTTCCGGGGATCTGATAGGAGAAATAGAAAAGATTCAGGGAGTGAAGCAGGCAAAAGGCGGCTACAGCGCTGATTTTCTCAGCAAAAAAGGAAAAGAGCAGCTGACCGTGCGGGTAACGGCGCTAAATGACGCGTTCAACAAGCCGGAGGTAACAACGGGACGTCTTCCCGAAAACCGGTGGGAATGTCTGGCAGATGCGAAGCTGGGATACCGGATCGGAGATAAGATCCAACTGGAATCCGGCAGTCAGCTCCCTTTGGAGACGATGCTGAAAGAAACGGAAGTGACGGTAACGGGAATCGGAAGCAGCCCCTGCTATATTTCCGCAGAAAGGGGCAGCACGGGGATCGGCTCCGGCAGTCTGGACGGTTTTCTCCTGGTTCCGGAAGAAACCTTTGCATTGTCGTCCTACACGCAGGCGTATGTGGAAGTAGACCGGGCCAGAGAAGAAGTGGCGTATACAAAAGGCTATCAGAAGCTGGTGGCGGCAGTGAAAACGAAGATCAAGGAGCAGATGGAGCCAAAGGAGGGAACGTGGTATGTACAGGATCGCACCTCCCTTCCGGAGTATGACGGATTTGGGGACAACGCCCGGAGGATGGGAGCTATCGGTCAGGTGTTCCCCGCGATTTTCTTTCTGGTGGCGGCACTGATCAGTCTGACGGGGATGACCCGTATGGTGGAGGAACAGAGGATCTCTATCGGAACCATGAAGGCGCTTGGATACGGGGAATTTCAGATTTCCGCCAAGTACTGGGGGTATGCCCTGTGCGCCACAGTGACCGGAAGCGTACTGGGCGTTCTGGCAGGCGAAAAATTTTTCCCATATATCATCATCTATTCTTACAGGATTCTTTACCCGCAGATGGGGAAGATCCTGGTACCGTACCATTGGGGATACGGGATCCATGCAGCGGGAACGGCGCTTGTCTGTACGTTGGGGGCAACGGCCCTGGCTTGTCACAAGGAGCTGCGGGAGCAGCCGGCACAGCTCATGCGGCCGGAAGCACCGAAAAATGGAACCAGGATCTTTCTGGAACGGATCCGGATCCTGTGGTCGCATATGAATTTTACATGGAAGTCTACGGTCCGAAATCTGTTTCGGTATAAAAAACGGTTTTTTATGACGGTGGCAGGGATCGGAGGCTGTATGGGGCTGATGCTGGTGGGATTTGGGCTGCGGGATTCTATTGTAGAGGTAGCAGACGTGCAGTACGAAGAACTGCAGACCTACGACGGAAGTCTGTATTTTGCGGAAAATACCTCAGCAGAAGACAGAGAGGCATTTCTGGAAAAAATGAAACAGGAAAAGGAAGTGAAGTCCTGTTTTGAGGCTTCTGTCCGCAAGGTGACTCTGAAGCTGTCCGGAAAGCAGGTGGAAACCTATCTGATGGTGCTGCCAAAGGAGCAGTACCGGGATGCCTTTTCCCTGCGAAACAGGAAAACGAAACAATCCTACGATCTCAGGAAAGGGGCGGTTCTGACGGAGAAGGCGTCGGCGCTGCTGAAGTGGGAAAAGGATAAAACACTGCTGCTTAAAGATCAGAAGCATGCGGATAAGCGGCTGAAGATCGAGAGGATTGCGGAAAATTACATGGGGCATTTTCTTTATATGGATGAAGCGACCTATCAAGAACTGTACAAAGAGGCGCCGGTTTACAACAGCATCCTGTTTACCGTCAAGGATTCTGTCTCGGAAAGTCAGATCACAAAGCTGGGGGAAACCTGGCTGAAAAATCGGCAGGTGCAGGGGATCTCCTATATGAATGCGGTGGAAGAAAGACTCCAGGATATGATCGGCAGTCTGAATCTGGTGATGGGCGTGCTGATCATGGCGGCAGGAGCCTTAAGCTTTGTCGTCCTGTACAACCTGAATACCATTAATATTACAGAAAGACAGAGAGAGCTGGCAACCTTAAAGGTTCTGGGCTTTTATGACCGGGAGGTGTCCGCTTATGTCTATCGGGAGAATGTGATCCTGACACTGTTTGGAACGGTATTCGGAGCAGGCGTGGGAACGGTTCTGCATCAGTTTATGATCCGGACCGTGGAAACAGATGACGCCATGTTTGGCAGACTGATCCAACCCAGCAGCTATTTGTACAGCTTTTTGCTGACTATCTTATTTTCGCTGCTGGTGAACCTGGTCATGTACTGGAAGCTGAAACAGATCAACATGGTGGAATCTCTGAAAAGTGTGGAATAGAGGAACAGAAGCTCCAAAGAGAAAACAAAAAGAAGAGAAGGGAAGCCGCGCAGGATCTGAAAAAGAAAAATCAGCACTCTAATGAGGTGAGTGCTGATTTTTGGTTGACTTTTAAAAATGAGTGTATTATCATACTGGTGAGACTAAAAAAGAGGAGTGATTTTATGACAATAAAAAAAGGAAACCTGTCCATCAGCAGTGAGAATATTTTCCCTATCATTAAGAAATGGGTATATTCTGACCATGATATTTTTGTAAGAGAACTGATCTCCAACGGCTGCGACGCCATCACCAAGCTGAAGAAGCTGGATATGATGGGAGAGTACCGGCTGGCGGACGATTATCGTCCGAAGATCAAAGTCCTGGTAAGCCCGGAGAATAAGACGCTGAAATTTCTGGATAACGGACTTGGCATGACGGCGGAAGAGGTGGAGGAATACATTACCCAGATCGCTTTTTCCGGCGCAACAGAGTTTCTGGAAAAATACAAGGACAAGACGACAGAGGATGACATGATCGGCCACTTTGGACTGGGATTTTATTCGGCATTTATGGTGGCGGATGAGGTGGAGATCCATACCCGTTCCTACCGGGAGAATGCAGCGCCGGTTCTTTGGAAAAGCACCGGCGGTACCGAGTATGAAATGGGAGAAGGTACCAGAGAAGAAACGGGGACGCAGATCACGCTGTACCTGAATGAGGACAGCCTGGAATTTGCCAACGAATACCGTATGCGGGAAGTGATCGAAAAATACTGTTCCTTCATGCCGGTAGAGATCTTCCTGGAAAAAGAAGGGGCGGATCCGGAATACGAAGTGATCGATGCGGAGGAAGAAAAAGAAACAGATACTGTCATCGAACGGATACAGGAGGAAGCCAAGACAGAGGAGCAGGAGGACGAGAACGGAGAAAAGAAGCTGGTGGAAGTGTCGCCGGCAAAAAATCAGGTAAAGATCGTAAAAAGACCGGTCTCCCTGAGTGATACGGCTCCCTTGTGGGGAAAACACCCCAATGAATGCAGCGAAGAAGACTATCTGAATTTCTACAGGAAGGTCTTTTTGGACTACAAAGAGCCGCTGTTCCATATCCATCTGAATATGGATTATCCCTTTAACCTGAAAGGGATCCTCTATTTCCCAAGGATCAACACAGAGTATGATTCCATCGAAGGGATGATCAAGCTGTACAACAACCAGGTGTTTATCGCGGACAATATCAAAGAAGTGATCCCGGAATTTTTAAGAGTCCTGAAGGGAGTCATCGACTGTCCGGATCTGCCTTTGAACGTATCCAGAAGCGCTCTGCAAAACGATGGGTTTGTAAATAAGATCGCGGACTACATTACCAAAAAGGTGGCGGATAAGCTGACGGGGATGTGTAAGACCAAACGGGAAGACTATGAGAAGTACTGGGATAATATCAGTCCCTTCATTAAGTTTGGCTGTCTGAAGGATGAAAAATTCAGTGACAAGATGAAAGATGCCATCCTGTTTAAAAATCTGGAAGGAAACTATCTGACACTGAAGGAGCTGGTGGAAGCCCTGGGAGGCGATCCGCAGAAACTGGAAAAAGAAGTAGAAGAGCCCAAGGAAGGGGAGGAGACAGAAAAATTCTCCATTTCCTATGTGACAGATGAGATCCAGCAGAGCCAGTATATCCAGATGTTTAAGAGCCAGGGAAAGGATGCCGTCCTCTTTGGCCACAACATAGATACGCCTTTTGTAACACAGCTGGAACAGAGAGTTCCGTGGCTGTCTTTCCAGAGGATCGATGCGGAAGTGGCAGGCGATTTCAAGGAAACCATAGAAGAAGACGAAAAAGAAAGCTTTGCAAAGCTGTCTGAAAAGCTGAAAGAGATCTTCCGGAAAGAGCTGGGAAAAGAACAGCTGGACGTACAGGTGGAACGGCTGAAGGATGAAAAGACAGCGTCTGTTATGGTGCTGTCCGAACAAAGCCGCCGTATGCAGGAAATGATGAAGATGTACGGGATGGCAGATCTGGGGATGGGCCAGGAGGGCTCGTTGATCCTGAACGCCAACCATCCGCTGGTGCAGTATGTGTCCAAAGAAGAGGGAGAGCACACGACGCTGATCTGCAGGCAGCTGTATGACCTGGCGGCCATGGCGCATAAGCCGTTGTCTCCGGAAGAAATGACTGCTTTCGTGCAGAGGAGCAACGAGATCCTGCTGCTTTTGACACAGTAAAAAAAGGCGAGCCTCCGGGATATCGGCAGCAAACCATCCAGGAAATCACGAAACGATAAAAAAATAAAATCCCCCTCTTCTTTTCCGGAAAGGTCTTTAAAAGACCAGACAGGAGAAGAAGAGGGGGATTTTTGCAGGTGCGGGATGCAGGAGCATCTGGAATTTACCCCCGGAGGGAATCATGAGATAACCGGCTGGGAAACGTTTGATCCTTCGCCGATTCAGTTTTTTTCCAACTCCAGTGGGATGCTCTTTAAAAAGGTCTCGGCATAGGAATCCCAGGCTCTTTCCAGGGATCTGTCCAAAGAAAAGGTGCGGGTGGACACTCCGGTGGTACAGGTGAGGACATGCTCCTTAAAATGAAAATTCAGGTACAGTCCCTGTAGGTTTTCCTGTTCCCGGGAAGAAAGGGAGCAGGCAGAAAAGAAGTGTTCCAGATCCGCCGGAGAAAGGGCCAGCACCAGGCGGAATTCCACCGGAGGACGGCTGCCGCGGATCAGTTTCAGACAGAAGCTTTTTACCTCCTTCCAGAGGGAATGAGAGCGTTCCTGTGGTTCGTCAAAAAAATCCGGGCAGAGGAAACCATCGATGGAAAAGCGGTTAAAGGTAACGATTTCCCCCTCCAAAAAGGAAAAGGAATCAAAGGTGTCCCGCAGCAAAAGATGGGACATGCACAGTTTGGAAGACAGCGTAAAAATGTTCATAAAATTCTCCTTTTTTCATGGGCAGAAAAAGAAAGATTCCGGCCTGAAATAAATCCTTTTTCCAGTATAACACAAGTTTGACTTTTAGGGGGAAAGGGTATAAGATTACATGGAATAAACAGGAATATTTAGGCGGCGCGCAGGCTGCAGAAAAGTGCGGGCGAAGCGGCGCAGGTCGATGATAATGATAAGATTGAACAAATACTTAAATGAAAAAGGCGTTTGCTCCAGAAGAGAGGCGGACAGATGGATCGCAGAGAAAAAGGTTACAGTCGATGGAAGTGTAGCCTTTTTAGGTATGCAGATAGAAGAGGGGCAAACGGTGTGCATCGACGGAAAAGAAGTGGGAGAAAGCCCAGGGAAACTGGTGCTTGCCGTTTACAAGCCTGTGGGGATCGTGTGTACGGAGGAGAAAAGAGAAAAAAATAACATCATACGGTTTGTGAATTACCCGCAGAGAGTCACTTATGCAGGACGGCTGGACAAGGAGTCGGAGGGACTGCTTTTGATGACCAACGACGGGGAACTGATCCAGAGCATGATGCGCAGCCGGAATGGCCATGAAAAGGAGTACGAGGTCTGGATCGACCGGCCGGTGACAAAAGCATTTTTGAAACAGATGGCGGCAGGCGTCCGGCTGGTGGATCGGGAAAAGGGGCTGGATGCGCTTACAAGACCGTGCAGGGTCAGACAACTGGGAGAGAAGCGATTTTCCATCATCCTGACCCAGGGATTGAACCGGCAGATCCGCAGGATGTGCCAGGCTTTGGGATGCCGGGTGGAGCGGCTGATCCGGACACGGGTGGTCAATATTACCCTGGATGCGATGCAGTGCGGGCAAATACGGGAATTATCAGAGCAGGAGAAAACACAATTATATGAGCAGGTCAAAAAAAGCCAGAATGGAAGAATTGATAGAAATACTAAATAAAGCTTCTTACGCCTATTACCAGCAGGCAGAGGAACGGATGAGCAATCTGGAGTATGATGCGTTGTACGAGGAGCTGGTTGCACTGGAAAAAGAAACAGGGATCACCCGGGCTGACAGCCCTACCGTAAACGTAGGCTATGAAGTGGTCAGTCAGTTGCCCAAAGAGAAACATGAGCGTCCTATGCTGTCCCTGGACAAAACGAAAAGTGCGGAGGAACTGACAGAGTTTCTGGGAGCACAAAAGGGAGTGCTGTCCTGGAAGATGGACGGGCTGACCATTGTGCTGACTTACCGGGAGGGGCGTCTTTATAAAGCGGTAACCAGAGGAAACGGAGAAACAGGAGAGATCGTGACGCCCAATGCGAAGACGTTTCGGAATCTCCCGCTGAAGATCAAGTATTCCAATGAGCTGATCCTTCGGGGAGAGGCCGTGATCGGGTACAGGGATTTTGAAGAGATCAACCGCAAGCTGCCGGAGGTGGAGGCCAAATACAAGAACCCCAGAAATCTTTGCAGCGGATCCGTCAGACAACTGAACAGCCAGATCACAAAAAGCAGACGGGTGAGCTTCTATGGGTTTTCGGTAGTAAAGGCAGAGGGAGTCGATTTTGGGAATTCCAGAAAACGACAGCTGGACTGGCTGGAAGAGCAGGGGTTTGAAGTGGTGGAGCACTGCCTGGTAACGCAGGATACGCTGAGACAAGCGGTGGAGGGATTTTCTTCCCGCATCGGAGAAAATGATTTTCCTTCGGACGGGTTGGTGCTGAATTATGACGACATCGCTTATGGAGAGTCTCTGGGACAGACCTCCAAATTTCCAAGGGATTCCATGGCGTTTAAGTGGGAAGATGAGAAGCGGGAGACCACCCTGCTTTCTATAGAATGGAGTCCTTCCAGAACGGGACTGATCAATCCGGTGGCCATCTTTGAACCGGTAGAGCTGGAGGGAACGACAGTCAGCCGGGCCAGCGTCCACAATATCAGCATACTGGAGGAGCTGGAGCTGGGGATCGGAGACCGGCTTCTGGTGTATAAGGCCAATATGATCATTCCCCAGATCGCAGAAAATCTGACCAAAAGCGGGAACCTGGAGATTCCGTCAACCTGCCCCGTCTGTCAGGGGAAAACCTCTATCCGGCAGACAGGAAGCGCCAGAGCCCTGTATTGTGACAACCCGGACTGCCAGGCAAAGCAGATCAAGGCGTTCACCCTGTTTGTAAGCAGGGATGCCATGAACATAGAAGGGTTGTCGGAGGCAAGCCTGGAAAAATTTGTGGGAAAAGGCTTTATTCAAACGTCGGGAGACATCTTTCGGCTGTCCCGGTACCGGGAAGAGATCTGCCAAATGGAAGGCTTCGGAGAAAAGTCCTTCCGGAATCTGGCAGACAGCATAGAAAAGGCAAGAGATACCAGTCTTCCCAGACTGATCTACAGCCTGGGGATCGCCAATATCGGACTGGCAAATGCCAAGCTGATCTGCGGGCATTTTGACCAGGATCCGGAAAAGGTCATGGAAGCAACGGCAGAGGAATTGGGGAAGATCGACGGGATAGGCCCTGTGATCGCAGCTGCGTTTGAGGCTTATTTTTCTCAGGAAAAGAACCGGAGCAGGTATCTGGATATCTTAGAAGAGATCCGGCTGGAAGAAAACAGACAGGAAGCGTCTTACCTTTTCCGGGAAAAGGTATTTGTGGTGACAGGAAGTGTTGCCAGATTTTCCAATCGCAGTCAACTGAAGGAATGGATCGAAGCAAGGGGAGGAAAGGTGACGGGCAGCGTTACCTCGAAAACCAGTTTTCTGATCAATAATGACACAGGATCGACCTCCTCCAAAAATAAAAAGGCAAGGGAATTGAATATCCCCATTTTGTCGGAGGAAGAGCTGCTGGCAATGGCAGGGCAGCCGGAGACAGATCCGGTGCAGCCGGTTTGACAGACGTCTCAACAGAACACAAGTCGTCGCAGAACACCAGGAAAGGAACAGACAGGATGAGTGAGAAAGACAATCAGTTTGACATAGAAACAGAAGAAAAAGAAAGCAGCCTGAAGCAGCAGGAGGAACCGAAAGAAGAGCAGAAGAAAACGCCGGAGAAGTTCTGCTCCCTTTGCAGAAGGCCGGAAAAGGTCACAGGAAAAATGATCGAGCTTCCCAATGGGATGTCTATCTGCAAGGACTGTATCCAAAGAAGTTTTGATGCAATGAGCAGCGGACAGATCGACTACAGCCGCCTGATGAACCTGCCGGAAATGCAGTTTTTCCAACAGAAGAACACCGGTGAGACCCTGCCGAAAAAAGAGGAAAAGAAAGAAAAGGAGAAACGGGAAGAGCCGGTTCTGGATATTAAAAATATCCCGCCTCCCCATAAGATCAAGGCGCAGTTGGACGAGTATGTGATCGGGCAGGAGCATGCCAAAAAAGTCATGTCGGTGGCAGTGTATAACCATTACAAGCGGGTGGCAACAGGCACCATGGATGAGATCGCGATTGAAAAATCCAATATGCTGATGGTAGGCCCCACCGGTTCCGGAAAGACCTACATGGTCAGGACGCTGGCGAAGCTTCTGGATGTGCCGCTGGCCATTACGGACGCCACCTCCTTGACAGAGGCGGGATACATAGGAGACGATATTGAAAGTGTGGTATCCAAGCTGCTGGCAGCGGCAGACAATGATGTGGAGAAGGCGGAGAGAGGCATCATCTTTATTGATGAGATCGATAAGATCGCCAAGAAACAAAATACCAACCAGCGGGACGTCAGCGGAGAATCGGTACAGCAGGGGATGCTGAAGCTTCTGGAGGGAAGCGAGGTGGAAGTACCGGTGGGAGCCAACAGTAAAAATGCCATGGTGCCGCTGACCACGGTCAACACGAAAAATATCCTGTTTATCTGCGGAGGCGCCTTTCCGGACCTGGAAAAGATCATCCGGGAGAGACTGACCAAGCAGTCTTCCATCGGGTTTGGCGCGGATCTGAAGGACAAGTACGACAAGGACAGGAGCCTTCTGGAAAAGGTGACGGTAGAGGATCTGCGCAGCTTTGGGATGATCCCGGAATTTCTAGGGCGTATGCCGATCATTTTCTCCCTGCGGGCCATGGATGAAGAGATGCTGGTCCAGATTTTGCAGGAGCCGAAAAATGCCATTATCAAACAGTACCAGAAGCTTTTGGCGCTGGATGAGGTAAATCTGAAATTTGAGCCGGAGGCGTTGCTGGCTATTGCGGAAAAAGCCATGAAAAAGGATACGGGAGCCAGGGCTTTGCGCGCGATCATCGAAGAGTTTATGCTGGACATCATGTACGAGATCCCCAAGGATGACAGCATCGGAGAAGTGACGATCACCAGAGCCTATATAGAGGGGACGGGGGGACCTGTCATCTCCCTGAGAGGCCAGACTGCGCTTCCGGAGAAAACAGAGACTCTGGAAGATGCGGGTAAGGGCGGAGAAAATCGATAAGAGGATCTGAAGGATAAACGACAAGAAGGTCTGACAGAAACCCGGGGAGAGCGAGTCAGACGGGATGGGAGTAAGACGATGAGAGACTATGGATATTTGCTGGATCTGGCAGTGATCCTGCTGTGTACAAAAGTACTGGGACTGGCAACCAGAAGAGTAAATATGCCGCAGGTGGTAGGAGCGCTTCTGGCCGGACTGCTTCTGGGGCCGGCGGTGGCGGGCGTCCTGTCTTCCACCAATTTTATCAATTCTGTGGCGGAGCTGGGCGTGATCGTGCTGATGTTCTCAGCGGGGCTGGAAACAGATATCAAAGAACTGAAGCAGAGTGGGAAGGCCTCTCTGGTGATCGCCGTCTGCGGGGTGGCGGTGCCGCTTCTGGGAGGATTTGGCCTGGCATACCTGTTTAACCGGCCGGGGATGATCCCGTCGGACGCATCCGGTACTATATTTCTGCAAAATATCTTTATTGGCATTGTCCTGACGGCCACATCTGTAAGCATCACGGTAGAAACGCTGAAAGAGCTGGGGAAATTAAAGACCAGATCGGGGAATGCTATTTTAGGGGCGGCTATCATTGATGATGTTCTGGGAATCATTGCCCTGACGATTGTGACCAGCCTGGCGGATTCAAAGGTACATCTGGTAGAAGTGATCCTTCGGATCGTGGGATTTTTTGCCTTTGCCTTTGTGGCAGGATTCCTGTTCTACAAACTATACAAATTCTGGATCGATTCTGCGCCGAAGTTTCTTCACCGGCATGCGATCATGGCGTTTGTGTTCTGTCTGCTGATGGCCTATATCGCGGAGGAGTGGTTTGGCGTGGCAGATATTACCGGCGCTTTCATCGCCGGACTGATCATTTCCAACACGGCAAATGTGGAAAAGGTAGAAACAAAGTTTGATACGGTTTCTTTTATGCTGCTGTCACCGGTGTTTTTTGCCAGTATCGGCATTCAGGTAGTGATTCCCAAAATGACAGTCAAGGTGGTTCTGTTTTCCCTCCTGCTGATCGTAGTGGCGATCGTGACAAAGATCATCGGGTGCGGGCTGGGAGCAAAGGCCTGCGGCTATAAGCCTTATCAGTGCAAGCGGATCGGAGTAGGGATGATCTCCAGAGGAGAGGTAGCCCTGATCGTGGCAGGAAAAGGAGCGCAGATGGGGCTGCTTGGCAGTTCGTTTTTAGGACCGGTGGTAATTATGGTGGTGGCGACTACCATCATCACGCCGATCTTATTGAAGGTCGTGTTCCGAAAAACAGACGCTCCCATCCGACAGGAAGGAAGCGGCGCCGGAATCTGACAGAAGGTCGGCCGGAAAAAGGCTTTGGCTGTGGAAGAGCTTTGCAGAGAAAGCCATGTTTGGAAAAATGTGCTTTGAAGGGCGATCCGTGGAAGAGGAAACAAGGATTCGGATCAGATGCAGACGGTTCTTGGCACCGGGTGATGAGAGGATCTGTAAGAATAGTCTTGGCAGAAGAAAAGAAAAGCTTTAAAATAAAGAAAAGAGACAGGTTCCGGATCTCCGGAACACAACAGGAGGTTACAGGGCGGCAGGAAGCAGATCTGCCGTGCAGTCAACAAAGCAGAAGAAAGGAGCAGGGAACATGAGTGATTTTTTGGAAGGATTAGGGCAGCAGGTGAGCGATGTGGTTTCGGATCTGCGGGAAAAGGCGGAAAATGCAGTAGAGATCCAGCGGAAGAAAAGTCAGATCGGTCTGCTGAACCGGGCCAATGACAGAGATATCAGAGATATCGGCAGGATGATCTACGAAAAGTTTAAAAACGGAGAGCTGATGGATACGGAATATATTGCCTTGTGTGAAGCGATTGAAAAACGGGAAGAAGAGATTGCCCATCAGAAGGAAGCCATCGCAAGGATCAAAGAAGGAAACTAAAAGCATGTGGATCAGTTTGTTTTTATTCCTGACCGGTACGGATCTGGCCGTGAAGCAGTACGTCGAAACGCAAATGGAAGAGACAGAGGAGATTCCGCTCTCCCGGCGGCTGTTTTTCAGGAAAGTGCATAACAGGGGATTCCTTCTTGGAAAACTGGAGGAATTCCCCGGACTGATAAAAGGCGTATCTATGCTGGCAGCAGGCATGGCAGGCCTTTTTGCGCTACAAGGGATCCGAAAGGAGAAAAGCAGGAAAGCAAAGGCGGGGCTGGTACTTACTCTGGCAGGAGCAGCCAGCAATCTGTAC
Organism: Suipraeoptans intestinalis; assembly: GCF_034091795.1. Taxonomy (NCBI): domain Bacteria; kingdom Bacillati; phylum Bacillota; class Clostridia; order Lachnospirales; family Lachnospiraceae; genus Suipraeoptans; species Suipraeoptans intestinalis. The sequence goes on along the minus strand of NZ_JAXFXH010000025.1, from coordinate 13,801 downwards.
GACCGCCTGGTACGGGGATATGTGGTGGACTACATCGGAATCGAGGAAGTCAAAGGACTTCCCAAAGGCTTCACCGCAAATCTGGCAGATCTCTATCTTTTGGCAGGGGCCGTCCTGTCTGTGCTTGGAGGGAAGGGAGGCCGGAAGCAGCGGCGGTAACGGCGCTTGCAGAAGGCCCGGCGGATAAGGATAGAGAAGCCTGCAGAAGGTCTGACAGATGGGATGGGGAAGCCTACAGAAGGCCTGGGAGATGAGGATAGGGGAACTTGTAAGAGGCCCGGCAGATAAGGAGAGAGAAGCCTGTAGAAGGCTCGGCAGATAAGGATAGGGGAAACTTGCAGAAGGCCCGACGGATGAAAATAGAGGGAAGTTCGGGAGACAGGAGAGGAAGTATGTACGATTATATTGTTGTAGGAGCGGGTCTGTTTGGATCCGTTTTTGCAAGAGAGGCGAAAAAAAAGAAGAAGAAAGTGCTGGTACTGGATAAGAGGCCGCATATTGGCGGGAACATCTACACTAAAAAGGTGGAAGGAATTCAGGTGCATCAGTACGGGGCGCACATTTTTCACACCAACAATCAGCGGGTCTGGGATTACATTACACAATTTGGGGAATTTAATCGCTTTACCAATACGCCGATCGCCAATTATAAGGGAGAGATCTATTCCATGCCCTTTAATATGTACACCTTCAACCAAATGTGGGGAGTGGCAACACCACAGGAGGCGGAGGAAAAGATTCGTCGGCAAAGACAGGAGATCACAGGGACTCCCAGAAACCTGGAGGAACAGGCGGTATCCCTGGTAGGACGGGATATTTTTGAAAAAATGATCCGGGGCTATACAGAAAAGCAGTGGGGAAGAGACTGCAAGGAGCTTCCGGCATTTATCATCAAGCGTTTGCCGGTCAGGTTTACCTACGACAACAATTATTTTAATGCGAAGCACCAGGGGATCCCTGTGGGCGGCTATACCAAACTGGCAGAGAATCTGCTGGAGGGGATCGAGGTGCGTCTGGAAACAGATTACCTGGAACAGAAGGAAAAGTGGGACCGGCAGGCAGAGCATATTGTTTATACCGGAGCGATCGACGCTTATTTTGACTATCGGCTTGGCTGCCTGGAGTACCGTTCTGTTCAGTTTGATACAGAAGTACTGGATATTCCGAATTTTCAGGGAAATGCAGCGGTGAATTATACAGACAGGGAGACGCCATGGACCCGGATCATAGAGCACAAGTGGTTTACATTTGGAAAAGATGAAGAAGGAAATGACCTGAAGAAAACAGTGATCAGCCGGGAGTACAGCAGGGAATGGAAGATGGGAGATGAGCCGTATTATCCGGTCAATGACGAAAAAAACAGTCAGAGGTATGTGGCGTACAAGAAGCTGGCAGACCAGGAAAAACAGGTGATTTTTGGAGGCAGGCTGGGAGAATACAAGTATTATGATATGGATCAGGTCATCGAATCTGCGCTGACCTGTGCAGAAACCCATCTGTAGACATAAGGAGAAAGAAGACGGAGGATTTCCAAAAAAGGAAAGGCTTTCAAAGGGAAGGCGAAAATCCCCAAAAGAAAAGGGGGAAGCCTTCTAAAAAAGGAAGATGCACAAAAGAGAAAGGCTACGCAAAATTTCCAGAAACGACAGGGGAAATTGCCGGACGGAGAATTTTTGAAGCAAAGGTATGTGGCAGGAAAAGGAATGAAAAACCAAGAAGAGCAAACAGGAAAAACAGCATATTTGTTCAGTAACAGAGATCTGGCTTTTTTGATCCTGCCGTTGCTGGTAGAACAGTTTCTGGTGATTCTGGTGGGGATGGCCGATACTATTATGATCGCCAGCGTAGGAGAACCGGCGGTATCCGGCGTGTCTTTGGTGGATCAGGTAATGATCCTCTGGATTTCTTTGTTTTCGGCGCTGGCAACAGGAGGAGCCGTCGTTGTAGGGCAGTATCTGGGACAGAAGAAGGTAGAAAAAGCGAGGGAGGCTTCCTGGCAGATGGTCTGGTTCGGTACGTTCTGCGCCATTGGGATCATGCTGCTTCTCTATATGGGAAAAACGTTTGTTTTGCAGGTGGTTTTCGGAAAAATACAGGCAGATGTGCGAAACCACGCAGATATTTATTTTATGATCGTAACAGCCTCTATTCCGTTTGTGGCTATCTACAACCTGACTGCGGCCATTTTTCGGACCATGGGCGATTCCAGGACACCGATGCAGGTGTCCGTTTTGATGAATCTGATCAATGTGGCGGGAAATGCAGCTTTGATCTACGGAGTACATCTGGGAACCCCGGGGGTGGCGATTCCCACACTGACATCCCGGGTGATCGCAGCTTTGATCCTGCTTCTTTTGCTGTTTAATAAAAAGCGGGAGCTGTATCTGAAAGCCACGTGGAGATACCGGCCGGACTGGAGCATGATCGGTCGGATTTTGAGCATTGGAATCCCCAATGGCCTGGAAAACAGTATGTTCCAGCTGGGAAAAATACTGGTGCTAAGTCTCATCTCCACCTTTGGAACCTATGCCATTGCTGCAAATGCAGTCAGCAATGCAGTGGCACTTTTTCAGATCCTTCCGGGAATGGCAATGACACTGGCAGTCACACCGGTTATCGCCAGGTGTGTAGGAGCGGGAGATTACAGGCAGGTGACATATTACAATAAAAAATTTCTTATCCTTACACACATCAGCATGGCTGTTGTGGTAGGAGGACTGTTTCTGATCCGGCCTCAGATACTGGAGGCATATCATCTGTCTGCAAGGACGGCGGAGGTGACGGGCCGGATATTGACATTTCACGGAATCTGCGCCGTTTTGATCTGGCCGGCATCCTTTACATTGCCCTGTACCTTCCGGGCGACGGGGGACGCCAAGGTGTGTATGTACATTTCCATTTTTTCCATGTGGATTTTCCGCATTGCTTTCAGCTATATTCTGGGAAGTTATTTCCACATGGGAGTATTTGGCGTGTGGGTGGCCATGGTGATCGACTGGATGTTTCGAACCAGTTGCTTTCTGCTTCGATATCGCAGTGGAAAGTGGAAAAAAGAGGCGCTGGTGTAGGGAAGCCTTCTGAATATGGGAAAACAGAGAAAAAAACACATTAAAATAACTACCGAACGAAAGGGAGAATTTATATCGGGCAGGAAGAGAGAATCCATATCGGACAGGAAGAGAGAATTTATATCGGGCAGGAAGAGAGAATTCATACCGGACAAGAAGAGAGAAGAAATGTCAGAGGGAAAGAGAGAATGCTTGTAAAAGAAGAAGGTCTCCCGTATAATAAAAACACTTGAAAAAGGAAAGACTCATGTGGAAGCGCGCCTGGGAAAGCGGCTTTGCCTGGTGAATATCAAGGGGAAACAAAAGATTTTTGAAAAAATACAGGAACGAACCGGGAGAAAGAACGGGACTTTGTAAAGCACTATGAAGCGCATGAGATGGGCGGGTGAAGGCTTGCCGGAATAGAAGGTAAGGAAAAGACGGAAATACCGGGATGAGTGAAGGAGGAAAACAGCGTGAGCAGAGAATTGGTGGTTGTGATTGATTTTGGAGGACAGTATAATCAGCTGGTAGCCAGACGGGTGAGAGAATGCAATGTATACTGTGAAATTTATTCTTACAAAACAGAATTAGAAAAGATCAAAGCCCTACACCCGAAGGGTATTATTTTGACAGGAGGCCCCAATAGCTGTTACGAGGAAGGGGCTCCCACCTATACAAGAGAGCTTTTTGAGTCAGGAATTCCTGTGCTGGGGCTTTGCTACGGAGCACAGCTGATGATGCATGTGCTGGGAGGAAAGGTAGAAAAAGCACCGGTGCGGGAATATGGAAAAACGGAAGTGCGGATCGACCGGGAAGATTCTCCCATCTTTTCTGAGGTGGAGGCATCCACTATTTGCTGGATGAGCCATTTTGACTATATTTCCAAGGTGGCGCCGGGCTTTGAAATCACAGCCCATACAAAAGATTGTCCGGTGGCAGCGGCGGAAGATGCCGACAGAAATCTCTATGCGATTCAGTTTCATCCGGAGGTGCTGCATACGGAAAAGGGGACACAAATGCTGTGGAACTTTGTGAGAAAGGTGTGTGACTGCAGCGGCGATTGGAAGATGGACTCCTTTGTGAGGGATTCTGTTGAGCAGATCAGAAAAAAAGTAGGAAACGGCAGAGTGCTCTGTGCCCTATCCGGAGGCGTGGACTCTTCTGTGGCGGCCGTTCTTTTGTCCAAGGCAGTGGGAGAACAGCTGACCTGCGTGTTCGTGGACCATGGCCTTCTTCGCAAGGATGAAGGGGATGAAGTGGAAGCGGTGTTCGGAGAAAAGGGACAATATGATCTGAACTTTATCCGGGTCAACGCCCAGGAGCGATTCTACCAGAAGCTGGCGGGGGTTTCAGAGCCGGAACAGAAGCGAAAGATCATTGGAGAAGAGTTTATCCGCGTCTTTGAAGAAGAGGCGAAAAAGATAGGAGCGGTGGATTTTCTGGTACAGGGAACCATCTACCCGGATGTGGTGGAAAGCGGGGTAGGCGGAGAATCTGTTGTGATTAAATCGCACCACAACGTGGGAGGACTGCCGGATTATGTGGATTTTAAAGAGATCATCGAGCCGCTTCGAGATCTGTTTAAAGACGAGGTGAGAAAGGCCGGACTGGAGCTTGGGATACCGGAGCATCTGGTGTTCCGCCAGCCATTCCCGGGACCGGGTCTCGGGATCCGTATCATTGGCGAAGTAACGGCAGAGAAGGTGCGCATCGTACAGGAGGCAGATGCTATCTACCGGGAAGAAATTGCGAAAGCAGGTATTGCAAGAGAAATCGGACAATACTTTGCAGCGCTGACCAATATGAGGAGCGTAGGGGCTATGGGCGATGAACGGACCTATGACTACGCTGTGGCGCTCAGGGCCGTAAATACCATTGATTTTATGACGGCAGAAGCCGCAGAGCTTCCCTGGGAGGTTCTGCAGAAAGTCACCAGCAGGATCATCAATGAGGTAAGCCATGTGAACCGGGTACTGTACGATGTGACCAGTAAGCCGCCGGGGACGATAGAGTTTGAATAAATCGAGTTGCTTAAAAAAGCCAGTGTTTATGCGGGTTTCAGCGATTTCGATTAGTCTTTTGATAACAAATTGATAACAGTCATAGCAAGTGCCATTATTCTTGTTATCCAGTGGTTTATGGGTAACGGAACAATTAACAGGTGGCTTGCAGACTAAAGTTCGGAGCTTGGCTCTGAACAAATTCCATATTATAAACTAAGCCCTTAGCTGTGGTTAATAACCATAGTTAAGGGCTTTTTTGTCGTTGCCAAAGCATCTGTAGGGAGCTGCCAGTGGCAGGTCCTGTAGGTGCTTATTTATCTTTCAAGTGGTCTTTGAATGCTTCCACGAGAGCGTCACTTAATTCCTGTGATGGAACTTTTGCCCAACGCTGTGTGGTGTCGAACTCTGGATAATGGTAACGCCAGTTATCGTATTCTTCTCTGTTGATTTCTTCGGAAGATAGCTTGTCTGCCTGTTCTTTCCAAGCATACAGCATTTTGAGGAGTTCATATGCTTCTCTGCCTTTGTCCTTGTTGACCTTTAAGCATACCTCTCCGTCTGCTTCACTGACAGTAAGACCGTAAATATCTTCAAGGGTAAACAGAGTGTGCATAAGACCGATATAGCTGTCTATGTCAGGAACATCAAGAGCCTGTGGAGAAACATCAAGCACCTGTGCCAATGCATTTGTAAGGTCTGCTTTCGGTTTGCGTGTACCAGTTTCGTACTGTGCCAAACGCACATCAGCACTCTTTTCTGGAAAACCGATTGCTGTACCGAGATACTTTTGTGTCATACCACGCATTAGTCTGAAAAAATGTATTCTTTCGCTGATAGCCATAATGATACGCTCCTTTTATATTTAGTGAAATAAGTATAGCAGAAATGTTTAGTGGAAGTCAAGAAAAACCGAAACAAAAATGTTTAATATTTTCTTTGCAACCACTTGACAATAGCAAATATGTTTAGTAAAATAAATTACGAATTAAACAAATATGCTTAATGCGACAACTGAATGACCGTCCGAAAAGCCAAACCGCCAAGACCTCGTCGGAGCAAGTTCCGTATCGTTCGCTTGTGTGCAAGCACAAAAGCTCATTCGCTGCACTGCTCCTCCTCTTCCCCAAAAGTCTCCGACTTTTCGGGAACCCCTATACGAGCGAGCGCCTGATGTACTGCGGTGCATTGGGACAGCACAGCGCCTGCCGACAAGCAGGAGTGCCTGTTGGAACTTTAACACGGAGAAAGCGGCAAGCAAAAAATTATTTTAAGAAAGGAAGAAAAAGGATATGGAAAACAGATTTATCCGAGCCGAAGATGTGGCTCAGGAACTAAACGTATCAAAACCTTATGCATATAAACTCATCAGACAATTAAATGAGGAATTGAAAGCAAAGGGCTTTATTACGATTGCAGGGCGTGTAAATCGCCAGTATTTTTACGAAAGGCTCTACGGAGCAGGAAAGGGGGAAATGTAAATGCCGGTATTTAAGAATGAAGATAACGGTACTTGGTATGTGATGGCAAGGTATGTGAACTGGAAAGGGGAACGCAAGCAGAAATGCAAGCGTGGCTTTGCTACCAAACGAGAAGCACAGGAATGGGAAAGAATGTTCAAATTGCAGACTTCTTCAGACCTTGATATGAGTTTTGAAGCCTTTACGGAGCTTTATATCAATGATGTGAAGAACCGTTTGAAGGAAAACACGTGGCTTACCAAAGAGCATATCATACGCACAAAGATACTTCCGTATTTCGGGAAACTGAAAATCAGCGAGATTTCCACAAAGGAGATTATTACTTGGCAGAATGAAATGCTTGCCTATCGTGATGAGAAGAAAAAGCCTTATTCACAGACGTATCTGAAAACGCTGCACAATCAGTTGTCCGCCATTTTCAATCACGCTGTCCGCTACTATGAACTGCGTTCCAATCCTGCGGCAAAGGTGGGAAATATGGGACGTGAGGAACACAAGGAAATGCTGTTCTGGACAAAGGAAGAATACAAGAAATTCTCTTTTGAGATGATGGACAAGCCTGTTTCCTTTTATGCGTTTGAAATGCTTTACTGGTGCGGTATCCGAGAGGGCGAGCTGTTAGCTTTGACTCCGGCAGATTTCAACTTTGATAAGGAAACAGTCACAATCAATAAATCCTATCAGCGTTTGAAAGGGCAGGATGTGATTACTTCTCCGAAAACGAAAAAGAGCAACCGCACGATTAAAATGCCGAAGTTTCTGTGTGAGGAAATGAAAGAATATCTCGGTATGCTTTACGGATTGAAGAAGAAAGACCGTATCTTTACGGTGACGAAAAGCTATCTTCATCACGAGATGGACAGAGGGGCAAAGGCGGCAGGCGTGAAGCGTATCCGCATTCACGATCTCCGTCACAGCCACATTTCACTCTTGATTGATATGGGCTTTTCTGCGGTGGCGATTGCTGACCGAGTTGGTCACGAAAGTATTGATATTACTTATCAGTACGCACACCTCTTTCCGTCAAAGCAGATTGAGATGGCAGAAAAATTAGATGATTTAGGGAAAGGAGATTTTGAAAATGTCAGCTAAGAACAGAGATAACAAAAATCGTTGGAGGAATATCACAGTAGGGTTTCGAGTATCGCCCGAAGAAAACGAACTCATTAACAGAGCTGTAGCTCTATCAGGATTGCCAAAACAGGAGTATTGTTACCGCCGTTGCTTAAATCAGGATGTGGTGGTACAGGGCAATCCGAGAGTGTATAAGGCGTTGAAAACGGAATTTGCCACAGTCCTTGCGGAACTGAAAAGGATTGAAGCAGGAAAAGGTGTGGATGATGAACTGCTGAGTGTAATAGAACTGATTTCCATTATTCTCGGCGGTTTGAAAGGAGAGGATGCGAATGGAGAATAAAAAAGAAATGACTATTCCAAATGTATCTGCGGCAACAGATGCGGAACAGTCACTTTCCAAATGTACTGACAATAGTATAGTCAATCAGGATACGGATTTCAAGGGGTACGAGCAATCTTTTGAAGAAATGCAAAGGGAAATACTCAGACAGTTAGACCCTTCCTATCTGAAAACAGTATCAATGACAACGCTGTATGATACGGTGTTTGAGGTTCAGACACCACTTATCGACGGTCTGCTCCAAAGGGGAACTTACCTTTTCGTAGGTTCCCCGAAAGTGGGAAAGAGCTTTATGATGGCACAGCTTGCCTATCATATCAGCACAGGCACACCGCTTTGGGAGTATAAGGTGCGTAAGGCAACGGTGCTTTATTTTGCCCTTGAAGATGATTACCCACGTTTGCAGAAGCGATTGTTTCAGATGTTCGGTGCAAAGGAGACAGGCAATCTGTATTTCGCAACGGAATGTAAAACGGTCAATGGCGGACTGGAAGAACAGATAAGAGGGTTTATGAGGGAACACCCAGACACAGGCTTGATTATCATAGACACCTTAAAGCGTGTGCGTGAAGCAGGCGGAGCAGATTACAGCTACGCAAGTGATTATGATGTTGTGGCAAGGCTGAAAGCGTTGGCAGACAGTTACAAGGTTTCAATGCTTATTGTTCATCATACACGCAAACAAAAATCGGAAGATATATTCGATATGATTTCAGGCACGAATGGTCTGATGGGTGCGGCAGACGGTGCATTTGTTCTCAGTAAGGACAAGCGTACTTCCAACAATGCCACACTTGATGTTGCTGGCAGAGACCAGCAGGATATGAAAATCCATCTTGTAAGGGACAGCGAGCGATTGGTGTGGAACTTTGCAAAATCGGAAACGGAGATGTGGAAAGAACCGCCCGAACCTCTGCTTGAGAAGATAGCGGATACGCTCTTTTCGGAAAGTGACAGATGGGAAGGAACTGCTTCGGAACTTTGCGAAAGGCTTGCGGTGGATATAAAGCCGAATGTACTTTCTTTAAGGCTCAGTATCAACGCAAGCAGGCTGTTTCGTGATTACGGTATCCGTTATCAGAACAGCCGCACACACGACGGAAGAAAGGTTTCACTTTGGAAAGAAACCGAGCAGACGGCGTGACAAACGGTGTCAAAGGTGTCAATGTTTTTGAGAGCAGCACGCTGTGAAAAACATTGTCACCATCGTCACACTTTGACACCGGATAAAGTTTAGGGGAGTGTGCAGAGAGTGCCTTTTCAAAGGCGGCTCTTTGGTCTCGCCTGCTGGCTCGGTCGGTTCGCAGGCGTGTGTGCCACCGGCACACGCTCACCCCTCGGAGAGCCTTCGGAGAACGCAAAACCTGTTTACAGGTCGCATTTTTGATGGGTGTACCCGTCAAAAGTGCTTTTGCGTTACTTTTGACAAAAGTAACAAAACCTGAGAATGTTGAAATTTACAGATGGGAGATGAAAAAATGCAGAGAACGATAAGTGCAATGGTCGGTAAAGGCTCGGTCAATCACAATAGCCGAAAGTTCCGAGCAGAAAATGTAGACGGAACTCGTACTCATCTCAATATCGACTACTGCAATGAAAATATAAAGACAGTTTATCACGAATTGTTTGATGAAGCATTGGAAAGATACAATGCCAAGCAGATAAGGTCAGACCGAAAGATAAAAGATTATTATGAAAAAATCCGAAGTTCCAAGCAGGAAAAACCGTTCCACGAAATCATTTTACAGGTGGGCGGTAAGGGAAATATGAACGCCGATACGGAAAACGGAGAACTGGCAAAGCAGATTTTAGATGAATACTATCAGGGTTTTCAGGAGCGAAATCCACAGCTTCGGGTGTTCTCGGCTCATCTGCATATGGATGAAGCTACACCACATCTGCACATAGATTTTGTACCTTTTACCACAGGCAGCAAGCGTGGACTTGATACAAGAGTGTCACTAAAGCAGGCTCTTGCAACGCAAGGTTTTAAGGGCGGCAGTCGTGGCGATACGGAGTGGTCGCAATGGATACAGTCCGAAAAAGAACAGCTTGCGGCGGTGATGGAACGTTATGGGATTGAGTGGGAACATTTAGGCACACACGAAAAACATCTTTCTGTTTTGGATTATAAAAAGCAGGAAAGAGAAAAAGAAGTGGCGGCATTAGGTGCGAAAATCGAGCAGAAACAGATTGAATTTGATGTGTTGTCGGAACGAGTATTGAACTATGATAAGGCAAAAGACGAGCTGTCAAATCTTGAAATAGAGCTTGATACTGCACCGAAATATCAGTTGCCAGAACCAGAGAAATTTATGACTGCAAAGGCATATAAAACCAAAATGGCAGAGCCGGTTGTAAGGAAATTGAAGCAACTTGTCAAAACGGTGCTTGCCCGCTGCTTTGAGGGGTGGGACAACTATCATAGGCTGAATACAGCGAATGCACAGTTATACCGCACCAATCAGCGTTTGGAGAAAGTCAATGAAAGATTGACCGAAGAAAACAAAATCCTAAAAGCAGAAAATAAAGATTACAGCCTGCTCCGTAAGGTTTTTGGTCGCAAACAGATAGATGATTTGTTGGAGCAGGCAAGAACAGTTAAAGGTCGCAAGCGTGATAATACACGATCACGATAGACAAAAATCACAGGAGGAAAAGGAAAATGACAAAGACAATTTTTGAAGAAATGGGCGGAACTTATAGACAGGTGGGTGATTATTTATTGCCGAACATCACAGTACCAGCCGAAGAAGAAATAGAGCCGATTGGTTTATGGGGGAAACGACATGCAAGGCATTTAAAGGAACACTATAAAGTGTTATATATGAACCTGCTGACAAGCGGAAAGCTGCATAGTTATCTTGCAGAAGTCGATAAGCAAGCAGAGGATATGTTTCTTCGACTGGTAAAGGAATATGCCGACAGACAAGATGTGACGGAACAATTAAAGAAAGATAATCCCTACGAATGGATTGGAAGAATGAATAATATTCAGGCTTGTGTGAGGGAAGTTGTAGGAACGGAGTTGATTTACACATAAGCGTTTTACGGTATGGTGCTCCTGCGTTTGCTGGAGTGCTGTGGTTGTGGTTGTAAAGAGGTTGTGAAAGATTGAATTTCGTAATGGTTGGATGTATAATTAGGAAGTGAAAATTTTAATTTGCACTTCCATAAGGTGAAATGTATTGACACAAAAAATACAGTATGATAGTATTGCCATTAGAAGAAAGAAAGGCACATTTTGTGTAAGGTGAGGAAATGATTAATAGATAATTTGATTTAAGTAAGACACATATAGTTATTGAGCCTGTAGAGAATAGGTTTGTTTTGTGTACGCTTAAGTTGGATTATCGCAAGAGGCATTTCCTTTGTTTTCCTTTTGGAAAAGAAATAAGGGTCTATTTAGCGAGTCTATTTTTGCGTATGCAAAAAAGACTCGTTTTTGTGTGTTCAAAATAATAATTGGCTCAGACTTCGAAAAGGAGAAACTTTAATGTTGCAGATAAAAAAATTAAATTTAACACATAAAAAAGACCTGAGAATAATTCTTAATGATTTCAACCTTGTGCTAAATGATGGAGATAAGGCAGTTATTATTGGAGAAGAGGGAAATGGGAAATCGACATTAATGAAGTGGATATACAATCCGTCGCTTGTAGAAAACTATATAGAAGCAGATGGGGAAAGGATAATGGGACACGAACGTCTTGGTTATCTTCCGCAGGAGATGCTCGATGAAGATAAGGAAAAAACAATATACGAATATTTTTCTGAAGAGGAAATATTCTGGGAGAAAACGCCTAAAGAATTGTCTGTTATTGCGGGAAAATTTGGAATGAAAAATGATTTTTTCTACAGTAACCAGACAATGGGTAGTCTTTCAGGAGGCGAAAAAGTCAAGACACAACTTATGAGGCTTTTCATTCGCGATGTTTCTGTGCTGTTGTTGGACGAACCTTCCAATGACATCGACATTGCGACGCTTACATTACTGGAAAAAATCATAAATGACTGGAAGCACATTGTGCTTTTTATTTCACACGATGAAACGCTGATAGAGCGTACTGCCAACATGGTGATACATATCGAGCAGATTATACGAAAAACAAAGGCGAGATATACCGTGGCAAAGCTTCCCTATAGACGCTATGTGGAAGAACGGCTTCATAAATTTGAAATCCAAAAACAGCGGGCACTGAGTGACCGTAGGGAGAAAAAGATTCGCGATGAAAAATATCAAAGAGTTATGCAGAGTGTACAAGGTGCATTAAGAAGTTGTACCAGACAAGCACCGTCTGTTGCCAAAAACTTAAAGGACAAAATGCATACGGTTAAGGCAATGGAACGAAGATTTGAAAAAGAAGATGAAAATATGACTCAGATGCCGGAACAGGAAGAAGCAATCTTTGTCAAATTAGGGGATGAAAACTCACACATTCCCGCAGGAAAAACGGTCATAGAATATGAACTTTCAAAGCTTGTGACTCCGGATGGCAAAAGAATTTTAGCAGAAGGAATTCATTTAAAAATAAAAGGTTCAGAAAAAATCTGTATGATAGGAGCCAACGGGGCAGGAAAAACGACTCTTCTAAAAAAGATAGCGGAAGAACTCCTAAATCGGAATGACATTAAAGCAGAATATATGCCTCAAACTTATGAAGACCTGCTGGATTTGGATGTTACACCGGTTGATTACCTTGATAAAACAGGAGATAAAGAAGAGCGTACAAGAATTAGAACATACCTTGGTTCACTTAAATACACACCAGATGAAATGGAGCATCCGATTCGGGAGTTATCAGGCGGACAAAAGGCGAAAGTGCTTCTCTTGAGGATGAGCTTAAGTGGTGCAAATGTTCTTATTCTGGATGAACCGACAAGAAATTTTTCACCATTGTCCGGTCCGGTAATAAGAAAAATGCTCCGAGAATTTCCGGGGGCTGTCATTAGCATTTCTCACGATAGAAAGTATATTGAAGAGGTGTGCGATAAAATATATCAGCTAAATCCTAATGGATTACAGCTAATTGGTGATTGATAACAAAAAGGATGAAAGACTGACAAATTTCAGGCTTTTAGTGAGTTGGAAAGCATACAAAGATTTGAATTTGGAGGATAGATTATGGTACGTACAGAAGATGCATGTGAAATTATAAAATATGCTTTGCAAAACGAAATTAAAGTATATTTAGATGGCGGATGGGGTGTTGATGCACTTCTTAAAAGAGAATCAAGAATACACAATGATATTGATTTGTTTGTTGAACTGAAACATTATCATGATTATATTTATGTGATTAAGCAGCATGGATTTGAGGAAGTAAATACTGATTATACAACGGATGGTCATACTGTCTGGAAAGATGATAAACAAAGAATCATTGATTTACATTGTTTTGAATTTACAGATGACGGAATTGTTTATGAGGGAGATATATTTCCATCAAAAACTTTTTCCGGTATTGGAAAAGTTGGAGATATAACTGTTTCTTGTATTGAACCATTGAGTCAGGTAATGCTTCATTTGGGATATGAACACGATAAAAATGATGTGCATGATGTGATGCTGTTGTGTGAAACATTTCAAATAGCAATACCAGATGAATATAAGGAAAAGTAAAATTTCAGTTTTGTGTTGAATCTCTAAGCAAAATAGCTTATAATTTGACATGCTACATATAGTTATTATCCACAGTTATCGAGTAGGTGTTATCAATGCCGATAACAAAATGATAACATTAGCTCGTATAGGCAGGATAATATGGATATATCAAATAATCAAAAGAACGAGAAACATTACAGAGAATAATTCCTAAACAAAAAGCGTTAGTCTTTGTAGAGTTTGAATAG